>NZ_JBARMY010000275.1:0-5498 GCF_049802695.1 Mycobacterium sp.
CCCCCGCCGCCGCCGCCGCCGGAGGAGGATGAACCTTCCAACGGCCCCGGGGATCCAGTGCCCGACCAGCCTGAAGATCCCGAGGTGCCGCCGCCGCCGCCCGGTGCGCCGGACGGGGTAGCCGGGGTGGCGCCGCACGCGCTGATCATTTCGATCCGACAGTCGTCGCGGGCCTTCGAGCCCGACAATCCGGGTCCCGGTAACACCGAGGCGCGGAAGAAGGCGGGCACCATGGCGTCACTCGCGACAGCCATTGTCCATGCCGCCAACATGGGCGCGAAGGTGATCAATGTCAGTGTCACGTCGTGTGTGTCAGCGGCTGATCCGCTCGATCAGACCTCGATCGGTGCCGCTGTCTGGTACGCCGCCACCGTCAAGGACGCAGTCGTCGTCGCGGCTGCAGGCAACGACGGCGAAAGCGATTGCGCCCAGAATCCGACCTTTGACCCACTAGACCCGTCCGATCCGCGGGACTGGCATCAGGTAAAGACCGTGTCGTCGCCGTCGTGGTTCTCCGACTATGTGCTGTCGGTCGGTGCGGTTGACAACACCGGTGCGCCGATCAGCAAAAGCCTAACAGGACCTTGGGTTGCCGCAGCGGCACCCGGCATCGGGATCATCGGGTTGTCGCCGGACACCAGCGGACCAGTCAATGCGTATCCTCCGGCCAAGCCCGGCGAGAAGAACATGCCGTTCTGGGGCACGAGTTTCTCGGCCGCCTACGTCAGTGGGGTGGCCGCGCTGGTGCGGGCCAAGTACCCGGATCTGTCCGCGCACCAGGTGATCAACAGAATCTTGCAGACCGCGCACAATCCGCCGCGAGGAGTTGACAATCAGGTCGGTTACGGCGTGGTCGATCCGGTAGCCGCGCTGACGTTCAACGTGCCTCCGGGTGAGCGGCTCGCACCCGGTGTGCAGCGGCGGGTGATCCTTCCTGCCGCACCGCCGCCGCCGCCCGATCACCGGGCCCGCAATGTGGCTTTGGTATTCGCCGGTGTGGTGTTGGCCGCGGTGGTGATCGCGGCGCTCGTCGGACGTGCCAGGCGGGCACGGTGAAGGCCACCATCAAGCTGGAGATCATTGTCGGTGTCCTCGCCGCCGGACTCGTCGGCTGGAGCATTGGCCAATACGCCGGCGCAGCAATAGGTTTGATTCTAGGTGTCGTCATCGGCATGATTCGCTGGTGGCGCCAGCCGCTGTGGTCGTGGCTGGGGCTGTGGGCCCGACGCGGGCGTCCGATCGAGTGGACTGAACCTGTAACTGTCGCCAACGACCGTGCCGGCGGCGGGATTCGTTACCAGGACGGTGTCGCGGCGGCTGCGGTGCAACTTCTCGGAAAAGCGCACTCCCCCACCTTGTTCACCGGCTCGGCCTCGACGTACACCGAAAATACCCTCGACGTCGAGGATCTGTTATCGCTGATGCGGCAAACTCTGGGTTTGCGAATCGATTCGCTCAGTGTGGTGAGCGCCGGCGCTCGGCGGCGCAGCACCGGCGACTATCCGCGTGTCTACGACACGTTGATCGGCACGCCACCGTACGCCGGGCAGCGCGAAACCTGGCTGATCGTGCGGGTCGCGGCGCTCGACAACGCCGAGGCTTTGCAGTGGCGCACCTCGTTGGGCACCGCCGCGCTGGCGGCTGCCCAGCGGATCAGCGCCGCGATGCGACAGCGGGGCATTCGCGCCAAAGTGGCAACCGCGATCGACATCGTCGAGCTGGAGCGGCGCCTGGGACGTACCGCCCTGAGCTCCCACCATCAGCGATGGCGTTCGGTGCGCGGAGACGGCGGTTGGATGACCACCTATTGGTATCGGCCGGGCGATATCACGGCAAACAAGCTGGCGCATGCCTGGTCGCTCCGCAGTGATGGCATCATCCAAAACGTCACCTTGTTCCACGACGCATCCGCCACGGCCACGGTGACGGTGCGCAGCGCACAGCCGCCGACAGCTCCGCCAAGTGTGTCGTGGCGGACGCTGCCAGGGGAGCAGGCGCAGGCGATCGCCGCGAATTTGTGCGGGCCGACCCAGGTGCTGCGGGGAATTCGGCGCGGCGAGGTGACGGGTCCGCTGCACGTCCCGGTCGGCCCGTCGGGGGTACTGCTCGGCAAGGTGGACGCCGGCAACCGGCTTATGTTGCCGCTCGATGACCCGGGGGAGTTCACCCGGGTGCATATCGCCGCGGAGGATTCGCTGGCCAAACGGATCGTGATCCGGCTGGCCGGAGCCGGCGAACGAATTACTGTGCACACCCGAGATGCGCAGCGCTGGGCGAGTATTCGAATGCCGGATATTGCAGTCAGCTCCGCCGCCCGGCCCGTCTCCGGAACCACCGTCAGCGTAGTTGACGGCACCGTCGCCCCTGCGCCGCGGCCGAATACACTCGTCTCTGTCGGTGAACCAGGCGCACCGTATCGGGGGTCTGCTGATGTGGTGATCAACCAGATCGGACCGGCGACCATCAAGGTGACCGCCGCGGGACAAGTGCACACCGTCGAGGTTGAATTGTTCCGCGCGGAGAATCGCTACGTATCCTCGCAGCCGACGAGTCTGCGGACCGCTGAGCTCGAAGCGGTGGACTAGCGGATGACCAGCGGCACGACCATCGCCGCGGCGCGCAAGCGGTTCGACCAAGCCATGCAACTGTTCAACACCGACCCGGCCGCCGCACGGGCACAGTTCTATGAGGCGACGGAGATCGACCATTCGATGGCGGACGCCTGGCTGGGCCTGGTCGCCACTGGTGACGAGGCCTTGGCGACCCTGCAGGAACTGTACGCATACGGCGCCCGGCTGCATCGGGAGACCAATCGCCTCGGTGTGCACTTGTCGGCGCCGATCAAGGCGGGGCCGTATCTGTCGATCTCGGTGACCGAGTCTTCCCACGCCGGCCTGGCGTTGGCGAGCGCGCTCATCGACGATGGCCAGTTCGAGAAAGCCGAAGCGCTGCTGAAGGATTCGGCACTGCTGGATACGTGGGAGAATCACCAGTGGCACCAGTACGTGCGTGCGTATCTGATGTTCGCTACGCAGCGCTGGCCCGACGTCATTTCGATCGCCGCGACGATCTTGCCCCCGCAGGCAATCATCATGTCGGCGGTAACTGCGGCAACCAACGCGCTGGCCGCGCATGCAGCGGCACATCTCGGGCAGGCGCGGGTCGCACTCGACTGGGCCGACCGGGTAGAAATCCGCGCTGCACACGGCTTTCCGCCGGAATCTCGTCGGCACCAGTTGAGTGACACGGCAGTGGCGGCCATCGACCCTAACGAGTTCCCCTTGATCGCGGCCGATCTCGCCTATGTGCGCGGTATGGCCCACCGCCAGCTCGGTGAGGAAGACAAGGCGCAGATCTGGTTATCGAAGGCCGCGATCAATGGTGCGCTCATCGAACCCGCGAAGCAGGCGTTGGCCGACCCCGCCCTGCAACTGGTGGTCACCGACGAAGAGACCATAAAGACACGTACCAACAGATGGGATGTCACCACCGAGGTCTCCGAAGACAGCAGACGCGAACAGGAGAACGACGAGCGTCGAGAAGAGCTCTTGGCGGAAGGCCGTGCGCTACTTGACAACCAGGTCGGTCTGGCCGAAGTGAAACGAGCAGTGGCCGAGCTGGAGGATCAGATCGAGGTGCGGGCGTTGCGGCTTGCGGCCGGGCTTCCGGTCAGTAACCAGACAAACCACATGCTGCTCGTCGGACCGCCCGGCACCGGCAAGACCACCACTGCTGAAGCGTTGGGCAAAATCTATGCCGGCTTGGGCATCGTGCGGCATCCCGAAATCATCGAAGTGAAGCGCGCGGATTTCTGTGGCGAACACATCGGTGCGTCTGGACCCAAGACCAACGAGCTGATCAGCCGTTCTTTGGGCCGAATTCTGTTCATGGACGAGTTCTACTCGTTGGTGGAGCGGCACCATGACGGGCGACCGGACATGATCGGGATGGAAGCGGTCAACCAATTACTGGTCGCCCTGGAGGTACACCGTTTCGACTTCTGCTTCATCGGTGCCGGCTATGAGCGCGAAGTAGACGAATTTCTCACGGTCAACCCTGGTTTGGCGGGACGATTCAATCGCAAACTGCGGTTCGAGTCCTACAATCCCGACGAGATTGTCGAGATCGCTATCCGTTACGGTGCGCCACGCGCGACGGTCATCGAGCCGGCGGCGCGCGACGCGCTGAACGCCATGTGTAAGGCGTTGCGGTCCCATCTGGCGCCCGACGGCACGCACGGGATCGACATCATGCAGAACGGTCGGTTCGCGCGCAACGTGGTCGAGCGCGCCGAGCGGTTACGGGATTCCCGGGTGGCCGCCCAGCACCGCAGTGACCGCGGCTCGGTGACGGTGGAGGACCTGGAGACGCTTCGCGCCCAGGACATCGCCACGGCGGTGATGCACGCTTGCGCGGAGAAGCACGTGTCCATCTCGAACCCGGTGTGAGCATGCTCGGCGTGGGCCAGGTGTGTTGGCCGGTGACCGATAGCTGTCACAGACCTGCGGGTGAGAATCTCAGCGGCCGTCGCGCACGCCGCCGGGTGGCCGAGACGCGAAAAACCCCGCGACGAGTGCGGTGATCTGCAGGAATCGCCGTCGCGTCGAAGGAGCCATCTCGCTGCGCACGTCGATTACTCCGCCGGGCCGCAGGTGCGGATCGAACGGAACCTCAACGACGCGCTGTCCACGCTCCATGAACTGGCGCGCCAGCACCGACCGGGTGCGCCTGTCGGCGTGACCGTCGGAGTCGTTGAGCACGACGACGCTGCGCTGTAGCAGGCCGGTTCTGCCGTGCTCGGCGAGCCACTCCATGGTCTGGGCGGCGGCTGAGGCTCCGTCGGCCCACGGCGACGACACCACGATGAGAGCATCGAGATCCAGCAGCGCCTCCTGGGTCACCGGAGCGTCCATCGACGAACCGCAGTCGACGATCGAGATGGTGAAGTGCCGGTCCAGCCGCAGCGCGGCTTCTCGATAGATGGCCGGATCGAGCACCCGGCGCTGGCCGACAGCCGGGTCGCCGGCCAGCACGTACAGGCCGGCGGAATTGGTTCCCACTCGGGCGCTGACATCGGCGAAGGAACGCAGGTTGGTGTCGCCGGTCAGGTCCCAGTACGAGCCGCTCGCGCGGGGATCGATCCGGCTGCCCAGTCGGCCGAACGCGGTGTCGGCATCGACGGCGACCACGCGGTCTTGCTGACGCAATTGGGCGAAGATCGACCCGACGCTCGCCGCGACTGTGGTCTTGCCCACACCGCCTTTGCCGAGCACACCGACCTTATAGTTGCCGCGGAGCGCAGAGCCGATCACGGCTTCGTACTCCGCCTCCTGTCGTTCGTGAGTCGACGGGCCCAGGTTGATCAGACCGAAAGTGCAGGCCAGAACCAGACGACGCCAGCCGCGCGTGGGTTGCGGGCGCTGGCCCGGGTGCGGCAGGTGTTGCCCGGACCCACGGGGAACCGGTCGAAACGCGCCGGGGGGTGCGCTGGGCTGAGC
>NZ_JBARMY010000276.1:0-9989 GCF_049802695.1 Mycobacterium sp.
GTGGTGCTTTGGCAGGCCGTCGCGCTCGCCGCGGTGTTGTCCGCTTTCAGCGCAGGTATTGCCATCGCCAGCCGGCTGATGATGCCGGGAGCTGACGGTCGTCCCACTGCCAGCATCGTCGGCGACGTGCACCGGCTGGGCTGGACGCTCACGGCGCTGTATGTCGCGGTCTTCGCACTGACACTGTGCGTCGGCGCCCGGCTGGCGATAGCGGTTGTGCGGGTGGCAGTCGCGACCCGGCGGCGTCGCGCTCACCAGCGCATGCTGGTTGACCTGCTCGGTGTCACCGGGGACGCGGTGCCCGCCCCGATCAGGGCCCGGGCCAGCGACCTGCGCATCTTGGAGGTAGCGCAGCCGCTGGCCTACTGCCTGCCCGGTGTGCGTCGACGGGTGGTGGTCAGCGAAGGGACACTGACCGCCCTCAGTGACGCCGAAGTCGCCGCGATTCTGCGCCACGAGCGGGCGCATTTGCGTGCCCGGCATGACCTGGTCCTCGAGGCGTTCATCGCCGTCCACGCCGCCTTCCCGCGCTTCGTCCGCAGCGCAAACGCGCTGGATGCGGTGCGGCTGCTTGTCGAGTTGCTCGCCGACGACGCCGCTGTCCGCGCGGCTGGTCGCACTCCCCTGGCCCGGGCGCTGGTTGCCTGCGCATCCGGGCACGCGCCGTCGGGTGCGTTGGCCGCGGGTGGTCCAAGCACGGTGCTTCGGGTGCGACGACTCTCCGGCCGGGGTAACAGCCTGACGTTTTCGGTGGCCGCCTACCTGGCCGCAGCCGCCGTGCTGGTGGTGCCCACCGTGTCGCTGGCCGTGCCGTGGCTCATCGAGCTGCACCGGCTCGTCAGCATCTGACAACCCGCAGCGAGCATGACGTGGCCACAGACCGCAGAAGGAGTCCCCGTCTATCGAGCGAATGCTTGACGAATAACGTGGAGAGACAGGGGTCCGGCCTGCCGCGGGTGTATGAATTCTGCGGCGCACTTTGACCACCGAAGCGACAACCAACCCGAGAGGCGAAGACATGAGCTCGTCGGATTCGAACGCTGCTGAGGGCACGGCACAGATCGGGGTCACCGGCCTGGCCGTGATGGGCTCGAACGTCGCCCGCAATTTCGCCCGGCACGGTTACACGGTGGCGCTGCACAACCGGTCGGTCGCCAAGACCGATGCGCTGCTGAAAGAGCACGGCTCCGACGGCAACTTCGTGCGCACCGAGACCATCCCGGAATTCCTTGCCGCCTTGGAGAAGCCGCGTCGAGTGCTGATCATGGTCAAGGCGGGTGAGGCCACTGATGCCGTCATCGAGGAACTCGCCGACGCCATGGAGCCCGGCGACATCATCATCGACGGCGGCAACGCGCTGTACACCGACACCATCCGGCGAGAAAAAGCGATGGCCGATCGGGATCTGCACTTCGTCGGGGCGGGCATCTCCGGCGGCGAGGAAGGCGCCCTGAACGGGCCGTCGATCATGCCGGGCGGCCCGGTGGAGTCGTACAAGTCGCTGGGCCCGCTGCTCGAGGAGATCTCTGCCCACGTCGACGGGGTGCCGTGCTGCACCCACATCGGTCCGGACGGCTCTGGACACTTCGTCAAGATGGTGCACAACGGCATCGAGTACTCCGACATGCAGCTGATCGGTGAGGCCTACCAGCTGTTGCGCGACGGCCTGGGCAAGAGCGCCGACGAGATCGCCGACGAGTTCGACGAATGGAACAAAGGCGATTTGGACAGCTTTCTCGTCGAGATCACCGCGCAGGTGCTGCGCCAGAAAGACGCCAAGACGGGCAAGCCGCTCGTTGACGTCATTCTCGACGAGGCCGAGCAGAAAGGCACCGGCCGCTGGACGGTGAAGTCGGCGCTGGATCTCGGCGTCCCGGTGACCGGCATCGCCGAAGCGGTGTTCGCCCGCGCGTTGTCGGGGTCGGTTACGCAACGGAAGGCCACTACTGAATTGGCCTCCGGCGACCTGATCGCAAGGCCCGGGGACGAAAAGCAGTTCGTCGACGATGTGCGGCAGGCGCTCTACGCCTCGAAGATCATCGCCTACGCCCAGGGATTCAACCAGATTCAGGCGGGCAGTGGCGAATACGATTGGGACATCACGTCCGGTGATCTGGCCACCATCTGGCGTGGTGGCTGCATAATCCGGGCCAAGTTCCTCAACCGCATCAAAGAGGCCTTCGACGAAGACCCGGACCTGCCGACGCTGATCGTGGCGCCGTACTTCCGCAGCGCGATCGAATCGGCCATCGACAGCTGGCGCCGCGTCGTGGTGGCCGCGACCCAGCTGGGCATCCCCATCCCCGGGTTCTCCTCGGCGTTGTCCTATTACGACGCGTTGCGCACCGAGCGGCTGCCCGCCGCGCTGACGCAGGGTTTGCGCGACTTCTTCGGTGCGCACACCTACGGCCGGATCGACGGAGAGCCCGGCAAGAAGTTCCACACACTGTGGAGCGAAGACCGCAGCGAGGTGCCGGCCTAGCCGGACCGGCCCGGCAAAAGGGCGGTCAAATGCGGTAGAACCCTGCCCAAAGGGGGCATAGCCACACCGATGAGGTATCTGGACGGGCACCGGCCCGCTTACGACCTGACCTACGACGACGTGTTCATCGTGCCGAACCGGTCCGACGTGGCGTCGCGGTTCGACGTCGATCTGTCGACCGCCGACGGCTCGGGCACCACTATCCCGGTGGTCGTCGCCAACATGACCGCGGTCGCCGGGCGTCGGATGGCCGAGACGGTGGCCCGGCGCGGCGGCATCGTGATCCTGCCGCAAGATCTGCCGATCAACGCGGTGAAACAGACGGTCGAGTTCGTCAAAAGCCGCGATCCGGTGGTCGACACCCCGGTGACGCTGGTACCCGACGATTCGGTATCCGATGCAATGGCTCTGATCGATAAACGGGCACACGGCGCCGCGGTGGTGATTCTCGAAGGCCGCCCGATCGGACTGGTGACCGAGGCCTCCTGTGCGGGCGTGGACCGGTTCACCCGGGTCCGCGACGTCGCCACCACCGACTTCGTCACCGCTCCGGTGGGCACTGATCCGCGACACGTCTTCGACCTGCTCGAGCATGCGCCGGTCGACGTGGCGGTGCTGACCGACGCCGGCGGCACGCTGGCCGGTGTGCTGACCCGCACCGGCGCGATCCGGGCCGGCATCTACACACCGGCGGTTGACCATGCCGGACGGCTGCGCATCGGAGCGGCCGTCGGGATCACCGGCGATGTCACGACGAAGGCGCAAGCACTGGTGGAGGCCGGCGCCGACGTCCTGGTCATCGACACCGCGCACGGGCATCAGGTGAAGGCCTTGGACGCGATCAAGGCCGTCTCGTCGCTGGATCTGGGAGTGCCGCTGGCGGCGGGCAACGTCGTCTCAGCCGAGGGCACCCGCGATCTGATCGACGCCGGCGCGGCCATCGTCAAGGTCGGTGTCGGCCCCGGCGCGATGTGCACCACCCGGATGATGACCGGCGTCGGTCGGCCGCAATTTTCAGCTGTCTTCGAATGTGCAGCTGCGGCAAAGCAACTCGACGCTCATATTTGGGCCGACGGCGGCGTGCGGCACCCGCGGGATGTCGCGTTGGCGCTGGCCGCTGGAGCATCCAACGTGATGATCGGGTCCTGGTTCGCCGGCACCTACGAATCTCCCGGCGACCTGATGCGCGACCGCGAAAACCGGCCGTACAAAGAAAGCTACGGAATGGCGTCCAAGCGTGCAGTGGTTGCGCGCAGCGCCGGTGAAAGCGCGTTCGATCGGGCCCGCAAGGCGCTGTTCGAGGAAGGGATCTCCACGTCGCGGATGGAACTCGACCCCAGCCGCGGCGGCGTGGAAGACCTCCTCGACCACATCACCGCCGGGCTGCGCAGCACCTGCACCTACGTCGGTGCGTCGAACCTGACCGAACTGCACCAGCGGGTGGTGCTCGGTATCCAGTCGGCGGCGGGCTTCGCCGAAGGCCATCCGCTGCCGTTCGGCTGGTGATCGCGGCGGAAGCGCGCTTCGCCGCTACCGCGATGTCCTGACGGGGTCCGGGACGGGTCTTCGCTACCATGTGAGCTTCAGGACCGTTGAGGTCGACCGAGCGAAAGGGTTGACGTGCCGCAGGCACCCGTCGGGGCCGTTGGCTTCTGGGCCCGACGGCCATCGGCGCAAGTATCCGCCCGTCCCGTCAGCGCGGTCGACCCGAGCCTGGGGATGCGACAACCGATCTGATGAACGTCGCCGTCACCTTGCTCAGCCTGCTGGCCATCGTGGTGCTCACCGCCGGGAACGCGCTGTTCGTTGCCGCCGAGTTCTCCCTGACCACCCTCGAGCGCAGCACCGTCGAGGCACACGCCCACGACGGTGGTCGCCGAGAACGCCTACTTCTGCGCGTACACCGCAGGCTGTCGTTCCAGCTCTCCGGAGCTCAGTTGGGAATCTCGATCACCACGCTGGTCACCGGTTACCTCACCGAACCCATGGTCGCCGAGTTGCCGCATCCGGCGATGGCGGCGCTGGGGGTGCCCGAGCGGGTCGCCGACGGCGTGGTCGCGTTCATGGCGCTGCTGGTGGTGACGTCGCTGTCGATGGTTTTCGGCGAACTGGTGCCCAAGTACCTCGCTGTCGCACGCCCACTGAGCACCGCCCGCGCGATCGCGATTCCCCAACTGCTGTTCTCCCTGATCCTGGCCCCGGCCATCCGGCTGACGAACGGCGCAGCCAACCGGATCTTGCGCCGGCTCGGTATCGAGCCCGCACAAGAACTTCGATCCGCCCGCTCACCGCAGGAACTGGTCTCGCTGGTGCGCACCTCGGCGCGCAGCGGCTCGCTGGACCCGACGACTGCGGCGCTGGTGCACCGATCGCTGCAGTTCGGCACGCTGACCGCCGAAGAACTGATGACGCCACGCTCCAAGATCGTCACGCTGCAGACTGACGACACGGTGGCCGACCTGGTGGCCACGGCCATCGAGACCGGGTTCTCCCGGTTTCCGATCGTCGACGGCGACCTGGACGAGACCGTGGGCATTGTGCACGTCAAACAGATCTTCGCCGTGCCGCCAGCCGACCGAGCCACGACGTTGCTGACCGCCGTCGCGCAGCCCGTCGCGACAGTGCCCTCGACGCTGGACGGTGACGCGGTGATGGCCCAGACCCGTGCCAGTGCTCTACAGACGGCGCTGGTGGTCGACGAATACGGCGGTACCGCCGGCATGGTCACCACCGAGGACCTGATCGAAGAGATCGTCGGCGACGTCCGCGACGAACACGACGACGCCACCCCGGATGTGGTGGCAGCCGGCAAGGGCTGGCGGGTGTCGGGTTTGCTGCGCATCGACGAGGTGGCCACGGCCACCGGCTACCGCGCCCCCGACGGCGAATACGAGACGATCGGCGGCCTGGTGCTGCAGGAATTGGGCCACATCCCGCAAACCGGTGAAACGGTCGACCTGACCGCGTTCGACCCCGACGGCCTGTCGGACCACTCGAACTGTTGGCGCGCAACCGTGGTGCAGATGGCTGGTCGCCGGATCGACGTGCTCGAGCTCACCGAGCTGGACGGCGACCTGGACGGTGGCAGGACCGGGTGGCGCCGCTGATGGCCGACGTCTTGCGGGTACTGCTGACGAGCCTGCTGATCGCCGCCAACGCATTCTTCGTCGGCGCGGAGTTCTCGCTGATCTCGGTGCGCCGGGACCGGCTGGAAATTCTGGCCGAACAGGGCCGGCCCAGCGCGGTCACGGTGATCCGCGCCGGCGAGCGGCTTCCGCTGATGTTCGCCGGGGCGCAACTGGGCATCACGGTCGCCTCCATCCTGCTCGGCCGGATCGGTGAGCCGGCGGTCGCCGATCTGCTGAACAGACCGTTCAGCCTGTTGGGGCTGCCGGGTGCCGTCCTGCACACGGTGTCCTTCGTGATCGCGCTGACGATCGTGGTGACGCTGCACGTGCTGCTGGGCGAGATGGTGCCCAAGAACATCGCCATCGCGGGCCCAGAGAAGGCCGCGATGCTGCTGATCCCCGCCTACCTGGCTTACGTGCGGGCCGCCCGGCCGTTCATCGCGTTCTACCAAGGCTGCGCCAACCTGATCTTGCGGGCTCTTCGGGTCGAGCCACGCGACGAGCTCGCGATCACGGTCTCCATGGCCGAGCTGGGCGAGATGATCGCGGAATCGGTGTCTGAGGGTTTGCTGGACCGTGAGGAACACACCCGGCTCACCCGGGCGCTGCAGATCCGCCACCGCGTTGTCGCCGACGTCGCGGTAGCCGTCTCCGACATTCGCGCGGTACCGGCGGCCGCCACCGGATCCGGCCCCACAGTCGGTGCGGTCGAGCAGGCGCTGGCCCAGACCGGGTACTCGCGATTCCCGGTGGTCGCGGTCGACGGCACCTTCGTCGGTTACCTGCACATCAAGGACGTGCTGCCACTGGGCGACGACCCGGACGCCACCATCGACCTGGTCACGGTCCGACCGCTGCCCCGGGTAGCCGGGTCGTTGCCGCTGGCGGAGGGGCTGTCGCGGCTGCGGCGCACCAAGAGCCACCTCGCATTGGTCACCGGTCAGGACGGCCGGGTGGTCGGGATGGTTGCGTTGGACGACCTGCTCGAAGACTTGGTCGGCACGGTACGGGACAGCATCCAGCGTGACTGAACTCCTCGACGCTGCCGAGTGGCGGGCGCGGGTCCAGGCCCACCGCCGCCGTATCGCGGAGTTCTTGGCCTCCTGTCGCGCCGACGAGCCGCACCCGGTTTGGGACTTTCTGTTCAGCTACTACACCCTGCGGCCAGGGCAATTGTCGTGCTGGCATCCGGGTTACGGCGCGGTGCTCGCCGGGGGCGAGGCATTGCGCTACTACCGCGGCCGCCGCGGCTACACCACCGTCCGCGACGGCGTCACTGTCAGCGACGTCCACCTGCGCAGCCGGCTGGACACCATCCGGTTCGTGGCGCGACTGCTGGGCGCGACCGCGTCACGGCCCGCTGCGCTGAACTGCTTCGGTCTGCACGAATGGGCGATGGTGTACCGCAGCGACAAGGTGCGCCATCAACAGACTCCGCTGCGGTTGGGCGCGTCCGGCACCGACGCGCTCGTCGAGTCGGTGCCATTGCGCTGCAGCCACTTCGATGCCTACCGGTTCTTCACCGACCGGGCCGCCCCCCGAAACGCCGGTTCGCCGAGCCGCGCCACCCAGCACCAATGGGAGCAGCCGGGCTGCCTGCACACCAACATGGACTTGTACAAGTGGTGTTACAAGCTGACCCCGCTAATCGACTCTGAGCTGCTGCTGGAGTGTCTGCAACTGGCTGCAGCCGCCCGGGAAATCGACATGCGCGCCAGCCCGTATGATCTCAGCGACTACGGGTACTCCCCGATCGCCGTCGAGAGCCGCGCTGGTCGAGCAGAGTACGTGCGTTGCCAGAGCGAGGTCGCGCAGCGTGCCGAGCCGCTGCGGGAAGCGCTGTTGGCCCGGTGTGACCTGCTGTTGCAGGCCGCTGAATGCGGGTAGTCGTGCTACCGGCCGGGTATTCTGGCTAGTTGCCAGACAGGGAGGAACGATGACTGATCGCGTGCCAGTGGGCAATTTGCGCGTCGCCAGGGTGCTGTATGACTTCGTGAACGACGAGGCGCTGCCGGGCACCGACATCGACCCCGACAGCTTCTGGGCGGGCGTCGACAAGGTCGTCACTGATCTGACCCCGCGAAACCAGGACCTGCTACGCCGCCGCGACGAATTGCAGGCGCAGATCGACAAATGGCACCGGCACCGCGTGATCGAAACGCACGATCCAGAGGCGTACCGCCAGTTCCTCACCGAAATCGGTTACCTGCAGCCTGAGCCCGACGACTTCACGATCACCACGTCCGGTGTCGACCCGGAAATCACCACGACGGCCGGCCCGCAGCTCGTGGTACCGGTCACCAACGCCCGGTTCGCGCTGAACGCGGCCAACGCCCGCTGGGGCTCTCTCTACGATGCGCTCTACGGCACCGACGTTATCCCGGAAACCGACGGCGCCGAGCAGGGCAGCAGCTACAACCAGGTGCGCGGCGACAAGGTGATCGCCTACGCCCGCAAATTCCTCGACGACGCGGTGCCGCTGTCGTCGGGTTCCTACACCGAGGCCACTGGGTTCACCGTCGATGACGGCCAGCTGGTGGTCCACCTGCACGGCGAGTCGTCCACGACCGGATTGGTTGACTCTGACCGGTTCGTGGGTTACACCGGCGCCGCGGAGTCGCCGAACTCGGTGTTGTTGCTCAACAACGGCCTGCACATCGAGATACTGATCGACCCGGAATCGCCGATCGGCCAGACCGACGCCGCCGGCGTCAAAGACGTGGTGCTCGAGTCGGCGGTCACCACGATCATCGACTTCGAAGACGCGGTGTCCGCCGTCGACGCCGAGGACAAGGTGCGCGCCTACCGCAACTGGCTCGGCCTGAACCGCGGCGATTTGACCGCCGAGGTGAGCAAGGACGGCGACTCGTTCGTCCGGGCGCTCAACCAGGATCGGCACTACAACGCGCCGGACGGTAGCGAGTTCTTGTTGCCGGGGCGCAGCCTGCTGTTCGTGCGCAACGTGGGTCACCTGATGACCAACGAGGCGATCCTGTTCGATAATGGCTCCGAAAACGGTGGAGCCGACGGCACCGAGGTGTTCGAAGGCATCCTCGATGCGCTGTTCACCGGCTTGGCGGCGATTCACGGACTGAAATCCGGTGAGGCGAACGGTCCGTTGGCGAACAGCCGCACCGGTTCCATCTACATCGTCAAACCCAAGATGCACGGCCCCGATGAGGTGGCGTTCACCACCGAACTGTTCAGCCGGGTAGAAGATGTGCTGGGGCTGCCGCAGACGACCATCAAGGTCGGCGTCATGGACGAAGAGCGGCGCACCACGGTCAACCTGAAGGCCTGCGTCAAGGCCGCAAGCGACCGCATCGTATTCATCAACACCGGCTTCCTGGACCGCACCGGTGACGAGATTCACACATCGATGGAGTGCGGTCCGATGGTGCGCAAAGGCGCCATGAAAACCCAGCCGTGGATCTTGGCGTACGAGGAGAACAACGTTGACGTCGGGCTGGCCACCGGGTTCGCCGGCCACGCCCAGATCGGCAAAGGCATGTGGGCGATGACCGACTTGATGGCCGACATGGTGGAGCAGAAGATCGGTCAACCACGCGCCGGGGCGAGCACCGCATGGGTGCCCTCCCCCACCGCGGCCACCTTGCACGCGATGCACTATCACCAGGTCGACGTGGTCGCCGTGCAGCAAGAGCTCGCCGGTGAGCGACGCGCCACCATCGAGCAGCTGCTGACGATTCCACTGGCCAAGGAACTGGCGTGGGCGCCCGAGGAAATCAAGGAAGAGGTCGACAACAACTGCCAGTCGATCCTCGGCTACGTGGTGCGCTGGATCGACCAGGGTGTGGGCTCGTCGAAGGTGCCGGACATCCACAACATCGCGCTGATGGAAGACCGTGCCACGCTTCGCATCTCCAGCCAGTTGCTGGCCAACTGGCTGCGGCACGGCGTGATCACCGAGGCCGATGTGCGCGCTAGCTTGGAACGGATGGCGCCGCTGATCGACGAGCAGAACGCCGGCGACTCGAAGTATCTGGCGATGGCGCCCAACTTCGACGACAGCATCGCCTTCCTGGCCGCCCAGGAGCTGATCCTTTCCGGCACGCAGCAGCCCAACGGCTACACCGAGCCGATCCTGCACCGGCGCCGTCGTGAGTTCAAGGCAAAGCACGGGTAAGCATGGGTAAACACAGCCTGCCCGGCCGCGGCGACGGCGCCGACGAACCGCTCGAGGACTTCCAGGAGGCTTACCCCGATCCCGGTGTACCCGACGAAGTCACCGATGACGTCGGGAGGCACGGCGCATCCGGCGACGGTGTTTTCAGCGACGCTGCCGCCGGCGAGGTTGAAAACTATCCGGACTTTCCCGGCCCCGCCGCCGAACCACCGTCTGCGCCCCCACCGGCGAG
>NZ_JBARMY010000277.1:0-6773 GCF_049802695.1 Mycobacterium sp.
TTGGAGCAGGTCCTCAACGGCCCTTCCGACGACCCGTTCGGTTCGCTGAACCTGGTCGGCGGGCTGCGCCGATCGATGGCCAAGGCGGGCTACTGCGACCTCAAAGAGTTTCAGAAGGTCGGGCTGACTGTCGGCAGCTGAGCGGGATGCGCCGAGTCACGCCAGAGTGGCGATGAAAACGCAATACTCCTACCAGCGCTTGTTACCGGTCGGTCATAATGGTGCGATGAAGCCGGATTACGACGTCCTGATCATCGGTTCGGGGTTTGGCGGCAGCACCACAGCGCTGCGGCTGACGGAGAAGGGTTACCGCGTCGGCGTGCTCGAAGCCGGCCAGCGCTTCGCCGACAAGGACTTTGCCAAGACCTCCTGGGATTTGCGCCGCTTCCTGTGGGCGCCCAAGCTGGGCTGCTACGGCGTTCAGCGCATCCACCTGCTGCGCGATGTGATGATTTTAGCCGGTGCTGGGGTCGGTGGCGGCTCGCTGAACTACGCCAATACCTTGTACGTGCCCAACGAGCCGTTCTTCGCCGATAAGCAGTGGTCGCACATCACCGACTGGCGTGCCGAGCTCATGCCGCACTACCAGCAGGCGCAGCGGATGCTGGGCGTGGTCCGCAACCCGACCTTCACCGACGCCGACCGCGTCATGAAGGAGGTCGCCGACGACATGGGTATCGGCGACACCTGGGTGCCCACGCCGGTCGGGGTGTTCTTCGGTCCGGACGGGCAGAAGACGCCCGGCAAGACGGTGCCCGATCCGTACTTCGGCGGTGCCGGACCGGCGCGCACCGGTTGCCGCGAAGTCGGGGAGTGTATGACCGGCTGCCGGCACAACGGCAAGAACACACTGGTCAAGAACTATCTGTACCTCGCCGAGTCCGCCGGCGCCGAAGTCCACCCGATGACCACCGTGACCGGCTTCGAACAGCGGTCCGATGGTCTGTGGGAGGTTCAGACAGTGCGCACCGGTCGATGGATTCGCAAGGAGAAGCGCACCTTCACCGCATCTCACCTGGTGCTGGCCGCCGGTACCTACGGCACGCAGCGCCTGCTGTTCAAGATGCGCGACAAGGGCAAGCTGCCCGGACTGTCCGAGCGGTTGGGTATGTTGACCCGCACCAACTCCGAGGCGATTGTCGGAGCCGGCAAGTTCAAAGTGGATCCGAATCTTGACTTGACGCACGGGGTGGCGATCACGTCGTCGATTCATCCGACGTCCGACACCCACGTCGAGCCCTGCCGTTACGGCAAGGGCTCTAACGCGATGGCGCTCCTGCAGACGCTGATGACCGACGGACCGGGCCCCGGCGGCACCGACGTGCCGCGCTGGAGACAACTGATCGCGACGGCCAGCCAAGATCCGCGCGGCACGCTGCGGCTGCTCAACCCCAAGCAGTGGAGCGAGCGCACCATGATCGCGCTGGTCATGCAGAACCTGGACAATTCGATCACCACGTTCACCAAGCGCGGCAAGCTGGGCATTCGCTGGTTCACCAGCAAGCAGGGCCATGGTGAGCCGAACCCCACCTGGATCGCGGTCGGCAACGAAGTCACCCGGCGAATCGCGAAGAAGATCGACGGCGTCGCCGGCGGCACCTGGGGCGAGCTGTTCAACATCCCGCTGACCGCGCACTTCCTCGGCGGTGCGGCGATCAGCGATACCCCCGAGGAGGGCGTCATCGACCCCTATCACCGCGTGTACGGGTACCCGACGCTGTCGGTGGTCGACGGCGCGGCCATTTCGGCCAATCTCGGCGTCAACCCGTCACTTTCGATCACCGCGCAAGCCGAGCGGTCTGCCGCACTGTGGCCGAACAAGGGCCAGCACGACCTGCGGCCGGCGCCGGGCGAGCCCTATCGCAGGCTCGAGCCGATCCCGCCCGAGCATCCGGTGGTGCCCGCCGACGCGCCGGCCGCGCTGCGTTGGATACCGATCCAGCCGATCAGTTCGGCGGGCTGACACCCGTCCGGCGCGCGCTTCAGCTTGCGACCGCCTCCAGCGGGGCGCCGTTGACCACGCGGCTGCGGTGGCCGTGCACGCTAACGGGCACATCGCCCATCAGCGTCACCCGGTGCATCAGCCGGTACTGGTCGTCATAGTCGTCGATCGCCCGGTGCTGGGTCGCCCGGTTGTCCCAGATAGCCACGTCACCCGGCTCCCAGTTCCACCGAATAGTGTTCTCCGGCATGGTGATTCGGCGTTGCAGCAGTTCGAACAGCACGTGCGACTCGTGGCTGTCCAGGCCGACGAAGCTGCGGACGAAATCACCGGCAACCAGGGTACGTTCGTCGGTTTCCGGGTGCACCCGCACGACCGGATGTTCAGTGCGAAAATCCGGCTTCTCGAACACCTGCCGGAACGCCCGTTGCGCGTCGGTCATCGCGGACTCCTGCTCGGTCGGCACGTAGTCGTAGCGGTTGGTGTGCAGCGCCCAGAGATTCTCGACAAGGCACTTCAATGGTTCGGGCAGCCCGGCGTAGGCCGCCGCGGTCGAGGCCCACAGGGTGGATCCGCCGTAGCTGGGCAGTGTGACCGCACGCAGTACCGAGGCCGATGGGTAGTTCGCGACGAACGTGACGTCAGTGTGCCAGCGCGTCGCTTTGCCGTACTCGGAGTTGATCGGCGTGATGATCGGGGCCGTGCCGGCGGCCAGCATTGCCGCTGCCGGGTGGCCGATCGGCGTGCCCAGCAAGCCGGCGAACGCGAGCTGCCCGTGGTCCTCAAGATGGTTTTGACCCCGAAAGAAGATGACCTTGTGGGACAACAGCGCCCGCCGGATCCCGTCAACCGTGCCGGCGTCCAGGTCGCCGCTCAGGTGTGCCCCGTCAACCCGGGCGCCGATGCGGCTGCCCAACTTCGTCACGGTCAGTGGAGTAATTGCAGAAGTGGTCATCGCGGCTCCTCACCTCGAAGCACGGCTGATACCGGCCAATTGTAGTCACTTGACTACACATGCGTATCCGCTACTGTAGTCATGTGACTACGCGCGTGTCAACGTCCAAACGGCAAGACGCACCGCTCGGCCGGGAAGAAGTGGCCGCGGCGATCCTGACCGCCGCCGCCGAGTTGTTCGCCGAGCACGGTCCGGCCGCCACATCGATCCGCGACATCGCCGCGCGCTCGAAAGTCAACCACGGGCTGGTTTTTCGTCATTTCGGAACCAAGGAGCAACTGGTCGGCGCGGTGCTCGACCACCTGGGCGCCAAGATGACCGAGCTGCTGGCCGGCGGGGTGCCGGCCGAGCAGATCGAAGCTGCCGCCGATCAGCAGTTGCGGGTGATGGCCCGCACCCTGCTCGACGGCTATCCGGCCGGCCAGCTGCAGAAACGCTTCCCCAACGTCGCCGCACTATTCGAGCAGGTTCGTCCACGCCACGACAGCGATGCCGGCGCACGATTGGCGGTTGCCAATGCGCTCGCACTGCAATTCGGCTGGCGACTGTTCGAGCCGATCCTGCGCTCGGCAGCCGGTATCGACGAGCTGCCCACCACGGATCTGCGTCGTGCTGTCGGCGAAGAAATGGCGCGAATCCTCCAACCGCGCTGATCCGCCCAGCTGGCTCACTGTTGTTTCGGAGTGGCTACCACGCGGTGGTGCATCGGCTCGCGGCCGGGCGGCTGCGACGGGGGCGCCAGCAGAGGCTTGCGCGGCCGCACCGGCACGGTCGTCGACTCCTCGGTGCTCAGCGTGAGCTCCTCACCGGCATGGCGGATCGTGAGTTCTTCACCGTCAGGCCCGTCGCGCAACGTGTAGGTCACCTCGTCGTGGCTGGCGCAGACCGTCAACCGAAATCCCCGCCACCGCAACCGGAATCGCAGGCACGCAAACGCATCCGGCAGCTGCGGGTCGAGCCACAGCACGCCCTCGTCGTCGCGCAGGCCACCGAAGCCGGCGACCATTGCGGTCCAGGCGCCGGCCAGCGACGCCATGTGCAGACCGTCGCTGCTGTTGTGGTGCAGATCGCGTAAGTCGATCAGCGCGGCCTCGTAGGCGTAGTCGTGCGCCAGCTCCAGATGGCCTACCTCAGCGCACATGACCGCCTGGGTGCACGCCGACAACGACGAGTCGCGCACCGTGCGGGGCTCGTAATAATCGACGTTGCACGCCTTCTCTTCGGGGCTGAACGCATGGCTCTGCCACTGCATCGCCAACACCAGATCGGCCTGCTTGATCACCTGCGAAGGGTAGAGCCGCACATACGGCTCGTTGAGCAGCAGCGGATATTTCGTGTGATTCTCGAAATCCCACTCGGCGAAGGTGGTGAAGCCTTCGCACTGCTGGTGCACGCCCAGCTCTTCGTCGAAAGGAACGGCGGCGGCATTGGCCGCGTCGCGCCAGGCCGCGGTCTCCTCGGTGTCGACACCCATCGCGCGCGCCTTTTCCGGGTACCGGCTGCATGCGTCGGCGGCTACCCGCAGGTTGTGCGCCGCCATCAGATTGGTGAACGTGTTGTCCCGCACGATCGCGGTGTACTCGTCAGGTCCGGTGACACCGTCAATGTGCCAGACGCCGTGCCGGTCGTGGTGACCCAGCGAGCGCCACAACCGTGCGGTCTCGATCAGCACTTCCAGGCCGTACTGCTCTTCCAGCGACTGGTCCCCGGTGACAATGCGGTACCGCTCGAACGCCATCGCGATGTCGGCGTTGACGTGAAACGCCGCCGTGCCGGCCGGCCAGTAGCCCGAACACTCCTGGCCCCGGATGGTCCGCCACGGAAAAGCCGCGCCGGCCAGGTCGAGTTCGGCCGCGCGTTCCCTGGCCAGGTCAAGAGTGGATGCCCGCCACTGCAGCGCGTCGGCCGCCGCATGCGGTGCGGTATAGGTCAGGACCGGGAGAACGAATCCCTCGGTGTCCCAGAACGCGTGCCCGTCGTACCCGCTGCCGGTGAGGCCCTTGCCCGCGATCGCGCGGACTTCGGCCCGCGCGCTGGCCTGCAACAGGTGAAACAGCCCGAACCGCACCGCCTGCTGGATCACCGGGTCGCCCTCGATCTCGACGTCTGCGCTGTCCCAGAAGTCGTCGAGGTACTCCCGCTGCGTGTCGAGCAGGCCCTGCCACCCGCAATAGCGCGCGCCGGTGATCGCGGCCGCGGCCTGGTCGCGCAGCGCGGGACGCGAGCGCAGACTCGACCAGCCGTAGGCGAGGTACTTGACTATGCGCAACTTCTGCCCCGGCCGAAGCCCGCAGATGACGGTGGTGCGGGCCAGATCCGCACGTACTTCGGTGCTGACCTCGACGCGTCCGGGCACGTCGATCTCGTGGTCCATCACCGCGGCCATCATCAATCCGCTGGTTCTGGTGCGATGCATCAGCAGTGCACCAAGGTCGGTGGAGGACTCATGGTCGACGGCCTCGAGCGGGTTGTCCAGCACCGCCGCTACCCGCGGATCACCGGACGTCTGCGGCTGGTCTTCGTTGCTCACAAGCTCGGATTGCAGGGTCACGCGGACGAAGTCGTCGATTGCTTCGACCACGTACTCGATGGCCGCGACGCCGCGCTGGGCCAGCGACACCAGCCGGGTCGACACTATTTTCACCTGCTTGTCCGCCGGTGAGCGCCAGTGCGCCCTACGGGTCAGCGTGCCGGCGCGCAGATCCAGTGTGCGCTCGTGCTCGATCAGTTCGCCGTAGCGGACGTCGAACGGCTCGTCGTCGACCAGCAGTCGGATGATCTTGCCGTTGGTGACGTCGACGACGGTCTGACCGGCTTCGGGAAAGCCGAACCCCGCCTCCGCGTAGGGAAGTGGCCGCACCTCGTAGAACGAGTTGAGATAAGTGCCGGGCAAACCGTGCGGCTCACCCTCGTCGAGGTTGCCGCGCAATCCGATATGCCCGTTGGACAGCGCGAACAGCGACTCCGACTGCGCCAGGATGTTCAGCTCGAGCTTGATTTCCCGCACCCGCCAGGGCTCGATGGGGAAGGCGTCCTCGGTGATCATGAATCGTCATCCAGCAGGTCGGCGAGATCTTTGACGACGACGTCGGCGCCGTTCTCGCGCAGTTCGTCGCCCTGATCGTGCCGGTCGACGCCCACCACGTAGCCGAAGTTGCCGGCGCGACCGGCCTCCACCCCGGAGATGGCGTCCTCGAACACCGCCGCCGCACCGGGTTCGACGTCGAGCAACTCGGCTGCCCGCAGATACGAGTCAGGAGCCGGTTTGCCTTCGATGTGCTCCTCACGCAGCGTGATGCCGTCCACCCGCTGCTGGACGAACTGGTCGAGATCAGCGATCTCGAGCACGTCGCGGGTGTTGGCGCTGGACGAGACGACGGCGATGGCCAGCCCAGCCTCCTTGACCGCCTCCAGGTAGCGCCGCGACCCTTCGAAAACCTTGACACCGTCTTCGTGCAGCGTCTTCTGAAACGCATCGTTCTTGCGGGTGCCCAGGCCGTGCACGGTGTCGGCGTCGGGCGGATCGTCGTCGTCGCCTTCGGGCAGTTCGATGTTGCGGCTTTCCAGGAAGGACCGGACGCCGTCTTCCCGTGGCTTTCCGTCGACGTACTGCAGGTAGTCGGATTCGGGGTCGAACGGGACGAACTCTTCGCCCTTCTCATCGGCGCGTTTTCGGAGAAAATCGTCGAACATGGCCTTCCAGGCTCTGGTGTGCACGCCGGCGGTGTCGGTGAGCACACCGTCGAGATCGAACAGGCAGGCGTGCACGGCATCCGGTAGACCTAGCACAGGCACCTCGCTTTCGGCTCGCGGCAGTTCTTTCGCTGTCTACTTCACCATGCCAGCCTGCCGTGGACAGCGGGTTCGCGCTTACTG
>NZ_JBARMY010000278.1:0-3872 GCF_049802695.1 Mycobacterium sp.
GCGCCGGACAGCCGTAGCGCGAAGCCAGCAGCGTGGCCAGATTGCCGCCGGCCTGATGCCAGCCCACGATTGCGTCGACCTGGTTGTTTACCAGCGCGTCGCGGTACAGCAGGACCGGATCCAGCGCGAGCACCGTCGCGGCGATCCCGACGTCACGCAGTTGGTCGGCGGCTGTGTTGGCCACCGCCGCCGACGTCGGGTCGTTCGCCGCCACGCCGATCACCAGTGACAGCTGCTTGCCGTCCTTGACGATCCGGCCGCGGGTGGTCTCCGGCGGGCCGGTGTTCACCGGTGCCGTCGTCGAGTCCTGGGCCGGCGCCGTTGACGGGGCGGATTCGTCAATCTGGTAGCCGGATGCCTGCAACAACGCCAGCGCCGCGGCCTTGCTCATCGCCGGCGGCGCGGCCGGCACGTATCCCGGGTCACTAGGTGCGCGGATCTGGGCCTGATCCAGCGTCACGGTGTTGTCGCTCCCGGCCCCGACAGCGGCGAGCAGGTCGACGTCGAGAAGCCCCAGGATCGCCTTGCGGACCTGCGATTCGGACAGCTTGGCCTCGTTAGCGCGCAGCGTGAGCTGCATGACGCGCGGCGTCATGATCCGCGCGGTCCGCACGTCGGGAATCGCCGACAACTGGGCGAACGCCGCCGAGCCGCCGTGTACCTGGGCCACCTGGGTGTCGCCGTTGCGGATCGAGTCCGCCAGCGCGGCCGGCGCCCCGGCCCGGCGAAACAGAATCAGGTCCGGTCTGGCGGGCGGGCCCCAGTACCGGTCATTGCGGGCCAGCAGGACCTCGTCGCGCTGCGGGTCGATGGTTTCCACCCGGAACTGGCCACCGGTGACCGGCAGCGCCCGCAGGAGGCCGGCCGGGAAACCGCCAGGCACGTCCTTGACGATATGCGCCGGCAAGATGTTGCTGAACAACTCCCGCCAGCCCGGATACGGCTGAGCGAAGGTGACTACCGCCTGTTTGCCGCCGTCAATCGACTGCACGCCGGTGATCTGGTCGTAGCCGGCCGGGTCGACGACACCGGGTTGACTGACCATCTGCCGCCACAGGTACCAGAAGTCGTCGGCGGCGATGGGGGCGTTGTCTGTCCACTGCGCCTCGGGCCGTATTTTGTAGGTCACCGTGAATGGGTTGTCGTTGGTCACGTCGGCGGACATCAGCAACGTCGGGTCCATCTCCCACCGCGAGCCCGTCGGTTCGTTGGGATCAGCAATCGGTCGAAACGCACTGGGCAGCACCAGTGCGCTGATCGCGGCGTTGACCGCCGAAATGTCAGACAGCAGATGCGGATTGAATCCGGCGCCGATTGAGTCGATGCCCACGATGACCTGCGTGATCTGTTGCGGCGGCGGTATCGTGGCGCGCGAAGTTTCGGTACTTTGCGGCGCCGGCGGCGGGCTGACGGTACAGCCCACGGCCACCAACGCTTGTGCCGAACACAGCGCGGCGATTGCTAAACGCGCGCGGCGACTTCGTTTCGGCACGTTCATCAGCGTATCGGCCACCCGTAGCGTGATCAGTTAACCACGCGCCTTCGCCCGCGATCGGCTGCGGGCCCGCGCGGTGGCGGCCAATTCGACTTTGCGGACGCGAATTACTTCTGGTGTGACTTCTACACATTCGTCGGGTGCGCAGAACTCCATCGCCCGCTCGAGGTCGAGTTCGATCGGTTTGGCCAGCGTCTCGATGACGTCGGCAGTCGACGACCGCATGTTGGTCAGCTTCTTCTCCCGAGTGACGTTGATATCGAGGTCTTCCGGGCGTGGATTGATGCCGACGACCATGCCCTCGTAGGTGTCTTGCCCAGGTTCGACGAAGAACTGACCCCGATCGGCCAGCTGGAGCAGCGCGAACGGCGTGATGGTGCCCGTCCGGTCGGAGACCAACGACCCGGTGTGCCGGGCGCGGATCTCTCCCGCCCACGGTTGATATCCGTTGAACACGGCGTTGCCGATTCCGGTGCCGCGGGTCTCGGTGAGAAAGTCGGTGCGCCAGCCGATCAGCCCACGGCTGGGCACAACGAAATCCATCCGCACCCAACCGGTGGTGTGGTTGGCCATCTCCGTCATTCGGCCTTTGCGGGCAGCCATCAATTGGGTAATGGCTCCAACGTATTCGTCCGGGCAGTCGATGGTCAGCGACTCGAATGGCTCGTGCAGCCGGCCGTCGATGGTCTTGGTGACGACCTGCGGTTTGCCGACGGTCAGCTCGAATCCCTCTCGGCGCATCTGTTCGACCAGCACGGCCAGCGCCAGCTCGCCGCGGCCCTGCACCTCCCAGGCGTCGGGGCGGCCGATATCGAGCACCCGGATCGAGACGTTGCCGACCAGTTCGGCGTCCAAGCGCGTCTTGACCATTCGCGCGGTCAGCTTGTGGCCCGGTACCTTGCCAGCCAACGGCGAGGTGTTGGTGCCGATGGTCACCGAGATCGCCGGCTCGTCGACGGTAATCCGCCGCAGCGCAACGGGATTCGCCAGATCGGCGAGAGTGTCACCGATCATGATCTCCGGGATGCCGGCGACCGCGACGATGTCACCCGCGACGGCCTCGTCGGTCGGTGAGCGCACAACACCCTCGGTAGCCAGCAATTCAGTGATCTTCACGGTGGCGACGACGGGCTCGCCGTCGATCTGCCGCAGCCACGCCACCTGCTGGCCCTTGCGCAACCGGCCGTTGTAGATACGGATGAGTGCGAGCCGGCCCAGGAACGCCGACGCGTCGAGGTTGGTTACCAGCGCCTGCAGCGGCGCGTCCCGGTTGCCGCCGGGCGCTGGAATGTGCTGCAGCAGTATGTCGAACAACGGGTCGAGATTGTCGCCGTCGGGAATTCGGCCATCCGGCGGCGCCACGGTGCTGGCCACGCCGGCGCGTCCGGATGCGTAGAGCGTCGGCAGCCCGAGCGCTTCCTCGGCCGCCTTGGCCGCTTCGTCGTCAAGGTCGGCGGCGACGTCGAGCAGCAGATCGTGGCTGGCTTCGACCACCTCGGCGATCCGCGCGTCCGGCCGGTCGGTCTTATTGACGACGAGGATCACCGGCAGGTGCGCGGCCAGCGCCTTGCGCAGCACGAACCGGGTCTGCGGTAGCGGTCCCTCGGACGCGTCGACGAGCAGCAACACTCCGTCGACCATCGACAGCCCGCGCTCGACCTCACCGCTGAAGTCGGCGTGCCCGGGGGTGTCGATGACGTTGATCACCGTCACGCTGCCGTCGGGGTTGTGCCGGTGCACCGCGGTGTTCTTGGCCAGGATCGTGATGCCTTTTTCCCGTTCCAGGTCACCGGTGTCCATCACGCGATCGGTCAGGCCGCCGCGTTCCTGCAGCGCTCCGGATTGCCGCAGCATGGCGTCGACCAGGGTCGTTTTGCCGTGGTCGACATGCGCGACGATGGCGATGTTGCGGAAATCCACGCCTGTGATTCTGTCAGCGGGGGCCGTTGATCGCGAAACTGAGCGGTCGGGCGGTCGCACAGTGTCCATCGCATCCCTGTGCGTCGACTCTGCATCCTCAGTGCTTGCGCCGGGCGTGTCGGCGCGCTCCCCGCAGAATCGATGCGCTGAGCGCAGTGTCGACGACCACGCTGTGCGCCGCGAGCTTACGAGCGGGAGCTCCTCGCGTTCAAAGTGCTCGACTCAGCGCTGAAAGCCACGCCCGATCGGCGGGAACCCAGTCGATGTCAGTAAGTTCAGCCGCCGTCACCCATTGCAGCGCCTGGTGGTCGTGCGGACGGGGTTCACCGCGCACCAGCCGCACTCGATAGGCCCGCAGCGTCGTCGTGCCGTTCAACTGGATGTCATCGCCCAGGCGTTCGCCGACGGCGACGTCGACACCTAGTTCCTCGGCCAATTCGCGGGCCAGTGCTTCGGC
>NZ_JBARMY010000279.1:0-10830 GCF_049802695.1 Mycobacterium sp.
GTCCCCCAACGCCGCTCAGGTCGCCCCGAACGCCGTTCCGGCACCCGGACCGGCGGCCGACCCCGGTGCGGCGATCGCGGCGTCGACGACATCACTCGCGGAGTGGATCAGCGGACCGAACAGCCCCAACCAGACCCTGGACCGGTTCGGCATCTCCGGCGCTGACCTTGGAATCCCATGGGACAACGGAGATCCCGCTAACCACCAGGTGCTCATGGTCTTCGGTGACAGCTACGGCTATTGCGGTGTGCACGGCCACCAGTGGCGGTACAACACGTTGTTCCGCACGCAGGACGGCGACCTGAACAACGGAATCAGCGTGGCGCCCGGGGTGGTGAACGACCGGTACTCCGGTTCGCCGCTGTTGGCGCCCAACCTTTCCAAACAGGTCATCAACACGATCAAGAAGGCGCCGTCCGAGACCGGAATCATTCCGACCGCCGCAGTCTCGGTCGGCAGAACCCAATTCGTCAACTTCATGTCCATCAGGTCGTGGGGCAACAACGGCGAGTGGTCGACGAACTACTCGGGTATCGCGCGGTCGATCGACAACGGCCAGACCTGGGGCGTGTATCCCGGTACCATTCGCCCGCCGAGCGGCGGAAACGAGAACTTCCAGATGGGAGCGTTCACCCGACCCGGCGACGGTTACGTCTACTCGTTAGGGACACCGGCCGGACGTGGCGGATCGGCTTACGTGACAAAGGTTCCCGAAGGCTTTCTCCCGGACCTGACCAAGTATCAGTACTGGCACGGCGACGCCAACGGGTCCTGGGTGCCGGCGAACCCGGCGGCGGCGACGCCGGTCGTCCCCGGCCCGGTGAGCGAAATGTCGGCCCAGTACAACAGCTACCTCAAGCAATTCTTGATGCTGTACTGCAACGGCGCCAACGATGTGGTGGCCAGGACGGCACCCGCACCGCAAGGTCCGTGGAGCCCCGAGCATGTGCTGGTGTCGTCGACGCAGATGCCCGGCGGCGTCTACGCGCCCTACATCCACCCGTGGTCGTCCGGCAAGGACCTTTACTTCACGTTGTCGCTGTGGTCGGCGTACAACGTGATGCTGATGCACACCGTATTGGGATAGCCCTTCCTGCCCGCTGCCCGGGTCGACGCTTCGCCCGCCGTATGCACAGTGAATTCATGGCCAAAACTGACCATGCCGCACAGTTCGGCGGGCCACCCTCGACAAGGCGGGCGAAAAGCCCACCGGACTCGGGCCTTGAAGGGAGTGACGGGCGTGTCTGATACCCCAGTGGCGACGGTTGTCGACCTTCAGTCGCACCCGCGCCGGGTTGCCGCGCAACGGCGTGCGCAGCAGCGTAGCGAGGACATGCGCCGCCATCCGTCCTTCCTGGCACGGCGACACGCAGCAGCATCGGGCGAAGTCATCGGGTGCATTGACCGGCCGGCAGGGCCCCGAGATGGGCGCTCAGCCACCTGGCCATCTCGGTGAGGTCGGCGGTGCCGTCGTCGAAGTTCCCCGAGGCGGGTTGTACGGCAAGTGCGACGGCGACCATCCCCTGCGGGGCAGGTACTACGCCGATCTGGCGGACCAGATAGCTGCCGGTTGGTGACGGCCCCCAGCCACCTTTAAATTGTGAGCCGGCCACAGTGCCGATGCCCCATCGCTGGTCGGGTTCGATGCGTCCCATCAAGTCGAATACCGGCGCGTTCGTTCCGTCACAGTACGCAGCCGAAGTGAACGCCACCTGGTCGGTCAGCGGCCAGTCGGTCTGACCGAAAGCGGTGAACTCCGGACGCACCTTCTGCGACTGAACGATCGTCGGGTCGCCGGTGGACCGCAGTACCGCCTCGACCTTGTGTGCAGCGGTGACCGGCTCACCCAACCCGGCCCAGACCGATTCCGCCGCCGCATTGTCAGACCGGGTGATTGCGGCGTCCATCGCGGCAGTGATCGCGGGCGGATTCTTTTCCCGTGCCCCCGCGATGACCAATGGAACCTTGATCGTGGACCAGGCAGGACCACTTCGCCACTTCCCCAGAATGATCTGGGCTTGCTTGCTGCCGATCGCGCTGATCACGATCCCCATTGAAGCGTGCAGCTTGGACTCCAGCCGGACGAAGTCCGCAGCGAGCGCCGCCGGACTTCGCCCCCCAGCGGGTGGCGTCGTTGTCCGAACGCGCAATTGGCTGCCGGCGATCACACCTGCCGTCAGCCCCATCGTCATGAACGCCGTGATGCCGGCGATCAGCAGAATGGTCCTACTACGGGCACCTGGCCGCATCACGCATCGACCATCCGTCACCGCCCTATGGCTGTCAACGAGGCACGCGGGGCGATTTAATCTTCGGCCGGGCGCGAGTAGATTTACTCCACACGATGCCTGACTACGATGCCCAACCCGGTCGCGAACCGGAAAAGCCCGAATTATCGGCCGCGCAGCTGGAAGCGGACGACACCGACCTGTACGCAGGCCTTCGCGGGGTGTCCGGGATCGTGGCCGGTGCCCATGGAGTGAGCGACCTTCTCAGCGGCGTAGCCGAGTTCGCCGCCCAGGCGATACCCGGGGTCGAGGGCGCCGGTGTGGCCTTGGTTGAACTGCGCCGGGGCATACCGAGTGTGCAGACGTGGGCGGCGACGGCGGTGCTCACCAACGAGATCGACAAGGTTCAGTACGACGAATTGAATGAGGGGCCCTGTCTTACGTGCATGCAGACACGGCGACCAGCCGTCAGCGGATCGCTGGGCAGTGACTGCCGCTGGCCGCGCTTCGGTGGCCGGGTCGCCCGGATGGGAGTGCATTCTGCGCTGTCCCTGCCGCTGATCGTCGGGGACCAGGTGATCGGCGCGATCAATGCCTACGCGAAAAACCGGGACGCATTCGCCGAACATGCTGTGCAGTTGGGGTCACAGTTCGCCGGACCCGCAGCGGTGTCGGTGTACAACGCCCAATTGCTGGCCAAGGCCCAAGAGCGAACCTCGAGGTTGCAGCGCGCCCTGGATAGCCGCGCGGTGATCGATCAGGCGATCGGCATTATCCGCAGCCGGTCGGGTGGCAGCGCTGAGCAGGCCTTCGAACGGCTGGCCCGCATCAGCCAAGCCGGGAACGTCAAGCTGCACACCGTCGCCGAGCGGCTGGTCGAGGAGGCCGTGCGGCGCGCCCGCTCGCGGCAGCGCTGAAGCCGTTAGCGCGGTGGCGTGGCTGCGAACTCGGTCAATTCCGCCACGAGTATCGGGCGGGAATGCCGATCGTTCATCAACTTACGGGCGACGTTGGCCAAATGTTCGCCGTGGGCCCGTGCGTAGCTCCGCAACAGACTGAACGCGTCTTCCACTGAGATGTCCAGCATCTCCAGAAGCAAGCCTGTCGCCTGCTCGACGAGCACGCGGTTGGTCAGCACCGAACGTAGTTGCGGCATGACGCTGGAGGGTGTGGGCGGGTGTTCTTGCAGGATCGCGACGGAGGCGATGTGGGTCAGGGTCTGACCCACGAGCAGATCGGCGTCATTGAGTGCCCCGCGGTGGGTGCCGAATAGACCGAGCGCACCCAGGACGAGGCCGGCGGCGCGCATCGGGACGGCGTGCACCGAGTTGAACCCGTACTCGATCGCCGCGGGGACGAAGTTCGGCCACCGTTCGGTGGCGGCTTGCAGGTCGGCGACTGAGACCGGTTGGCCGGTGGCGTAGCAGTCCACGCACGGGCCTTCGTCGGCTTCGAGCTGGAACAGCTCCAGGTCGCGTGTCCGCTGAGAAGTTGCGGCTAACAGGCGAAGACGCCCTAACGGGTCGGCGAGCAGAAAGCCTGCCGCCGCGATGTCCAGCAGCTCGGCGCAGCGTTCGGTGAGTTCTGTGAGCAGGTCCACGACGTCGAAGTCGAAGAGCAGGCTATCGACCAGCGAGACGACTGCGCCCAGTACGCGCGTCTCTCGAGGAGATTCGGTCACATTGGCTCCTGTTCCTTTGCGTTTCGTGTCGGTGCGGCCGGGATCAGTCGGCCTCGAGCTGGATTCGGCGGTCGAGGATTTCACGTGCGACGTCGGTGGCGCTGAGACCGGTGGCGTAGGCGTGGGCACGCAGCCGCATCAAGGCCTCTGCCGGTTCCAACCCCAACTGGCCAACGATCACGCCGGTCGCCTGACTTACCTCGGCGCGGCTGAGCGCATCGAGCTCGGCCCACGCGTTGCTGTCGGGATTGGAGACGGCGGCCTGCAAGTCAGTGTCAAGAAGGTCGAGAAAGGTGATACCGGCCAACTCGGCGGCGACGCCGGCACCGGTCAGCGCATCGCCTTCCAGCTGACCCGGCTGCGTGCAGAAGAAGTCGAGGGCGCCGACGAACTCGGCGGCCACAACGATGGGTATCGCATACACGGCGCGGATATTGTGCGCGAGCATGGCGGCGCCGTAGGCGGGCCAGCGGACCTCCTGGGTCAGATCGACAACAAGCATAGGGATCCGCTGCGTGACCGAGTCCAGGCAAGGCCCCTCGCCGAAGGTGAACTGCAGTTCGTCGTATGTGCGCGCCAATTCGCCGCTCGATCCAAGGGTGCCGCTGTTAACTCCTTGGAAGATGAGCGAGATCGCTGCCGCATCAACGTTGAAATGTTCGACGCATATCTCGCACAACATGTTGGCGGCCGCTACCCCACGCCGGCCGCCGACGGCGGCGAGCAGCTGCTCGTGGAACGCCACATTTAACCGAACGAGAGGCGGGCGGTCGAGGTGCCCAGATGCCGTGGTGGCGCAGTCATCCTCGAACCTCCTCTAGTCGGGCACCAATTTTGATCAAGGGTGACGGCGTGAACGATTCGCGGGGTGTGACGTCATCTCCGTGACGACGGAGCGGCCTTTTCCGCGAGGAGCTTCCTGTGCGGCCGCCACCAAACCTTGGACACAATGCGCGATACCGGTCGCAATGTCGTCGACCGCGGGCACGTTGTCGGGGCATGCACACACGCTCACATCCAATTCACCACCACGGGAGATCACCGCGATGTTCAGGCCGCTGCCCTCGGCGAGCGGCGCCACGGTATGCATGCCGACGACCTTGGCGCCGGCACAGTACACCGGCGCCGACTCGCCGACGGTGTAAGAAACACTGCCATGACAACTCGGCCCGAGTTGGTGTCGCAGGCCCAACCGAGTGTAGAGCTGCTTACCAGCCTTGGTTGCGGTCGGCGGAATCAGCGACGCGATGGTTGCGAAACCGATTCTCGGAGCATTGTTCTCGTTGCGGCGGCTGCGAATGGCGTTCAACCTTTCGGTGGCAGTGTGGAGGTTGGCGAGGACCTGCACAGGGTCGTCCAGCTGTATCGGGATGCGGAAACGCCCGACGCTCAAGCCGTTTCCGACTTCGGGCAGATCGGTGGCCGGCGCCTCGAACGGCATCCGCATCAGCAGCGGAGCGTCGGGCACCCGGTCGTGTTGTTGTAGCCAGGCGCGCAATGACAGTGTGCAGGCAGCTACCACAACATTGGTGAGGCTGCCCCCGAACGCGTTGCTGACCGCCTTCAGGTCCGCGAGCGGGATCGAGGCGAAAGCCACTGCACGCCGCCGAGTCAGCGGCGCGTTGAAAACTGTTCGGGGCTCCCAGTTGCTCATAGGCGACGCCGCCGAAACCACCGGGTCCGTTACGCCCGTGCCACGTAGCCGACCACGCAACGTCTGCAGAAGACCGGACACGGTCTGGGCGATCAGCCATGCGCCGGTGACCTGGTTTTCGACAATCTCGGTCACCACATCGGTCGCAAGCTCGCCGACGGAAGGCACTGAGCCGAAGCTCGGCTCAGCCGGAAGGTTATTGGCTGGATCGGCATCCGACTGGGTGGTCAGCAGCCGTGGCCATAACGACGTCGCTCCCGCCGTGCCGTCATTCAGTGCAGGCGACATCTTCACTGCCAGCGCCCACCGGCCGCCCGCGAGACCGTTGATACTCCATGCCTCCCACAGCGGTTTACGGCGATCGTGTCGGCCGGTAATGAGATCCGGGATAAAAGCGGCCAACTCGCGCGGGCCGCCGGGATCGCGAACGGTTGCAGAATGAATTTGCGACGTGGGGTCGTAGTCGTCGATCTCGGCCCATACCGGCTGTCCGACACCCAACGGCTTGCTCACCAGTCGGCTGCGGAACCGCGCCAGTTGCGGCAGCGACCCGGCCACCAATCGATGTAGCCGCTGATGGCTGAGCTGATCGGACGCCTCGATGACGATCAGCGCGATCGTGTGTGCAGATGCCTTCGAGCTTTGGGTGTGCACCGACAGGGCATCGGCTCCCGCCAAGCGAGTAATCACCAGCGCACCATTTCCTCCACCATCTGAATTCCCCTGAAGTACAACGTTAAAGAACACACAGGAACGGTGTTATGAACGGCGATCGCGCCTTTGTGCACTCGGGGACCGCCGCAGGATTACCGGGTTGAACAGCCGTGCTGCGTTTTCGCACACAGCAATTTCGACGGCGGCCAGCCTGATGCTGACTGCTTAACACCACAGTTGCGCACCAACGGCCGTCTGGCGACGGTGACGAACGCAACCTGCCCCTGACCCGTCGCTGTCTACCAGGGTATGACGAATTAGGCGGAGAGAAAAGTTTCAACGATGCACCGCTGCGGGATCTTATCGGTCACCGATAGATTACTGCGATGACAACCGCCGTCCTGCTCAGCATCGCCGTGGTCGCCTCCGTCGCGTTAAGCATCTGGTTCACCCAGCGGGGCGGTCGCAATCGCTGATTGACGCTGTGCCCGTCCCGACAGGTTGGGTGGCTCCGCGCCGCGTCACGTCAGTCCTTTCCGCGTGGCGGCGGCTGAACATCGACGCCGGTCGAGCCGTGCTCTGGGCCGGCGTCCGGGTGTTCCGCCGGCAGTCGGTCGCGGTATCGGCTGGCCTCACTCGGACTTTCCGCTCCGATGCGTCGGTCCTCGCTGTGGTATGGCCCGGGCTTGGGCCGAGGTTTCCCGCCGGGAAACGCCAACCGGAAGATAGTCCGATGCACGGAGTACCACTGCTTGGAGAACCGCCCGGAGTTGTACGGCAACTCGTAGCGCTCGCAAATGTCCTTGACCTTCGGCGCGATCTCCGAGTATCGACTGCTCGGCATGTCGGGGTAGAGGTGATGTTCCACTTGATAACTGAGATTGCCGCTGATCAGATGAAACAGTGGGCTGCCGTCGATATTGGCCGCACCAGTCAACTGGCGAACGTACCAACCGCCGCGCGTCTCGTCCTTCACCTCTTCTTCGGTGAAGGTGTAAGCCTGGTCCGGGAAGTGTCCGCAGAAAATGATGGCGTGCGCCCACACGTTCCGGATGAGGTTGGCCAGCGCATCGGCGGCAAGGGTACGCAGAAATGTGCTTTCCAGCCCGGGCAGAAACCGGTCCATCCGACTCGCCGTCGCCCCGAGGCGACCTTTGCCCGATACCCTGCGGAGCCGCCGGCCGATACGGGATTCCGCGGGCTGATCGATGCGGCCGCGCAGGGCCAGTTGTGCCAGCGCGAACGCACCGGCACTGATCGCCGGCCATCCTATGTAGTCCTTCTGAATCTGTGAGCGCGCTTTGCCGCTAATGCCTTTGAGGTCTTTCCAAATCTCTGAGCGGGGTTTCTCGCCAGCGAGAACTTCCTGGATGCCCAAGTCGTGCACTGCTACGCCCCACTCGAACAGCATCGTGAGGAGCAAGTTGTATAGCGGTTGACCCAGATTGGCAGGCCGCCATTCCTGCGCGGGGTCGATCCGCATGATCTCGTATCCGAGGTCTTTATCCTTGCCCAGGATATTCGTGTAGGTGTGATGGATGTAATTGTGTGAGTGTTTCCAGCCCTCTTTAGTGGAGGCGGTGTCCCAGTCCCACACCGAGGAATGAATGTCGGGATCGTTCATCCAGTCCCACTGGCCGTGCATGACGTTGTGGCCGATCTCCATGTTCTCCAAGATCTTGGCCATACCCAGACACGCTGTGCCGAGCACCCACGCGGTTTTCGACCGCGACGCCAGCAGCAGCACCCGCCCGACCACCACGATCTGACGTTGCACCGAAATCACCGTCTTGATGTAATGCCGGTCCCGATCGCCGAGATCGGTGAAAACCTCGTCGTGAATCGCGTCGAATTCCTTCGCGAGTTTTTCCAGTTCTTGTTCGCTTAGACGGGCCAGCGGACTTTCCACAGTTGTCACTGCGGCTCCTTTCGATCACAGTTCGAGTTCGACGTCACCTTCGGCGGCGTTGATGCAGATCCTTACGTCCTGTCCGGTGGGCTCGCTGACTTCGCCGGAGCGCAGATCGCGCAGCTTGCCGGACTTCAGCGTCCCGACACAGGTGTGGCAGATCCCGATCCGACAGCCGTAGGCAAGTTCGAGACCGGCCTCCTCACCGGCTTCCAATATTGGTGTGCTGCCGTCACATTCGACGGTCTTATCACTGTCGAGGAAGGTCACTTCACCGCCCTCGCCTTCACCCCCGTCCCCACCGATCTTCGGCTGGAAGCGCTCGAAGTGCAGGCGATCGGGGTCGCCGTTGTCTTCCCAGTGCTCGATGAGCCCATCGAGTAGTTCGCTGGGGCCCGAACAGAACGCCTCTCGGTCGCGCCAGTCTGGGCACAACTCGTCCAGGTCGCTCGGCGACATTCGGCCGCGATCCGAGGTGAGCCGCAAATCCAGCTGCATGTTCTCGTGGCGTTCAGCAAGGTCTTCCAGCACGGAGAGGAACATGACCTCGTCGCGGACGCGAGCGGAATGGATGACCATGACGTCGCCGAGATCCCCGCGACGGTCCAGGCTGCGCAGCATGCTCATGATCGGCGTGATGCCGCTGCCGGCGCTGATGAACAGCATCTTGGCCGGTAACGGCTCGGGAAGCGTGAATACTCCTTCCACTTCCCCAAGGCGCACCAGCTCGCCAGGCTGGATCTTTTCCACCAGGTAGGGCGAGACGACACCGGTCTCCACCTTCTTGGGCGAGACGCTGATCAGACCGTCTCCGGGCTCCGGATCGGAGGTGAGTGAATAGGCCCGCCAGTGGTAGCGGCCGTCGATGACGACGCCGAGCCGCACGTATTGGCCTGGCTTGTGGCCCACCCATTCGTAACCCGGCCGAATCAGCACGCTCGCCGCTTGGGATCCCTGCGGCTCGACACGCTCGACCTTGCCGCGCAGCTCTACCGTCGTCCACAATGGGTTGATCATCTCGAGGTAATCGTCGGGCCGCAGCGGTCTGAACAGTTGCCGCACGGCTCGCAGAAATAACCGGCGACCCCGTGGGACTGGGGGTTGAGCACCGCGTTCCGCCATGGCCGCGATAGTAACAGTTGTCCACTGAATCCGATAAATCGTGCCCGGTGCGTGCCTTTTTAGAAGGAATCATCTATTGAACGTACGTTCACTAATACGGTAAGCCGTTTGAGGTTCGGTTCGGCCGCCCGCGTTGCAGCCCGCTGGCTGTTGGGCCCAAACGGGCTCGCATCATCGAAGCGCTGCACTGGTCTCCGGGGTTTGAACGGCACCGGACGTGGTGGGCCACGACCGGGTCATCCTCCTGCCTGAACAAATTTCTTTTCGGGCAGCGCCATCGCCTCGGCAGCCTTCCACGAGTGGGGTGGACCTGAAGGCTCGTCGTGACGACGAACAAAGTAGGCCACGCCGTTATGGACGCCGCGGAGTGCATAGCCAGCCGTCGAAACGGAAACCAACATCGGTAGCCAGTTGCTCGTGTGGTGACCGACACTCCACCACGCCCCGGTGAACAGAAGCGCGCAGATGAACAGCAGGGCGTCGCGTTAGGTGCCGGCCGCTCTGGTAACGGCTCGTATCGGTTGGCGGCAGCAATACACCGGAGAACGCGAAGGCAATGAACCCTATGGCGTGGACTGGACTAGACCGGTGGCCCGCTTTGAGGAGGCGATGGCCACCATCCGAGCCCTGCGCAATTCCAAAGGTCAACGCGTCGAACGAGACTCGGAATTCTTTCCCCTGTGGAACGCAAACGGGTTCTTACCGGGTTCCGGTCATCACCTCACGGAATACGCTCAGCGCCTCGTAATCGTTCGCACCGCAGCCTCCGACACGGCGGTCAACACCCACTCGGAGAATCAGCTCCGTTCTTCATCACCGTGCGTTGCCTTAAACTGGTCGGGAAAGGCGTCGTAGGCAGATTTCGCCCACTCATCCATCTTCTCCATATTGATGCCGAATGTCGACTGGTATGAGGCGGCCAGTAGGAACAGTACGATTGCGTATACGACCGCCATTGCCCATGCGAGTGCCTGCCAATCCTGATTCACAACGATGGGTATTGCCAGGCTTGAAACTGTCAGAGCTAGAACGACTGTCAATAGTCCCCCGTACGCGATGATGCTCGCCGCGGCCATCCCGATTCTTCTCTCTTTCACGAGTATCGGGGTCTCATTCACTAGTCGGCCGCTCGTACGCCCGATCCAAAGTCGTGTTGGATTTTTGATACTGGGGATCTGATTCAAAAGCTTCTGCTCGAGTATAAAAATCGCCTGATTGTGCGCCCATACTCGGCTGTTCAACTGCGAGTGCCAAGCTATTACCAACAATGCGGGTATAGGAATAACCGGAACCAAGGCGTGCGGTATTGTATCCGGCCTGGTCGCCCAGACAGCACCAATTACCGTAGAGTAGGCCACCAGGACGCTTACCAGCGTCAGTCCGTGCCCCAGAATGTTTTGCACCTCGGTCCGTTCAGCCGCATACAACGCAGCCAGCGCGGGCACGGAGTCACCGCTGTCGACTGAACCATCATTACCATTGCGAGTCGTCATCGATCGGCCCTTGTCTGAATGAGTCATGCACAGTTGCGGCGTTCGACGCCGAGCGCCCCATCATCGCAGCAGCGGGCAGCGTGCGGGAC
>NZ_JBARMY010000280.1:0-14669 GCF_049802695.1 Mycobacterium sp.
TCCGCGCCACTGCCGGTGATGGCGAAGGCCGCGGTGTTGTCCGCCAGCAGCGGGTCGATGACGGCGACGGTGACGGCCCCGTCGCCGAAGTATCGGCGTGCGGCCAGGACCTTCTCGGCGTCGACGACGCGAAGCCACGTTTCGTCATGCACTGCGGTTACCCGCGCGGCCCGCCGATCAACAAGCAACCAGGGCAGCGGATCGTCGACAGGCAACATCCAGAACAGAACTCGGTCGATGAGATCGAGACCGAACAGGAAACGCAGCAGACCCAGATAGGCGTTGGTGGTGGGTGCGAAGAAATCCTCGACCACGATGGTGCGTTGGTCGCTGACGAACCATGCTTGGGTGTCGATGGGGCGGTAACGGATGAAACCCGACTCAGAACCGGGATCACCGTGCACAGCGACATACCAAGGCTCCGGCGATGATTCAGCGCGCCGTCGCGCGCCCTGCCACCACACCTGCGGACGACCGACGGTTCCCGGCCGAGTCGGCCGATTCTCCGTGTAGATGCGGGGCAGGACATCCCACGCTTGAGCCGCCTCCAGCAGGCGCACCGGACCGCCGGCCCCGACACCGGGCCGTAGCGCCGCGCGTGCGGTGACCACTTCGACGCTCTGCGACGAACTCGCTACGCCATAGCCGTACCGCTCATATATCGTCGCCTCCGATGCGCGCAGCGTTGCGACCACCTCACCGCGCGTGGCGATGTCGCGCAACTGGTGGTGTATCAATTCGGTGGCGATCCCTCGGCGAGTGAACGAGTGGAGTACCCCGATGTGGGTCACGGCGGCGTGGTCTACGACTGAGCCGCCCGGAAGTGTCAATTCGCTTGTCGTGGCGTCCGCGGTGCCGACGAGTTGTCCCTCGACGAAAGCGCCGACGGTTCGGCCGGGTTCGAGCAGCGTGCTGATCTGACCGGGCGCCATATTCGACAAGGGTGCGGACCCGACCATGGCAGCGCGGAACAGGTTTGCCGCCGCGATCAAATCGCCCTCGCTGTGCAGCACCCGGATTTCGGTGGTCATACCGCCATCATGTCTGGTGCACGTCGGACGCCGGCGCCGCGGTGCGCGGCGCGCCAGGGAAGGTACTTCGTTGAGTCGCGCACCGATGGCTTAAACTCGCGCAGAATGCAACTTGTCCGCCAGGCGTCGGGATCTAGCGTCGAGGACCTATGCCCGCGCGCTTCTTCTGGTTTCTGCCCCACGACCGGTGACAGCCGCTCGATCGTCGGCGCGCCGCCGCTGCTCGCTATGTCCGAATGAAGCCGCTTGCTCGCGGGGTGGTCGGAAATATCTGAGCCGGGTGCGTCGTTGCCAGGACGGTTCGGTGGTCGCATACGACAGGAAGGCGACTTGCTATGCCTGGATCGTCGAGTCCCGTGCACCTCGCCGTCGCGTTGGACGGTGCCGGATGGCATCCCGGCGCCTGGCGCGAGCCCGACGCTCGACCCGCTGAGTTGTTCGACGCGAGCTACTGGACCGACCTGGTTGCCGAAGCCGAACACGCAGCGCTGGACTTCGTCACGATAGAGGATTCACTCGGCCTTCAGTCGGAGGATCACTTCCGGCCCGACAACCGGGTCGACCGGGTTCGCGGCCGGTTGGACGCGGTACTCGTCGCCGCCCGGATCGCGCCGCGCACGAGAGGCATCGGCTTCCTGCCGACCGTGAACGTCACGCACACCGAGCCGTTCCACGCGTCGAAGTCGATCGCCACGCTCGACTACGTCAGTACCGGCCGAGCCGGGGTGCGGGTACAGATCTCCGGTCGTCACGACGTGGCAGCCCATTTCGGGCGCCGCGACCTGCCTCGTTGGTCGTCCGACGGGGTCAATGATCCGGGCGCCCGACAGCAGATCGGTGAATTGTTCGCCGAGACCGCCGAGTACGTCGAAGTGCTCCGCCGGCTGTGGGACAGCTGGGAGGACGACGCCGAGATCCGCGACGTCGCCACCGGGCGGTTCATCGACCGAGATAAACTGCACTACATCGACTTCGAAGGGCGCTGGTTCTCCGTCAAAGGACCGTCGATCACGCCACGCCCGCCACAAGGTCAGCCGATCGTCGCCGCGCTGGGACACGGCGGTGCCTCCTACGAGCTGATCGCCGGCAGCGCCGACGTGGGCTTCATCACCCCGCGCGACGCCGCGCAGGCCAACGGCATCGTCGGAGAGATCGCGGCACTGCAGTGGGCGGCCGGCCGCCGCCGCGACACCGCACTCATCTTCGCCGACCTGCTGGTGTTCCTGGATGACACCGAACAGGGCGCACAGACGCGGCAACGTCGGCTCGACGACCTTGCCGGGGTGCAATATCGCAGTGATGCTGCAACTTTCGTCGGTACACCAGCGCAGCTGGCAGATCTGCTGCAGGAGTGGCACGCCACCGGATTGGCAGGTTTCCGACTTCGGCCCGCGGCGCTTCCGCATGACCTCATCCAGATCACAAAAGGCTTGGTGCCTGAGTTGCGCCGCCGAAAGCTATTCCGCGGCGGCTATGAGGCCGAGACATTACGCGGGCTGCTGGGATTGCCGCGCGCTGCCAATCGTTACGCGACCGCCTGACCACTTGACTGCGAGGACTTTTGGATGAGCAAGCCGTTGAAGCAGATTCACCTGGCCGCGCACTTTCCGGGGGTCAACAACACCACCGTCTGGAGTGACCCGGCGGCCGGCAGTCATATCGAGTTCAGCTCGTTCGCTCAATTCGCCCAGACGGCCGAGCGGGGCAAATTCGACTTCTTGTTCCTGGCTGAGGGGCTGCGGCTGCGTGAGCAGAACGGCCGGATCTATGACCTCGACGTAGTGGGTCGTCCGGACACCTTCACCGTGCTTGCCGCACTGGCGGCGGTCACCGACCGGCTCGGCCTGACCGGCACCATCAACTCGACATTCAACGAGCCCTATGAGGTGGCTCGGCAGTTCGCCTCGCTGGATCATCTCTCCGGCGGTCGGGCGGCCTGGAACGTAGTCACCTCGTGGGATGCGTTCACCGGCGAGAACTTTCGCCGGGGCGGATTCGTGCCGGAGGATCAGCGCTACGAGCGGGCGAAAACCTTTCTGCAGACGACGCACGAGCTTTTCGACTCGTGGCGCGGCGACGAAATCGTCGCGGACAAGGTCAGCGGCGTGTTCTTGCGCGACCCGAACGCCGGCGCGTTCGCCCATAAGGACGCGCATTTCGACATCCGCGGCCGGTTCAACGTACCGAAAAGCCCGCAGGGCCGGCCGGTGATCTTCCAGGCCGGTGACTCCGACGAGGGCCGTGACTTCGCGGCCTCTGCTGCCGACGCGATCTTCTCCCGGCACAGCACGCTGGAGGCCGGTCAGGCGTTCTATTCCGACGTCAAGGGCCGGCTCGCCCGCTACGGGCGTCGCCCGGAGGAGCTGCTGATTCTGCCGGCGGCGACGTTCGTGATCGGTGACACCGACGCCGAAGCACACGAAATCGCGCATGCGGTGCGGCTGGCGCAAGTCTCGCCGCAGACGGCGATCAAATTCCTCGAGCAACTGTGGAATCGTGACCTGTCCGACCACGACCCGGACGGCCCGCTGCCGACCGTGGACCCGCAAGAGGGCGAGAACACCGTGTCACGCGGCCGGGCCAGCGTCCGCATGTTCTCCGACCGGATCGCGATCGCCAACGATTGGCGGGCGAAGGCCGAGGCCGAGCATCTGAGTACTCGGGAGTTGATCGTCGAGGTCACCGGCAGGCAGTCGTTCATCGGGTCACCGCAGAGGATCGCCGCCACGATCAACGACTTGGTCCAAGCTGATGCCAGCGACGGATTCATTCTGGTGCCGCACATCACGCCGGCCGGCCTTGATCCGTTCGTCGACCGAGTGGTGCCGCTGCTGCAGGAACGCGGCGTGTTTCGGTCCGACTACACCGGCACCACATTGCGGGATCACCTCGGTCTGGCGCCGATACCGGCGCCGCGGCGATCCGCTGACCGCGACACCGCCGCCGGAGTCGCGTCCTAGACGGTCCGATTTAGCCGCTCATAAGACCGCGCGACAAGAACTACCTGTTCGAAGACCTCATCCGCACCGTGGCACGGACGCTAAGCGCGCACTGCGATCGTCGACATGAGATCGGCGAGTTCGTCCGGCCGGTCGATCATCGAGAACGTTCGCGAGCCCTGGATTACCGCAAGACGCGCGTGCGGAATGGCTGAGGCCAGCCGCCGCCCGTCTTCTTGGGCGAAGAACACGTCGTCGGCCGACCACGCGACGAGCGCGGGCACATCGATCTCCGGCAGCCGGGCCGCGACACCGGTCGCTACTTCGGTGCGCAGCGACAGGGTGAACTGACGTAAGTCTTCGGCGACCGCAGCATCGGACAGCGCCGGTCGCACCCAGATCTCGGTGAGGTCGTCGATGTTGCGATGCGCCAGGCCGTCATAGGCTCGCTTGCGCGCCACAGCTAGCCGAAGAGCCTGGATTGCGGCCCTGAACGCTGTTTTGGATTTGGCGGCCATGATGACCGGCTTGAGAATCGGCGGCGGGAAATGTTCAAAGGCGTCACAACTCGTGAGCACAACCGCGCCGATCCGTTCAGGGTGGTGAACAGCCGCGAGTTGCGTGATAAGCCCGCCGCTGTCGTTGCCGACCAGCACTACGTCCTCGAGGTCGAGGGCGGCCAGCACATCGGCGACGATGTGGGCGACACCGGTGATGGTTCGGTCTGCCCCGGCCCGCAATGGCTGCGGATGGGCGCCAAGCGGCCAGGTGGGGGCGATGCACCGCAGACCGGAGTCGACCAGCCGCGCGCTCACCTGGCGCCACAGTTGGCCGCCCATGAGGTAGCCGTGCACGAAGACGACCGGCCGGCCGTTCTCCGATCCGGTTGCTTCGTAATGGATGGTTCCGGCACTAAGGTCGATCTTCGGCATGGACACTCCTTCAGGATGGTTATGTTACAAACAGACTGTCTGTTTGTTAGTTCTACCAATAGGTTGCATGGAAAGCAAGAGACGTACTCAAGAGGAGCGCTCCGCAGCGACCCGCGACGCGCTGGTCCGGGCTGCCCGCGAACTATGGGGTCGGCGTGGATACGCCGATGTCGGCACACCGGAGATCGCCGGCGCGGCCAGGGTGACGCGCGGGGCGATGTATCACCAATTCACCGACAAGGCATCGCTTTTCCGCGAGGTCGTCGAGGCCGTTGAACGTGACGTAATGGCACGGATGTCCACCGCGGTGGCCGAGTCGGGCGCGCAGACCCCCGCGGATGCTATCCGGGCCGCAGTCGACGCCTGGCTCGACGTCTCCGGCGATCCCGAGGTCCGTCAACTCATCCTGCTGGATGCGCCCAGCGTCCTGGGCTGGGCCGGTTTTCGTGACGTCGCGCAGCGCTACAGCCTGGGCATGACCGAACAGTTGCTAGTCGAAGCGATCCGGGCAGGGCAGCTGGCTCGTCAACCCACTCGTCCGCTGGCTCACGTTCTGATCGGCGCGCTCGATGAGGCCGCCATGGCCATCGCCACCGCTGACGATCCGGAATGCGCCCGGCGCGAGACCAGGCAGGTGCTGCACCGGCTCATCGACGGGATGTTGCACGACCCGGGCCGCTGATCAAGAGTGCGGACAGTCACGTGGAGCTGACCGGATGTTTCTCAGCGGTGGTGTTGAGTGAAGAACTGCCAGATCGTACTGGTGGCGTCGAGCGCCGTGGACGGTGCAGGTATGCCTCCGACCTTCTCCACCAGCGGGCTTCGGGTACCACCGGGCCACTGATGGCCGGCGTCAGCCACCGTAATCAGCTCAACGGCGCGGCCGTCCGGGCATGACGCTGTCACGGTCGTCACGACCCCTGTGGTGCTGGAGGCGGGCGGTCCGCACCTATCGATGGAACGCCACGTCGCGTTCACCGACGGCACGGAGGGGCCGTCGACGCGCGGACGACCGTTGCCCGCGAAAGCTTTACCGGGTCCGCCGGGGTAGGGCACCCGGTCGTCGGCAGTCCCGTGGATCTGCAGAACCGATGTCGGCCGCGCATGTGAGCACTCGGTCAACAGGGTGCCCGCCACCGGAGCGATCGCAGTGAAGACGTCGGTCTGGCAGCCCAGCCGAAAAGCCATCATCGCTCCGTTCGACATGCCCGTGACGAAGACACGTGCCGCATCGATCGGTATCTGCTTCTCGACGTCCGCGACCATCGCGGTGATGAAGCCGACGTCGTCTACACCGGCGCTCTGTGGCTCACCGCAACACGTTCCGGCGTTCCAGGCGCGGTGCAGACCGTCGGGATAGGCGACCAGAAAATGGCCACTGTCGGCCGCGCTGTCCCAGTGGTAGGAACGCTCGGCCTGTGCGCCGCTGCCGAAGCCGCCGTGCAGCATCACCACTATCGGCGCCGCGCCGGTCAGACCCTGCGGTCGGTAGAGGTGAAATGTCCTGCTGATCCCGCCCGACTGGACGGTATGCGTGGATTGGCCGACCGGAATATTGTCGCCTCCTTGCCTTCCCAGTGGACGGCCGCCACCGAGACAGCCGCTGAGCAAGACGACCAGGCCGAGAAGACCGACACTGAGAAGCCGACTACTTCCGGAACCCATGAGTCATCGTCGCATCTGTTGTGACAATTGACAAGATGCTTGTCATTTAGGCGACCGGTGGCACACTCGGGTTTATGCGACGTGTTCTCGACGCCGAGTGGGCCCCCACCGTCCCGGCCCTCGTGCAGTTGGTGGCCGCTTCCGAAGCGCCCTATCTCACGGCGGCTTTCGCCGCAGCCGGGCTCGACGGCCTGCGACCGGCGCAATCGGTTGTGCTGGTGCCGTTGGCAACCGGTGGCTTACATGCATCGGATCTGGCCGACCGACTTGCGGTGAGCCGACAGGCGGTCGCGCAGGCGGTGGCGGCATTGGAGCGACACGGCTTTGTGTCGCGGCTGCCCGACCCCGCCGATGCCCGCGCGCAGATTATCGAGCTCACACCTCGCGGTCGACGGGTACTCTCCGAAATGCGTTCGGCCGCAATTGGTTTGGAGAAGCGATGGGAAGAACTGCTGGGCCGGCAGCGACTCAGCGCGTTGCGTAGAAGTCTTCTGATGCTGCTTTCCGCGGAGTCCGCATAGTGTCCATCACCGGAGCAGCGGGCTGTAGTCAGTTGGCGGGTCGATGAGGTTCATGGCCCGGAACAATTTCTCGGTAAGCGCGGGACTGTGCTCAGCGGCTGCCAGCACTTCCTCGCGGAAGTCCAAAAGCTCTTTGGGTATCGATTGCTGACCATTGCCGTTGGCCATGTAGATGTCATTGAACTGATTGGACGCCCAGAGCGGACCGACATGCTGGGCGGCGGCATCGAAGAATCGCCGGCTCAAGTCGCCGTTTGACTCCGACAGGCACTCCCGCAGCGACGCGGCCTCGAGTGCGGCCACCGTCATGCCCTGGCCGTAAATGGGATTGGTGCTGGCGATCGCATCACCGAACACCAGAAATCCAGCCGGAAAACGCGACATCTTGTCGTATCGTCGCCACGTACCGCCCGGGTACCGGAACACTGCCACTTCGCCGACGGGTTCGCCCTGTTGCAGCGCGTGCACCACCGCAGGCGGCGCGAATTTTTCTGCCAGCAACAGCATTTCGGCGAGATTGTCCGGTGGTTCCGTTCCGGCCAAGCGTGCAACGGTGAAAATCCAGGTGTCATGCTCGTAGACCGAGAACGCTCCGCCGGTCTGTCGCTCCGCTTCTGGAATGACGAATGTCATCTTCTCGGCGATCACCCCGACCGGGATCCGCATCAATTGGCTGGAGTAACTGGCGTTCGCCTGTGAGCGCTCCACGGGTGGCCTGCCGTAACCCATCTGGTCGAGGAAGGCTGGGGTGCGTGCGCTGCGGCCCATGGCGTCGACCACCAGATCGGCATCCAACGTTTGCTCGACTCCGCTGTCGCGGTTCACCACCAGCGCACCGGTGACCTGCTGCGGCTGGGCGGCGATCGGCTCCACCAGATCGTGGCCGTCCAGGAACTCGACATTGGCGGTAGCGGCGACTCGTCGCCTAATCTGCGATTCCAGCAGCGGTCGACTGAGCAAATGGATGACCACCGACGAGGGATCGCTGAACTTGCCCGTCCTGTTGTATTCGTGACCGGCCACTCGGATGGACACCTGTGCGAGGCTGCCGTCATCGCACACCGTTGCGCCCGCGGCGACGAGTTCGTCGTGCAGGCCGGGAAACAGTTCGCCTAACTCCCGCGACCCGCGACTCCAGAGCACGTGAAAGTGTCGTCCTTGCGGGACTCCGCGCCGAGGCGCGACCGCGTCGGACAACTTATCCCGTTCGACCACCGTCACGGTGCCGTAGAACTCTGAAAGCACCCGAGCGGCGAGCAGGCCTCCGACACCTGCGCCACAGACGATGGCTCGATCACCGCGCTTGCTCATCGGCAACCCCCTCAACGCGGGCCGGCGGGACCTGCCGCGCCGCTCCGGCTCGCGCGACTAAGCCCTCGCGGCTGAGCTCCCCCATCCCGGCCCACCGTACAGAAAACGTTGAAGCGATATGTGCCAATCCCCAGAACGTCTGACGATCGTGTGTGGGGGGCCGGATTACGCTTGCGCGCGACTTCGACGATGTAGTCGAGTTTGTCGGTTTTCAGCCAGACGATCGGCCAGGCGTCGGCCTCGGCGAAACCCACGTGCCGCAGCAGTCCTGGTAACCCTCGACGTTGGCCGACCGACGGATGGCCTTCGGCGATGCGGCCCCACAGCCGAGCCGCGCCACGCCGTCGCGCTCGCGTGAGCCGAAAATCGGCTTACGGACCACAAGTCCGTCAGATCGTCCGACCGTCAATCCCGACGGATGTGTTCCAACTCAGTGAAGTACCACGGCTCACGGGCCTGATCACCCTCGTTTGGCGCGAACCCATTGAATCGTGCCGAAGTTTTTCGTCCGTACGCTGACGAAGCCGTGATCTTCCAAAATGTCGGCGATTTCATCGTCACCGAAGAAATGCGCACCGGTGTTCGGCAGGAGTTTCCATATCGGACCGGCAGCACCTGCGGTGGGGACCATCAGGGCCAGCCGCCCGCCCGGGCGCAACACTCGGGCTATCTCTGCCAGCGTCGCCGCCGGATCAGGGATCAGCTGCAAAACAGCGATCGAGACCACCGCATCAACCGTCTCGCCGCGCAGCGGAAGTCGCTGAGCGTCCGTTCGCACGAACCCGGTACGCGGCCCGGCGTGATTGCGGACTGCGCGGGCCAGCATCGGTTCGGAGATGTCGACGCCAATGGCGAGGCCGTCCGGGGCGGCGGCCTCGGCAAGTGCTGCAGTCACGCTGCCCGGACCACTGCCGACGTCGAGCGCGACCCCGCCGGGTGGGATGTTCAACCACTCCTGGGGATGCTGCCAAGCGGTGAACACCCGCCGGGACAGCGCTTGGGCGTTGTCGTAGAGCAGCGAACCGATCGGCGAAGCCCACAATGCCTGGATGGCACCGGTGTTCTTCGGTACTGCGGAGCTCTCGACCGGCTCAGCTCCCAGAAGATCGAGGTAGCCCTTGCTGAAGTCGGGCACCGGCGGCGGATCCGAGAGCAAGTCCAAAGCCCGGTGCAGCGCCGGCGGCAACGTTGTCGTACGTTCGGTCACAAGCGTTCTTCTTTCTCTGTTAGTTCAGTCATCGGTCCTTGATCCCGACGGTGACCAGGTCAGGGATGAACCTGGTGGCCAATGGGCGCGGGATGCGGTGCTGCTCGCGGATGGTTAATTCCGCGCTTTCGAATAATCTGCGCAGCTCCGCCGGCGACGCGTGGTGTGCCGGCTTCCACTTGCTGGCGACCGGGCCCTGGAGCCACCGTTGCCGCGCGCTGAGGGCCGTAACCGCCACTAGCCCACCGGGGGAGAGCACGCGGCTGAACTCCCGCAGAGCCGCTGCCTGGTTGAAGAAGTGAAACGCCGACGTCGTCACGACGGCATCTAGCGCTCCGTCGTCGAAGGGCAGGTGTTCGGCCGGTCCGGATAACCACTGCACCCGTGTAGATCTGGCCCGAGCTTGGTTGAGCATGCCGTGCGACATGTCCACGCCGTAGATCTCCTCAGGCTGCAATTCCCGCTGAATCCGGTCAGCCAGAATGCCGGTGCCGCAGGCTATGTCGGCGATCCGGCGGGAACGGTTCGCGCGCAGTCGTGCGATCACCTCGTCATGGGCCGGGCGGTACACCCACTGTTGCAGAATCGGCAGGTTGTAGGCGGGCGCAGCGAAACTCCAGAATCGTGTGACGGCGTCGTTGAGCCCTCGTCTCGGCACAGTCGGCATCGTCCCCGGTTACCCCTTTTTCAGCACGGAGGTGTAGTAAATCGTGTCGGCCACCGACACGGAGTCCGTGATCTGCGGAAGCGCCGTCAATCCGTTGTCGGCGAACAGCTGACTCATCCGCACGCCGGTCGACTGCCAGCCTTGCCTTTCAAGGTAGTCGGCCACGTCGTTGCGCTCGCCTTGGTAGCCGAGGTCGGCAAAGTCCAATTCGAGGCCATGTGCCCGCCACTTGGCAGTGGCCTCGCGCATCATCTCGCGGGCTTCGTCAATGCTGACCTGCGACATGTCGGGCACCGCTTCGCTGGCGAGCCGGCTGCCGTCGGCGCTGAGCGCGGTGATGTTGTCCAGCAGGCGGTCCTGAGCTTCCGGCGGGAGGTATCCGAGCAATCCCTCAGCGATCCAGGCGGTCGGCCGGTTGGTGTCGAAACCTGCATCGAGCAGTGCTTTCGGCCAGTCGTCTCGCAGGTCGACGGCTAGTGCGCGCCGCTCGGCGGTCGGCGCCGCCCCGAGTTGGGCCAAAGTGGCCGTCTTGAACTCGATGACCGATGGCTGGTCAATCTCGAAAATCGTCATCCCGGCGGGCCAGGCCAACCGGTAGGCGCGGGCGTCCAGGCCGGACGCCAGGATCACCGCCTGACGAATCCCGGCCTCCGTCGCCTCCCGGAAGAAGGTGTCGAAGAATCGGGTGCGGGCAGCCATCGCGTCGGGCATGTGCGCGAGCTTCCAGCCGGAGTCGTGCTCGTCGACGTCGGCGGCGGCCAACTGTCCGTTGATCCAACGGTTGAAGAAATCCACGCCTACTGCTCGGACGAGTGGTTCGGCGAACGGGTCGTCGATCAGCGCATCCTCTTCATTGGTGGCGATCGCCCGCGCCGCGGCTACCATCGTCGCCGTGGCGCCCACGCTGGTCGCCAAATCCCATGTGTCGTTGTCTGTACGTGGCATGTGTTTCCTCCAGACGTAAAGCCTATCTAATTATTAGCCAGTATAACGAGCTTTAGCGTTCGCAAGAAGGTTGACATCCAATGATGTTCGTCACACACAACGACACGACGCGGTTAAACCGGGCGGGCATACGCGCCTGGCTGAGCGGGTAGCCGCTCCCACGCGGAAAGCAATGGTTGACAGGAGAACCTCATGCAGTTGACGGGCAACACCGTCTTGGTGACCGGCGGCGGCACCGGCATCGGCCGTGGTCTGGCCGAATCCTTCCACCGGTTGGGTAATCGCGTCGTGATCGCCGGCCGTCGGCGAGAGCCGCTGCAGGAGGTGGCAAAGGCCAACCCGGGAATCGAGTACCTGACGCTGGACCAGGGCGACGCGGACGATATCTCGAGGTTCGCGGCCGAACTGACTGACCGGTATCCCGATTTCAACGTGCTGATCAACAACGCCGGCATCCAGCGTCCCGAGGACCTCCTCATCGGCGACGTGAGCGCAGCGGAGCAGACGGTCGCGATCAATCTGCTGGGCCCGATCCGGCTCACCGCGGCGCTGTTGCCGGCGTTGCTCGACAAACCGCACCCCGCGATGCTCAACGTCACCTCCGGTCTGGGGTTCATGCCGAGCGCGCTCACACCGACGTATTGCGCCACCAAGGCGGCGATGCACTCCTACACTGAGTCTTTGCGGTTCCAGCTTCGAAAGACGTCGATCCAGGTGATCGAGATCGTGCCGCCGCAGGTACAGACCGCCCTTCAGGGTGAGCGGGGGTTCGATCCGACAGCGATGCCACTCGACGAGTACGTCGCCGAGACAATGACCCTGCTGCATAGCGGACCGCAGGCCAAGGAGATCGTCGTCGAGCGCGCGAGGCGGTTCCGCAACGCCGAACGCGAGGGTGTGTACGACGAGATTCACCCCGCCTTCAATGAACAGATGATCAGCAGGCTGAATCAGCCGGCTAAGAACTGATCAGGGGCCCAAAGAAGAACGGGAAGAGTTTCAATGCGCGTTTTGATGGTCGGCGCGACAGGGCGTCACGCCCAGTGGGTACTGCGCGCGTTGCTGGACCGTGGTGTTTCAGTGCGGGCTTTGGTGCGTAACGAAGAGCGCGCGAAAGTGGCGCGCGACAACGGCGCCGACGAAACGGTCATCGGTGACCTGACCGAACCGGCGAGCCTGGCCCCGGCGGTCGCGGGAGTCGACGGCGTCTTTCACATCGGGCCGGCGCATTCGGCGAGGGAGGCCCAGATGGGCGTGGCGATGGTTGATGCCGCTCGAGCTGCCGGTGTGCGGAAGTTCGTGTTCTCCGGTGTGATTCACCCGTCGATCTCAGCGATGACCAATCATGCCGCCGCCAAGTTGCCCGTCGAAAACGCGCTATACAGCTCGGAGTTGGACTTCACGGTGCTGCAGCCGGCGCGGTTCATGCAGAACTTCGAACGGTCCTGGCACGATGTCGTCGAGCACGGCCGGTTGGCGCAGCCGCACTCGCTGACGGTGAAGATGTGTTCGGTGGACTACCGCGATGTGGCCGAGGTCGCCGCACTGGCGCTGACCGGCAACGAGCTGAGTTACGGCACTTTCGAATTGTGTGCTCCGGGGAACCAGGACAGCCATGACGTCGCCGCGATCCTCAGCGAGGTTCTCGGACGCCCGATCACCGTGGTGCAGACACCGCTGGACGAGTTCGCGTCACAGCTGCCGGAAGGACCGTTCCGCGACGGCATGACGCGGATGATGACCCACTACGACCGGCATGGCCTGCCTGGCGGCAACTCACTGGTGTTGCGGGCGATCCTCGGCCGCGAACCGCGAACGCTCAGAGACTATTTCCAGGAGCTTGCGTCTCGCTGAAAACCCAGTGAAACCCGCGAAGCCAAGAAGGTGTCGATTGTTCATCCGGTCCGCCATGCGACAGGATCGGTGTTATGGCCTCGTCTCCAGACTCGCCGGACTTCGCTCTGCTGGATGTGCCGAGAGCCGCACCGGTTGAGAATCCCGAGGCCTATCTGCGCGCCGCAATCGCCTGGCATTTCGGCCAGGACACCGGCTCGCCGTTCTGGTTGCGCATCGCCGAAACCCTGGCCTTCAACCCGTTGACCGATGTCAACACCTTCACCGATCTGCGATTGTTTCCCAACCTGGTCAACGAGCTGCGCAACGTCCCGGTCGAGGACCTCGTCCCGCGCGGGTACGGATCGCCGCGCCCGATACCGCAGGTATTCGAATCCGGTGGCACCACCGGTGCGCCGAAAAGAACTGCGCAACTGCCAGATTGGATCGCACAAGTCATCCAGTGGCAGACTGAGGACTTCGCCACCGGCGGGTTCCTGCCGGGCCACGGTTTCCTGTGCCTGATGCCCAGCGGACCGCACGGGGTCGGCTATTTCTCCCGCATGGTCGCCGGGCAACTCGGCTCGGTCTTCCACGGAGTCGACATCGATCCGCGCTGGGTGAAGAAGATCGCCGCCCGCAATGCGGCCGCGGAGGTGGCGGCCTACATCGATCACCTGATCGAGCAGGCGGTGTTCGTTCTGCAGACCCAGAACGTGGCCAACATGCACACCACTCCGCCACTGCTCGAAGCGATCGCCCGCAATGACCGGGTGGTGGATCTGGTTAATGACAAGATCCGTTATCTGCTGCTCAGCGGCGCGCATGTGGACGCCGACACACTGGACCTGCTGCGCGACATCTTCCCGGACACCACCATCACGATGGCTTTCGGCAGCACCATGGTCCTTTCGCAGGCCGTCACCCGCATAGCCGACGACTCCGGGACCTTCGTCTTCGATCCCCGCTCGCCCTACGTCGTCTTGTGGGTGGTCGACCCGGAGACCGGAGAGCAAGTGCCATACGGAGAGTTGGGTCAGCTGGTGATGAACCACGTCAGCAAGGGAATGTTCATACCGAACAATCTTGAACGCGATATGGCGATCCGGATGCCCGGGCCGGCAACACAAATCGGTGATTCGGTCAGCGCGGTGCGACCGGTGACCCTCTTCGAGGGGGAAGCCGTCATCGAAGGCGTGTACTGACTATGACGCCCGAGCGGAAAAGTGCTGCAACGGATCTGATATCCATCGATGCGCTTGGCCCGGGCGGGCCGTACCGGACGCGCAATCGTGAAGCTATCACGACCGTCGCCGGAGAACCGATCGCCGAGCTCAGCCTCGTTCCGCCCCTCTACGTTTCGCGCGCCATCAGTGCACAACGCAGAACGCGCCCACTGCCCGTCGCACAGCGTAGAGCCGCTTTGGCGCGTGCCGCGGAAGCGTTCACGGACGCAGTGATCGCCGGTCTGGACTTCCCCGCTTACGTAGAGCTGGCCAGTCGGGTGTCCGGGCTGCCGATCAGGGTGGCCCGCGCCGCCGCCCTGCGGGTTGGCGAAGCCGTCGGCACGGCATGGGATGCGGTACGCCCGGCTCAGCCGGTCGGCTCGGCGCTGAAC
>NZ_JBARMY010000281.1:0-1783 GCF_049802695.1 Mycobacterium sp.
GTGCGCCACAGCGGCCGGGTGCCGAGCATCAGCCCGAACTCGACCGCCGCGCGGCCGGGGTCGGTGATCGACAGAGACCATGGCGGAGCGCTGGATCGCCGCGGACGCTCGACAGGTTGGAAGATCGGCTCTGGCATGACTACCAGCCTGCCATCTTGTCCCGGCGCTGCGTCGCAAGTTGGCCGCGATGGCGCTCAACCAGCCGGGAGCGCTCCAGGAACATCACGGCTGCGGCAGACGAACGTCCACCACTGCGCACCGGCCCTCGGCGTTGACAGCCAGCGCCCATCGGACAGCGTCGCCTATCTCGTCGCGGGTGTGCACCGTCTGACCCGCGCCTCCGCACGCCGTGGCCAGAGCGGCGTAATCGGTGGCCGGAGTGAGCTGGGTTTCCGCGAAGTCGTCGGCGCGGACCGAGGCGCCGTCGGGGTACAGCTCGATCACCGGCGCCTTGGACGCCCAGTAGGAGTGGTTGTTGAGGACGACGGCCACGAAGGGCGCGCCGTAGCGGTGAGCCGACCAGAACGCCGCGGTCGGCACCCCGAAGTTGAACGAGCCGTCGCCGCAGATTGCCACCACTGGCGCCTCCGGCCGGGCCAATTTAATCCCTAACGCGCCGCCGAGGGCCCACCCCAGCCCAGGGGCGCCGGTGTCGAAGAGCTGGCCGGGTTCTCGAGGCACCTGGCGTGCCACCGCAGGACGGTTGGTCACTGCCTCCTCGACGACCACGGCTTGCGGCGGTAACGCGCGGCTCAGTTCGGCCAGCATCGCGTCCGGCGCGTCGGCCGGCGAATCGGACGTGGCGCGGCGCTTTGCTTCGTCTCGGAGCTTCGTGATCTCGGCTTCGGCGGCCTGGCGGCGTCCGGTCCACCGCTGCTGCAGATCGGCGGTGGCCAGGCGCACCAGCGCCTGCTCCAGCAGTGGCAACGCCACACGGGTGTCCGCGGTCAACGCCACCTCGATCGGATAGGACCACATCGGCATGGTCGGCTTGACCGGGTCCACATCGATCTGCACAATTTGCGCGTTCTCGGGCGGGCCGCCCCGGGCCGGTACCCACGGCACTTCGGAGTCGAGAAGCAGAACCGCGTCCGCCGCACCCAGCGGCGCGGAGTCGCTGGTGTGCAGCGGATGGCCGGCCGGCAGGTTGGCGCGGTCGCCTTGATCGATCACCGGCGCACCCAGCAGCTCGGCGATCCTGGCCAACACGGCCGCGTTGGCCGGCTCGGCTCCGGTTCGTGACGTGACGATGACCAGCCGGTTCGCGCCGGCGACTATGGCAGCCAACCGTTCCAAGGCTTTCGGGTCAGGTCCGGGTGGGGCGGCCGGCGTCAGACGTCGCGGCAGCGACGCGACGCCGGGCTCCATCAAGGCTTCCCGGGGCAGCATCACGTACGCAGGCCCGGTCGGGCCGGATTGGGTCACCTGAAACGCCCGCCGCACGATCGGGGCCAGCTCGCGGCCGCGCGGCACCTCCATATGCCATTTGACGTAGTTGCGTACGATCGCCGGCTGGTCGAGTTGCTCTTGCTGCCAGTGGATGAAACTGTCGCGGTGGCCGCGGATGTCGGAAGCTGCGCTGTACGGAGCGCGACCGGCGAAAACCACGACGGGAGTCCGGTTTCGCTGAGCGTTGTGGATCTGGCAACCCAGGTTCAGCGTTCCCGCGTCGACGTGCACCATCACTGCCTGGGGCCGCCCGCTGATCATGTGGTGACCCATGGCCGCGGCCAGCGCGACGCTTTCGTGGATACACAGCACCGCCTTCGGCGCGGGTGCGCCG
>NZ_JBARMY010000282.1:0-10000 GCF_049802695.1 Mycobacterium sp.
CGTGGAGACCGTGCAGCAGGCGGCGCGCGCTGCGGCGCAGCGCTGCCACGCCTTCGTAGTTGTCCACCGGCTGGACAACCTGCGGCGCAGCGGACGCATGGGCGGCGCCGCGGCATGGCTGGGCACCGCACTTTCACTCAAGCCGTTGCTGCACATCGACGACGGCGAACTGGTTCTCGCGCAACGGGTTCGCACCGCCAGCAAGGCCGTCGCGGCGATGCTCGACCGGGTGTGCGAGCTGGTCGGTGACAACGCTGCGGCGGTCGCGGTGCATCACGTTAACAACCCCGACGGCGCGGCCGACGTGGCGGCCGCACTGGCAGAACGGCTACCGGCGGGCCGACCGGCGATCGTGACAGATCTGGGTCCGGTGCTCGGGCTGCACGTCGGCCCGGGAGCCCTGGCAGTCTGCGTCGCCGTCGACCCGGAAGACCCAGGCAGCTCGTCAGCGTAACGTCACCGCGACTTCTGGTCGCCGTCTTCGCAGCAGCGTTACGCTCGCCGACCCGAAGGACAACCGATCAGCGCTTGGCCGGCGCCGCCAGCGGCGCGGTGGCTTCGCTCTCGCCGCTCACCGGGACTGGCTTCGGTTTGGCGTAATCGCCGCGCGGGTGGATCACCTGCGGCCACCAGAACCAACGGCCCAGCATTGTGGCCAGCGACGGCATGAACAGCGTGCGCACCACCAGGGTGTCGAGCAGCAGACCGATGCAGACCGTCGAGCCGAATTGGCCCAGCACCGTAAGCTCGCTGCCCAGCATCGCAGCCATGGTGAACGCGAATACGAGACCCGCCGACGTCACCACTGCACCGGTGCCGGCCATCGACCGGATGTATCCGGTCTTGAGCCCGGCGTGGATCTCCTCCCGGAACCGGGAAACCAGCAGCAGGTTGTAGTCCGAACCGACGGCCAACAGGATGATGACCGACAGCGCCGCCACAATCCAGTGAATGTGCATGCCGAGCAGGTCCTGCCAGATCAGCACCGACAGGCCGAAGGACGCCGCGATTGAGCTGCTGGCAGTGCCGACGATGACGAGGGCGGCCACCACGCTGCGGGTGAGCAGCAGCATGATCATGAAGATCAGCGTCAACGCTGACACCACGGCGATCATCAGGTCGTATTTTTCGCCGTCGGCCATGTCACGGAAGGTGGCGGCGGTTCCACCGAGATATACCTTGGCATCCGACAGCGAGGACTGCTTGAGTCCCTCTTGCGCGGCGGTGCGCTCCGCCGACACCCGCGCGATTCCCTCCGGGGTCATCGGATCGCCCTGGTGGGTGATGAAGAAGCGCACCGACTTGCCGTCGGGGGAGAAGAACATCTTCACACCGCGCAGGAATTCCGGGTTACCGAAGGCTTCAGGCGGCAGATAGAAGAAGTCGTCGTTCTGCGACTTGTCGAAGCTCTGCCCCATCACGATGGAGGTGTTGCTCATGGCCTCCATCTGGTTGATCATCGCCGAAAAGGTCTGGTACATCGTCAGCGTGAGACCATGTGTCGTCTTCAACGTCTCGAGCATGATCGGGATGAGTCGCTCCATCTCATGTGAGGCTTGCGCAGTACGCCCGATGTCGCCTGAGAGGTCCTTGATTTGTTCGGCGATTTGGTCGATTCCGTCCAACGCGTCGAACAATGACCGCAACGACCAGCAGATCGGTATGTCGAAACAGTGCTTCTCCCAGTAGAAGTAGCTACGGATCGGTCGCCAGAAGTCGTCGAAATCGGCGATATGGTCCCGCAAATTATCGGTGATCTGCGAGCTTTCTGCGGTGTGCTTTGCGCTGTCGTCAGCGGCAGCGGCCAGGTCGTGGGTGACCTTCGCCATGCGCTCCGTCGTCCCGATCATGACCTGCATCTCGTCGGCCATCGTCAGAATGTCTTTCATTCTGTCTTTGAGAAAGTCCATGTTCTGCATGGTCGTCTGGCTCTGGATGCTGTTCTGAAAGGGAATCGAGCTGTGCTGGATCGGGATGCCCAGGGGCCTGGTGATGTCCTGGATCATCGCGATACCCACGGTGCGGATCTCGTTCTTGGCGACTTTGTCCAGCACCAGCATGTCGGCGGGATTGCGCATGTCGTGGTCGGCTTCGATCATCAGCATGTCGGGATTCATCCGCGCTTCGGAGAAATGCCGGTCGGCCGCGGCGTACCCGATGTTGGACGGCGCTGATTCGGGCAGGTAATGGCGGTCGTTGTAACTTGTCTTGAAGCCGGGCAAGGCGACCATGCCGACCAGGACGACGGCGGCGCTGACCGCGAAAATCGGTGCAGGCCAACGCACCACCGCGGTGCCGACCCGGCGCCACAGCCGGCCGCGGGCTTGGCCCTTTTTCTCGAACAGTCCGAAGCGGCTGCCCACGAACACAACCGCGGGGCCCAGCGTCAACCCGGCCGCCACCACGACCAGCATGCCGATCGCTACCGGCGCACCCATGGTGGAAAACCAGGGCAGCCGGGCGAAGCTCAGGCAGTACGTCGCACCGGCGATGGTGAGGCCGGATCCCAGCACGACGGGCGCGACACCCTTGAATGTCGTGTAGTAGGCGGTTTCTCGATCCTCACCGGCCCGGCGGGCCTCCTGGTAGCGGCCGAGGAGGAAGATCCCGTAGTCCGTTCCGGCGGCGATGGCCAACATCGTCAGAATGTTCGCCGCGAACGTGGTGAGCCCGAACGCGTTGTTGTAACCGAGAACCGCGACGATGCCGCGCGCGGACGCCAGCGCGACGAAGGTCATGAACAGCTGAACCAGCGTAGTGACGATCGAGCGATAGACCAGCAACAACATGATCGCGATCGCGCCAAGGGTGAACAGCGTGATCTCGGCCAGGCTGGCGTTGCCGATGGCGTGCATGTCGTCGCTGAGCGCCGCCGGGCCGGTGACGTAGCCCCTGATCCCGGGCGGCGCGGGTTCGTTGTCGACGACCTTGCGGACGGCTTCGACGGAGTCGTTCGCCTCGGTGGTGCCCTGGTTACCAGCGATGTTGACCTGAACGTAGGCGCCCTTGGCATCGGCGCTCTGGGCGCCCGCCGCGGTGAACCGGTCGCCCCAGAAGTCCTGGACGTGCTGGACGTGCTTGGTGTCCTGGCGCAGTTTCCGCACGATGTCGTCGTAGTAGCGGTGCGCCGCATCGCCGAGTGGCTGCTGGCTTTCCAGCACGACCATCACCGTGCTGTTGGAGTTGAACTCCTTGAAGTTGTGACCCAGCCGCATCATCGCCTTCATCGACGGTGCGTCCAAGGGCGCCATCGGCGCCGAATGCGCCTCGCCGACGACTTCCAGCGTCGGGACCGCGACGTTCACCAGAACGGTCAGTGCGACCCAGCCCAGGATGATGGGGACCGCAAGCAGGCGAATGAAATGCGGGATGAATGGCCGGGGCGGGCGTGCGGACTTGACCTGCTCAGTGCTGGTGTCGGTCATGCGGATTTCACCAGGCAGAAGGTCTGTGCGTTGAGCCCGTCTGCACTCTGGTGCTCGCGAAGTTCACCGTCGACGGTGATGCGGCAGCCGATGTGGTCGGCGTCGGTTTGCGCCATGATGTTGGCGCTGACTGCGGGCAGCGTGGTGGACAGTGTGTAAGTCCACGGCAGCGGCGCACCGTTGACCTGGTGGGTGTTGGCGTCGGCGTCCCAGTAGTTGATGTTGGCGGTGCTCCCGGGTGGGCCGAGAATCTCGTACTTCACGACTTTGGGGTTGAACTGGACGATTTTGATCCCCGCTCCGGCGTTCGCATTCAGGTCCTGTGAGCCGAAAACTTTGTGCAGGCGCGTGACGACGAGCGCGGACAGTGACAAAACAATCAGCAGAATCACCGGTATCCACCAGCGTTTGAGGATCCTACCAACCGAAATCGCCCTCACCCGGCCTCCTCCCGCCCGCCCGTTCGCGATCTTCCCGCCGAACGCATCGAGCTGAAGATCCATTCCGTCCGCCGCCGTCGGCGTTTGTAGCACTCTGCCGAAAGCCCGGCTTTGCCTCTCGTCATCTTCGCCGATGCGCCGGCAGAACATTCGCTCGGCTAAGTATGTTAAACCTTAGAGCACGCTCACGTTCCGCGAGGTGGCTCGCATGTGTTTGACGCCTCAGTGCTGGGGCTTCGCTCGGCCGGTGACCGGCGGCAGATCCGCCAGGGTGAGAATTCCCGACCGGGCCGCGACCACCGCGGGAACCGCATTGGTGACCGGCATCGCGGTGTAGATCATGCCCAGCCCCATGTACCCGGGCTCGGTCCAATCCTTGGGCGGCAGGCAGTGGATCACCGTACGCATATTGGGCAGGCCGAACACCTGGATGACGTGGCCGTGTTCCAGCGGCTTGGGCGGTACCACGTGGTCACCCATCGTCCAATTGAACCCGACGCTGACGATGTTCTGCTCGCCGACCCAACCGCGGTGGTAGCCGTACACGCTGCCGACGGTTCCGGCCGGGATCTTCATGAAACCCAGGTCGGTGTCGGCGGTGGCCGCGGTGAAGGTGACGTCGAACGTCAGCCGGTCCAGCTTCGCTCCGATGGCGTCGGCCATCAGCTCCGCTGACTCGGCAAACACTTCGCTTTCCCGGCGCACAGTGTCCGCCAGGCCCGGTGTGTCCGGGTCCTGCGAGAACCCCATCGCGGTCTGGGTGGCCGCCGACTCATAGGTTGAGCAGTCCACCGATTCGGTGATGCGGATCTCGTCGACGCGCTCGCAGGATCCGCTGAGCGCCATTCCCACCAAGTTGGTCATCCCGGGATGGGCTCCGCTGCCGAAGATCGACGAGCCGCCCCGCGCGCAGGCGTCCACGATGCGTTGGCGGTCTTCGGACGTCTGCTTTCCGCCGGTGATCCAGGCCGCACTCGAGCACACGTTGACACCCGACTCGAGCAGTCGCACCAACTCGTCGATGTCGGGCCACAGCGGGTTATAGCAGCAGGCGTCCGGACGGAGCGCGAGCAGTTCGTCCACGTCGTTGGTCGCCTCGACCCCGGTCGATTCCGGCCAACCGGCCAGCTTCGCGGCGTCGACGCCGACTTTCTCCTGACCGTGCGCGTAGACGCCGACCAGTTCCATGTCTGGCCTGCCGATGATGGCGTGCAGCGATCGCCGACCGATGTTGCCGGTGGTCCATTGGATCACTCGAAGCGGCCGGTCGACGCTGGATGTGGTCATGTGGCCCGCTCAGACAGTTCGGTCATGCGTGCCGCCGTTCTACAGCGACGCGACGGTGTAGTCGCCGAGCTGATCGACGAGAACGCGCAGCTGCTCGCGCGACGAGCCCAGCGTCTGCTCGATCGCGGTCAACCGGGCGGCGTAATGGCCGACCGGGTACTCAGCGGTCATGCCGATGCCGCCATGCAGTTGGATCGCTTCCTGAGCGACGTGACGTCCGGACTGGCCGATCTGCAGCTTGGCCCGTGCCGCGATCACCGGATCGAGGTTTTCGTCGGCGATCGACATGGCGGCGTAGTAGTTCATGCTGCGCGCCAGTTCCAGGGAGACGTACATGTCGGCGGCGCGCTGCGTCAGCGTCTGGAACTTGTTCAGCGTGACCCCGAACTGCTTACGGGACTTGAGGTAGTCGGTGGTCAGCCGCAGCGCTTCCTCCATCGCACCCACCGCTTCACTGCACAGTGCCGACTGAATCCGGACGATGGTGTCGCGGATCGCCGACGATGCGTCGGCAGCGTCACCGAGAGCTTCGGCAGGAACGTCGTTCAGATCGATCTGCGCGCCACGCTGGCCGTCGAAGGTGCGGTACGGATGCCGGGTGGTCGCGCCGGCCTCGACCAGGAACAATCCCGTCCCGCCGTCGGGCAACGCCGCGCTGACCACCAGGGTGTCGGCGCTGTCACCGGCGAACACCGGGTTCTTGTGGCCGTTCAGCGCCCAAGAATCACCTTGCCGCACAGCGCGAGTGGTCAGTTCGCCGTAGGCCGAGCGCAGCTTGGGCTCCAGGTGGGCGAATGCCAGCAGGTGCTCTCCGGCCGCCACGTCGTCCAGAAGCCGCTTCTGCTCTTGGTTCCCGAACTCGGCGATGACCGCGCCCGGAGCCAGTGCCGCGTGTACGACGGGCTCCGGCGCCAGTCGCCGGCCCAGTTCGATGAGCACGACCATGATTTCAAGCTGCCCGGCCTCGTCCGGATCGAACCCTAGTCCCAGGATCCCCGTCTCGGCGAGCTGGCCCCACACTTCGCGGCTCCAGCCGAGATCGCTGTCGATGACCTTGTTACGGCTTTCCGGGTCGTAGGCGCGAGCCAACAGATCGCGGGTGGTGTCGCGAAGCAGCGTCTGCTCGTCGCTTAACTGAAAGTCCATGACTGCCTGCCGCTCCTGTCTTCACAAACCCAGAATGGTGGACGCGATGATGGTGCGCTGCACCTCATTGCTGCCGCCGTAGATCGATGTCTTGCGGTAGTTCAGGTAGCGCGGCGCGGCGCGCTGCGCCCACTCCGGCGAAGCGATGTCGTCACCGGCCGCGAACGGCAGTGCGTCAGCACCGGCCACCTCGACGAGGAGCTCGGTCGCCTCCTGCTGCAGTTGGCTGCCGCGCAGCTTGAGCACCGATGAGGCCGGGTTCGGCTTACCGGCGGCCGAGCCGGACGCAACCCGCATCTGCGTGAGTTCCAGTGCCAGCACTTGGTTTTCGACTTCGGCCAGTCGCGCAGCGAACAGCGGGTCAGCCAGCACGCCGGATTCGCCCGCCTTTTCCTTCACCTCGGCGAGGCGGACTTTGGTTCGGCCGAGTTGAGCGATGCCGGTTCGCTCGTTGCCCAGCAGGAACTTCGCGTACGTCCAACCTTGATTCTCCTCGCCGACGAGCTGATCGGCAGGTACCCGGACATCTTCGAAAAACACTTCGTTGACCTCGACACCGCCGTCGATCAATTTGATGGGCCGCATTGTGATGCCGGGGGTGTCGAGTTCGATCAGCACGAAGGAGATTCCGGCCTGCCGTTTCGGCGCCTGCGGGTCGGTGCGGACCAGACAGAAGATCCAGTCCGCGTACTGGCCGAGGGTTGTCCACGTCTTCTGGCCGTTGACCACGTAGCTGTCACCGTCGCGGTGCGCGGTGGTGCGCAGCGAGGCCAGGTCGGAACCGGCTTCGGGTTCTGAGAAGCCTTGGCACCACCAAATGTCGAGGCTGGCCGTCGGCGGCAGGAAGCGTTGTTTGATTTCGTCGGAGCCGAACTCGGCGATCACCGGACCGACCATCTTGGTGTTGAAGTTCAGCGGCTCCGGCACGCAAGCCAGTTGCATCTCGTCGAGCCAGATCTGCTGCTGAGCGGGCGTCCAATCCTTACCGCCCCATTCGACAGGCCAGTTCGGCACAGCCAGCCCGTGCTTGTGCAGGATTCTTTGACTGGTCACGATGTCATCGCGACTGGGCCCCAAGCCGAGCCGGCTCCGTTCGCGAATGTCGGCGGGGATCTCCGTGGTGTAGAACGTGCGCAGTTCGTCGCGGAACGCGGCTTCTTCCGCGCTGAGCGCCAGTTGCATCGCAGCCTCCTCTGCTGGATGGCCGCCGGAGAAAACAATCACCGACGGTGCTGCTCTGCACGTTAGGCCGCCCGCGCCGGCCAACCGTAACCGGGTGTCTGAGTGCGCGGCGGACTGCTCGTGTCAGCGCTGCTTGACTGGTTTGGCGATCAACCGGTTGGCAGCGGATTTGACCGAATCGGGTAGGAACCGGTTGCTGACGCCCATGATCTTGGTGGTCAGCGATGAAGCGACGACTTGGCCGCGACCATGCACCAGTGCCTGGTAACCCTGCTCGGCCACTTTGGCCGGGTCGTCCTTCGGGATGCGCCCGAGGAGCGTGTTGAGCTGGTTTGAGCGGTTGAAGAAGTTCGTGTCGGTCGGTCCCGGCAACAGCGCCGTCACGGTAACCCCGGTGTTGCGCAACTCGTCCTGCAGCGCCTCGGCGAACGACTGCACGAACGACTTGGAAGCGTTGTAGATCGGCTGGTAGGGGCCGGGCATCATCGACACGACCGACGAGGTGAGCAACACCTTGCCGCTGTCGCGGGGCACCATGTCACGCAGTACGAGCTTGGCCAGGTGCACGGTCGATCTGACATTGAGGTCGATGATGTTCAGGTCGGCCTCGAGAGGAGTGTCGACGAACTTGCCGCCTTGACCGGTGCCGGCGTTCAACGCCGCGGCGTCCAGTTGCCGCCCGCCGGCGGTGGCCTGCTGGTAGAGCTTCTCCACGCTTTTCGGCTTGCGCAGATCGACCTGCACCGGCTCTACTTCGACGCCTGACGCTTTCAGTGTGGTGGCGGCGGTGTGGATCTCATCGTTGTCGGCCGCGATCACCAAGTCGTAGCCGTCCTGCGCAAACCGCTTCGCCAGCTCGAAGCCGATTCCACTTGACGCGCCGGTGATTAGAGCAAGTACCATGGACTCCGGCTACCCGGCCGACGGGTCGTCAAACCCTCTCGGCGCAGCCGATGTCGGCGCGGAAAGTGCACAGTGCGCGATTGGTCCACAGAACGTGCGCTCGGCGGGGTTGTGATCGGCCGTTCTGGCGGTGTTCGCGCTTACCGTCGGCGCATGCGAACAGAACTGCCCATGGAGCGACTGCGCCGACGACTGGGTGCAGAGCCGGCTGCCGGCGCCGAATCCGATGAAGACGGCAGCGACGAGGACAACGACCCCAATTCGCTGTTGCCCCGCTGGCTTCCGGACGGCTCAGCCGGCGGCGGCTGGCTGGCGAGCGTGCGTGCTGATCCGGCCCGCGCCGGTGCGGTCGGGCTGGCGTTGATCGCCGCCATCGCGGTGCTGGTGACGGTTTTCACCCTGATGCGTGCACAGCCCGCGCCGGTCACCTCGGCCAAACTCCCACCCGTAGAGATGGCGTCGTCGGCCAGCCGTGCGCCGGCAATCGCCCCGTCAGCCAAGCCAGACATCCCCCTGGTCGTCAGTGTCGTCGGCCTTGTCCATACGCCGGGACTGGTGACCTTGGCGCCCGGCGCAAGGATCGCTGATGCGCTCAAAGCCGCCGGTGGGGTGGTCGACGGAGCGGACACCATCGGGCTGAACATCGCCCGCCCGGTCGGTGACGGCGAGCAGATCGTCGTAGGCATCGCGCCTCGAGCGGGGCTGCCGACGGCGCTGGGCAGTTCGGTCAATTCCGGCTCGGCCGCCACGGGCACGTCGACCGCCCCAGGCGGAGCAGCCGGACAACCGACCGGCAAGCCGGGTGAGGTGGTCGACCTCAACACCGCGACGACACAGCAGCTGGACGCCTTACCGGGCGTCGGGCCGGTTACCGCGGCCGCGATCGTCAAGTGGCGGGAGGCGCACGGCAAGTTCACCAGCGTGGATCAACTCGCCGACGTCGACGGCATAGGCCCGGCCAGGCTGGAAAAGTTGCGGGCGTTGGTCCGCGTCTGAGACCTCGAAGTGGGAGGCGAGCAAGACGCGGACGGGGGTCAGCCGTCGGACCGGCCGCCGGCTGCCGAGCACCCGTCAGCGCTGCTGGACGTGCGGCTGGTGCCTGGTGCGCTGACCGGCTGGCTGGTCACCGCGGCCGGAATCGTCTGGCCGGTCGGTGCGGCGTTGGCATCGCTGAGTGCCATCGTCGCCGCGGTCGCAGGGCTGCGGCTGTGGCGGCTCGGGTGTCGCCCGGATGGCGTCACACGGCTGCGGGCGATCAGCGTCACAGTGCTGGCGGTCGGTGTGGTCGGCACGGGTTACGGGTTGGCGGTTGCCATGCGCGCCAACGCAGTTCGCCACCACCCGATCACCGCCGCGTACGGGCGGGCCGCCCGGGTGCTCGTCACTCCGAGCGAAAGCGCAATGTCGGTGGGCAGCAGCCGCTTGCTGTTCCGCGCCACGCTGCACCGCCTCGGGCCCGATGAGATGTCCGGTTGTGTCGTGGTTTTCGCCTCGGCGCGCGACTTCGGCGGGGTGATGGTGGGTGAGCCGGTGCAGTTCGACGCACGCATCGGCCGGCCGACCCGCCGCGACCTGACAGTGGCGGTCCTCAACGCAAGGGGCGCGCCGCAGGTCGGC
>NZ_JBARMY010000283.1:0-5221 GCF_049802695.1 Mycobacterium sp.
CCGGTGTGCTGACGCCCGGCGTCACGAACGTGATCGGCAACGGGGTGGTGGTCGATCCCGGCGTGTTGCTGACCGAGCTGGCCGGCTTGGAAGCCCGCGGCGTGGACACCTCCCGGTTGTTGATCTCCGCCGACGCGCACCTGCTGATGCCCTACCACGTGGCCATCGACAAAGTGACCGAGCGGTATATGGGCAGCAAAAAGATCGGCACGACGGGTCGCGGGATCGGGCCGTGCTACCAGGACAAGATCGCCCGCCTCGGGATCCGCGTCGCCGACGTGCGCGATCCGGCGCTGCTGGCCCACAAGATCGAGGCGGCGCTGGAATTCAAGAATCAGGTGCTGGTCAAGATCTACAACCGCAAAGCCCTCGACCCGGCGCACGTGGTCGATGCTCTACTGCAGCAAGCCGAGCACTTCCGGCACCGCATCGCCGACACCCGGCTGCTGCTCAACAACGCGTTGGAAGCCGGCGAGACGGTGTTGCTGGAGGGATCACAGGGCACCCTGCTCGACGTCGACCACGGCACCTACCCCTATGTGACGTCATCCAACCCGACCGCCGGTGGAGCCGCCGTCGGCTCGGGCATCGGACCGACCCGGATCACCACCGTGCTGGGGATCCTCAAGGCCTACACCACCCGGGTGGGCTCGGGCCCGTTCCCCACCGAGCTGTTCGATCAGCACGGCGAGTACCTGTCCAAGACCGGGGGTGAATTCGGGGTCACCACCGGTCGGCGTCGGCGCTGCGGCTGGTTCGACGCGGTGGTCGCTCGCTACGCCACCCGGGTCAACGGCATCACGGACTACTTCCTGACCAAGCTCGACGTGCTCTCCAGCCTCGAAACGGTGCCGGTGTGTGTGGGCTACACGGTGGCCGGGGAGCGCACGCACGAGATGCCGATGACCCAGAGCGATCTGTCCCGCGCCGAGCCGATCTACGAGGAATTGCCGGGCTGGTGGGAGGACATTTCCGCAGCGCGAACATTCGACGACCTGCCGGCCAAGGCGCGCGACTATGTGCTGAGGCTGGAAGGGCTTGCTGGAGCGCATGTTTCGTGCATCGGCGTAGGTCCGGGCCGGGATCAGACCATCGTGCGCCGCGACGTGCTGCAGGCCCGCGGATGAGCGACCAGCCGGAGGCTACCGATCCCGACTACGGCAAGCACGGTGGCTTCCCGCGTTACGACATCGCCGAGCCGGGCCCGGGTTTCGCCAACTTCGTCACCGCCATGCGGCGCCTGCAGGACCTGGCGGTCTCGACTGACCTGGGGGACGACGACAAGTGGCAAGAGGTGGCCGGGCGGGCCGAAGAGTTGGTCGAGTCGCTCGACCCGTTCCAGGTGCCCGAGGGGGTGGCTCCCGCCGGACGTGCTCCCTCGCTGCCAGGGATGGGCAGCATCTTGATGCCGCCGTGGAACATGGCGAAATTCGACCCCGACGGGGTGGAGATGCGCGGCCACTTCAGCCGCTACTACGTTGGCGGCAACATGGCGGTGCACGGCGGGGTCATACCGCTGGTGTTCGACTGGTTGTGCGGGATGGTGGTGCACGCTGCGGCGCGCCCGATCAGCCGCACCGCCTTCCTCAAAGTGGACTACCGCGCGGTCACGCCGATCGACACGCCGCTGGTCGTACGCGGCCGCGTCGACTCGGCGGAGGGCCGTAAAGCATTCATCTCCGGTGAACTCGTCGACGAGGACGAGAACCTGCTGGCCGAGGTGCACGCGCTGATGGTGCGGCTGCTGCCCGGTCAGCCCTGAGCCGAGGCGGCTGATCACCCGGAGGCCGGTGGTGGCGGAATCATCAGACGCCCTCTTCGTTGGCGCTCCGAACGTCGCCATCCTCGGCCTGGCCGACACCGTGCTGGACCTCTGCCCGCACCTTCTTCGCAGCTCGTCTCACTCGACCGGAAGTCCGGCGCCGGCGCCGCGATTTGCGCACCTATCCTGAGCAGCATGCATCTAGCGCGACGACGGATGAACCGGCTCAGGGCGCAGCGCGATGACTGACGGGTCGGGCGGTCCGGTGGGCCAGGGCCGCACAGCGGAGCGCAATGAAGAGCACGACCGGCGCGACGAGTCGACGAATCCGGCGGCGCGACGTCGCGACGACGGTCACCGGATCAAGGTGATGCTGCTGGGTTCCGACGAGTTGGCGCGCGAACTGACGATCGCTTTTCAGCGTCTCGGCGCCGAAGTGATCGCGGTGGAAGCGCATGCCGACGCGCCCGCGCACGGCGTTGCCGACCAGTCGCTGGTGGTCAAGATGACCGCCGCCGACGAGCTGATGGCGGAGATCGGGCGGATACGGCCTGACTACGTCGTGCCCCTGAGCGAGGCGGTCGCCGCCGACGCGTTGACCGCGGTCGCGGAAACTCAGTCCGCCCGGGTGGTGCCGAGCGCTCGCGGCGCGCGGCTGAGCAACGACCTGGAAGGGTTGCGGCGGCTGGCCGCCGACGGGCTGGGGCTGCCGACTGCGCCGTTCTGGTTCGCCGGCTCACTGGACGAGCTCAAGGCGGTGACCGCGCACGCCGGGTTTCCGTTGGTGGTGAAGCCGCTCAAGGCGGGCGGCCAGGGCCAGTCCAGGGTGTCTAAGCCCGACGAGGTGGAACCGGCCTGGCAGCGCGCGGTGTCGGCGGGGAGCGCACTGACCCACAACCGTGTGCTGGCGGAAACCGCGGTCGAGGTCGACGTTCACGTGACGTTGCTCGCCGTGGCAAGCGAGGGCTCGGCGGGAATGAGAATCGAGTTCTGCGCACCGATCGGGCACAGCGAGCCCGGCGGCGACGTGCTGGAATGCTGGCAGCCGCAACAGCTGAGCCCAGCGGCGCTGGATTCGGCGAAGTCGATCGCTGCCCGCATCGTCAAGGCGCTGGGCGGCCGTGGCTTCTTTGCTGTCGATTTGATGGTCGCCGGCGACGAGGTCTACTTCAGCGACGTCACTGCCCGTCCACTGGAAAGTGGACTGGTGACGCTGCGTACCCAGCGGCTCTCGCAGTTCGAGCTGCAGGCCCGGGTCACTCTGGGCCTCACGGTGGACACGGTCATGATTTCGCCGGGCGCTGCGCAGGTCATCCACGCCGGCCACGATGCGATCGCCGCGGCCGATCACGCGGAGCCGCACACCTCCGCTGCGCTTGCCGACGCGCTCGCCGTTCCAGAAAGCGATATTCGGGTTTTCAGCAGTCGCGGGACGGAGTCGCGGCGCCGGTTCGGCGCAGCCCTTGCCACCGCTCCGGACATCTCGACGGCGCGTGACCGCTCCCGCCAGGTGGCTGCCGTGTTGCGTCGGCTGCCCCAACCCTGATTCAGTGGGCCCTCAGCTGAGTGTGCGACACTCACGCGGGTGAGCTACGCCGGAGATATCACGCCTGAGCAGGCCTGGAAGCTGCTCAGTGACAACCCCCAAGCGGTGCTGGTGGACGTCCGCACCGATGCCGAATGGCGCTTCGTCGGTGTGCCCGATCTGTCCAGCCTGGGCCGTGACGTCGTCTACATCGAGTGGAACCGGGCCGACGGTCAGCGCAACGAGAACTTCCTCGCCGAGCTGTCCGAACAGGTGCCCGCCGATGCCGATGACCGACCAATCGTGTTCCTGTGTCGCTCCGGCAACCGCTCGATCAGCGCGGCCGAGGCCGCCACCGAGGCCGGTATCGCTCCGTCCTACAACGTCCTGGAAGGTTTCGAAGGCCACCTTGATGACGCCGGTCACCGCGGCGGATCCGGCTGGCGGGCGATAGGTCTGCCCTGGAAGCAGTCATGACGCCCGCCGGCGACGATGCAGAGCGCAGCGATGAGGAGGAGCGGCGCAAGTGACCGGTGATAACGGAGAGCGCGAGTCCATCCGCACGCCGGCGCCGCTGCCGGACGGGGTCGGCCAGGCCACCATCGGCGTACGGGGCGGGCTGCTGCGCTCGCAGTTCGAAGAGACGGCCGAGGCGCTTTACCTGGCGTCAGGCTACGTCTACGAACGCGCTTCCGCCGCAGAGCAGGCGTTCGCCGGCGAGGTGGACCGCTATGTGTACTCGCGCTACGGCAATCCGACCGTCACCATGTTCGAGGAGCGGCTCCGCCTGATCGAAGACGCGCCGGCGGCGTTCGCCACCGCCAGCGGTATGGCGGCGGTCTTCACCTCGTTGGGCGCGCTTTTGGGTGCCGGCGACCGGTTGATCGCCGCGCGCAGCCTGTTCGGGTCTTGCTTCGTGGTCTGCAACGAGATCCTTCCGCGCTGGGGAGTTGAAACGGTCTTCGTCGACGGCGACGACCTCGCCCAATGGGAAGAAGCGCTGGCGGTGCCCACCCAGGCGGTATTCTTCGAGACCCCGTCGAATCCGATGCAGTCGCTTGTCGACATCGCCGCGGTCAGCGATCTGGCTCATGCCGCGGGCGCAAAAGTAGTGCTGGACAACGTCTTTGCCACACCGCTGCTGCAGCAGGGATTGCCGCTGGGCGTCGATGTGGTGGTGTACTCGGGTACCAAGCACCTCGACGGGCAGGGCCGGGTGCTGGGCGGTGCCATCCTGGGCGACAAGGAGTACATCGACGGTCCGGTGCAAAAGCTGATGCGGCACACCGGCCCGGCGTTGAGCGCCTTCAATGCCTGGATCTTGCTGAAAGGCCTCGAAACTCTGTCAGTTCGGGTGGAGTACAGCAACGCCTCGGCCCATCGCATCGCCGAATTCCTGGAGGGTCACCCAGCGGTGAGTTGGGTGCGCTACCCCTATCTGCCGTCGCATCCCCAGCACGACTTGGCCAAGCGCCAGATGTCCGGCGGCGGCACCGTCGTCACCTTCGCGCTCGACGCCCCGGAAAGCGCGGCCAAGCAGCGTGCCTTCGAGGTGCTGGACAAGCTGCGGCTCATCGACATCTCCAATAACCTCGGCGATGCGAAGTCGCTGATCACCCATCCGTCGACCACCACTCACCGGGCGATGGGCGCTGAGGGGCGGGCCGCAATCGGACTTGGCGACAATGTGGTTCGCATCTCGATCGGGCTGGAAGGCACTGAGGACCTGATCGCTGACATCGATCAAGCTCTGAGCTAGCGCGGCTGCGCCGAGTGACGGCCAGATAACGTTTTTCAACCTAACTGTCGCGACGCGGCACGCAAATACCGGGGACACCGCTGCGGGCGACTTATGGTCACATCGTGCAGCGTCGAACGGTCCTGAAACTACCGCTGATCCTGGCCGCAGGCACCGTCGCCGCTCAGGTGCCGCG
>NZ_JBARMY010000284.1:0-10573 GCF_049802695.1 Mycobacterium sp.
GTCCAAAGCCCGGCCAGGCCCGGCCCACGGTCGCGCGCGGTGCAGAACCCGTCGACGGTGGTCGTCTTCATTGCCGTCAGCGGCCTGCTGCAGGCCCTGTACTGGATACGGCAGGGTGGCGATTTCATGCACGGTCGAGTCCTGCTGGTGCCGCTGTTCTGTTTGCTGGCGCCCGTTGCGGTGATTCCCGTCGTGTTCCCCGAAGGAAAACGGTTCTCCCGGGAAACCCGCTACCTGCTGGCCGGTGCGGTGAGCGTGGTCTGGTTGGCGCTCGTCGGCTGGTCGCTGTGGGCGGCGAACTCGCCCGGGATGGGCGACGACGCCACCCGGGTGACCTACTCCGGCATCGTCGACGAGCGGCGGTTCTACGCCCAGGCCACCGGGATGGCTCACCCGCTCACCGCGGCCGCCTACCTCGACTACCCGAGGGTGCGTGCTGCGCTGGTAGCCATCAACAACACGCCGGCCGGCGCGCTGCTGCTGCCGTCGGGCAACTACGACCAGTGGGACGTGGTGCCCGCGGCCGCGCCGCCTCCGGGAGTGGTCCCCGGGCAGGGCCCGCACACCGTGTTTTTCACCAATCTCGGCATGCTGGGCATGAACGTGGGCCTGGAGGTGCGCGTGATCGACCAGATCGGTCTGGCCAACCCGATCGCCGCGCATACCGAACGCCTCCAGCACAGCCGCATCGGCCACGACAAAAACCTGTTCCCGGACTGGGCCATCGCTGAGGGCCCATTCCTGGATGTACCGCCCTACCTCGACCGGGCGTGGGTTGAGCAGGCCAGGGCGGCACTGAAGTGTCCTGCGACGCAGTCAGTGCTCAGCTCGGTACGGGCACCGATGGGTCCCCGTCGCTTCCTGTCGAACCTGCTGCATTCGGTGCAATTCACCCGGTACCGCATCGACCGAGTGCCGCGCTACGAGCTGATTCGGTGCGGTCTGGAAGTGCCGGAATTCGGTGGGCCTCCGTATGACGGCCTGCCCGCGACGGGCCCGTAGTCGTCGGGCTGATCAAGCGGTTCGCGGCTCGCTGTGGCGAGGTTGGAGGAAAATTTTTTCGGCGGTCCCGGGCGTTCCAACGGTCCCCGCCCAACAGCGAACGACGCGGCGGTGACAGCAACGCCGGATATCGGGCCTCACCGGCAGGCCGTCGTTCGCGGGCACATTCCCGGCGCCTGCAGCGGCGCTCGCCGGCCAACGGCGTGTCGCGGCGGAAACCGTCCGGGCTGAGCTGTCCTGCGGTGCACTCGGGGAGAGAGTGGCTGTAGTGATGTGGTTGACTACACGGGCACTGCTGCGCCGGGCAACGGGGCTCCGCATGCAGACTTCGCCGAAATGAATGTGCTTACGAAGGGTGAGGAAGTAAGGATGAAGCTGGTTGACAGGATCCGCGGCGCGGTAAGCAGTATGCCGCGCCGGCTCGCTGTCGGGGCCGCTGGTGCGGCTCTGCTGCCGGGTCTGATCGGGGTCATTGGAGGCTCGCCGACCGCTGGAGCGTTCTCCAAGCCCGGTCTGCCGGTCGAGTACCTGCAGGTGCCGTCGGCGGGAATGGGCCGCGACATCAAGATCCAGTTCCAGAGTGGGGGAGCCAACTCACCTGCGGTCTACCTGCTGGACGGCTTGCGCGCCCAGGACGACTACAACGGCTGGGACATCAACACACCTGCGTTCGAATGGTACAACGGCTCGGGCCTGTCGATCGTGATGCCGGTCGGCGGGCAGTCCAGCTGGTACACCGACTGGTACAAACCGGCCTGCGGTAAGGCGGGTTGCTCGACCTACAAGTGGGAAACCTTCCTGACCAGCGAGCTGCCGTCCTACCTGGCCTCGCAGAAGGGGGTCAAAGCGACCGGCAGCGCGGCGGTCGGCCTGTCGATGGCTGCGGCGTCGGCGCTGAACCTCGCCGTCTACCACCCGCAGCAGTTCGTCTACGCGGGCGCCATGTCCGGTCTGCTCGACCCTTCTCAGGGCATGGGCCCGTCGTTGATCAACCTGTCGATGGGTGATGCCGGCGGATACAAGGCGGCGGACATGTGGGGTCCGAAGGAATACCCGGCGTGGGCGCGCAACGACCCGTCACTGCATATTCCGGAGTTGGTGGGCAACAACACCCGCATCTGGATGTACGTCGGTAATGGCAAGCCGTCGGAGCTGGGGGGCGACAACTTGCCGGCGAAGTTCCTCGAGGGCTTCGTGCGGTCCAGCAATATCAAGTTCCAGGACGCCTACAACGCCGCCGGTGGCCACAACGCGGTGTTCAACTTCCCGGAGAACGGCACCCACAGCTGGGAGTACTGGGGTTCCCAGCTGAACGCGATGAAGCCCGACCTGCAGCGGACGCTCGGCGCGACGCCCAACGCGGCGCCGGCGCAAGGCACCTAAAACCCGGACGGGATATCCGGCTGGCGGCGACGACTCATCGGGTCGTCGCCGTTAGCCATTTCCGCCCCTCGCGCTGTGCGGGATGTGGTTCACTACCTTGCGGGATGGGGTTCTGCGGGGTCGGTAGCCGGCTTGTCGGGTGACACGAGTGAGGTGGAGATGAGGGGTCTGTCGATGCTGCGGGTGCTGAGCGCTGCGGTTCTCACGCTGGGACTGGGCGGTGTCACCGCAGTCACGCCGGGCGTCGGCGGCTCAGCGCGCGCCGCCGGTTACGAGACCCTGATGGTGCCGTCCGCGGCGATGGGCCGCGACATACCGGTGGCGTTCATGGGCGGCGGGCCGCACATGGTCGTTCTGCTCGACGCCTTCGACGCTAACCCCGATGTCAGCAACTGGGTGACGGCCGGTAACGCGATGAACACTCTGGCCGGCAAGGGGATCTCGGTGGCCGCACCGGCCAGCGGCGCCTACAGCTTCTATGCCAACTGGGAGCAGGACGGCAGCAAGCAGTGGGACACCTTCCTATCCAGCGAGCTACCGGACTGGCTGGCTGCCAACAAGGGCCTTGCCCCCGGAGGAAACGCGGCCGTGGGCGCCGCACAGGGCGGCTACGGCGCGTTCGCGCTGGCCACCTTCCATCCCGACCGATACGGCTATGCCGGCTCGATGTCGGGCATCCTGGATCTGTCAGACACCACGATCTTCGGCGGCGTCATCGCCGGTTTCCAGAACTTCGCTGGAACAGACGTCTACGGTATGTTCGGCGCGCCGCAGTTGGGCCGGGTCAAGCAGCACGACCCCTACGTGCATGCAGCGTTGCTGGCGCAGAACAACACGCGGATATGGGTCTTCAGCCCGAACGGGGCCGGTGCCAGTGATCCCGCCGCCGTGATTGGCATCCCCGACCAGGCCGCCGGCAGCGCCCGATTCTTCTACCAGGAATACCGCAACGTCGGCGGCCACAACGGCCACTTCGACTTCCCGGGCGGTGGGGACAACGGCTGGGGATCGTGGTCCGCAGAGTTGGCCGCAATGTCCGGCGACATCGCCGGCGCCATCCGCTGACACGTGTCCGCCGGCAGTTCGCCGGCCGGGGATCCGTGCTGTCAGCCGGTACCGTGAAGGGGTGCAGCAGACAGTACGACGGCGGCTTTCTCCTGCTGCGCCGGATACCTTGGGTCGGTTCCGTTACCGTGCGACTGCTCGCGACGGCTGGTCAGGGGACTCACCTGCTGTCGCCGATCGCGCGCACGACACCGCCTGACCGACCGACTCTGCTGGCAGGAGATGATGGCAAAGAATCCCGGGCGAAAATCCCGGCCTACTTCCCGGCGCCGACGCCACCGCGTCCTCGCGCTGACCGCCGCCGCGGCGGTGGCTTTGTTGGTGGGCCTCGTGATCGTGATTGTGGTCGGTTTGGTTCGGGGTCCCAAGCCGGCACCCAGCGCAGTGCCGCCCAGCATCGTCCCGCCCACTAGCAGCTCGGGGCAGCCAGGGCAGCCATCGAAGCCGCGGCCGCCGTCCCAGGACGCCAGCTGCCCCGACGTCGACCTGATTTCCGTGCCGGGGACGTGGGAGTCGTCAGCGCAGGACGACCCGCTCAACCCGGCACAGTTCCCCAAGGCGTTGCTGCTCAGCGTTACCAGGCCGATTGCCGACCAATTCCCGGGTAGCCGCGTCGAGGTGTACACCGTTGCGTACACGGCGCAGTTCCACAATCCGATGAGCACCGATAACCAGATCTCCTACAACGACAGCCGGGCCGAGGGCACCCGTGCGATGGTCAAGGCGCTCACCGACATGAACGCCAAGTGCCCGTTGACCAGTTACGTGCTGATCGGATTCTCACAGGGCGCGGTGATCGCCGGGGACGTCGCCAGCGACATCGGCAACGGCCGCGGACCCATCGACCAGGATCTGGTGCTGGGCGTGACGCTGATCGCCGACGGCCGCCGCGAGCCGGGCGTCGGTCAGGACGTCGGTAACGACCCGCCGGGGCAGGGCGCCGAAGTCACCCTGAATGAGGTGCCGGTGCTCTCCGAGCTCGGATTGACCATGACCGGCAAGCGCCCGGGCGGCTTCGGTGAGCTCAACAACCGGACCAACGAGATCTGCGGGCACGGCGATCTCATCTGCGCCGCCCCCCAGGAGGCGTTCAGCATCGTCAACCTGCCGAACACCCTCAACCAACTGGCCGGCGGTGCCGGGCAGCCGGTGCACGCGCTCTACGCCACACCCGAGTTCTGGAGTTCGGACGGCCAGCCGGCCACCGAATGGACTTTGAGTTGGGCGCGCAACCTGATCGAGAACGCGCCGCATCCCAAGCATGGGTGACCGGCTGCGACGCAGCAGCCCGAGCGATGCGTGAACTGGTTGTGCGGACACAGCTGCCACAACACGGTGATTGAGATGAGAAGCGGTACCTTGAGATTTGGTCACTGCCGCGTCGGCCCTTACCATTACCCGTAACATTAAGAGAAGAATAAGATTGCAGTGGTTAGTCTGGCTGGGTCATGGCGGTGCAAACGTGAGCACACCTCGGAACCATCGGTCAGTTTGGCCTTGCAGGGAAGAACAAGGCACGCGGTGAAAGGCGTTCGGCCGGCTCTAACGGAGACGGCAACGCCGGCATAGAGATTTAGACACATAGCGACGTAATGCAGCAGAGCCAAAAAACGCGCTCGTGACAGGAGATTGACCAATGCCAGTGGCATACCACAACCCGTTCGTGGTGAACGGACGGATCACCTTCCCGGACAATGCCAACCTGGTCCGTCACGTCGAACGATGGGCGAGGGTGCGCGGGGATGCGCTGGCCTACCGGTTCATGGACTTCTCCACCGAACGCGACGGCATCGCCCGGGACATCTCCTGGTCGGAATTCGGCGCCCGCAACCGTGCGGTGGGCGCACGTCTGCAGCAGGTCACTCAGCCGGGCGACCGCATCGCCATCCTGTGCCCGCAGAACTTGGACTACCTGGTGTCGTTCTTCGGAACCCTGTACTCCGGACGGATCGCGGTGCCGCTGTTCGACCCGTCTGAGCCGGGCCACGTCGGCCGACTGCACGCCGTGCTCGACGACTGCGAGCCGGCGGCGGTGCTGACCACCAGCGACTCCGCCGAAGGCGTGCGCAAATTCTTCCGCAGCCGCCCGGCCAAGGAGCGGCCACGCGTCATCGCCGTCGACGCCGTGCCCAACGAGGTGGCATCCACCTGGGAACTGCCCGAGGGGAAAGACTTCGACACCGTCGCGTACCTTCAGTACACGTCCGGGTCGACCCGCATCCCCACCGGCGTGGAGATCACCCACCTGAACCTGGCCACCAACGTCATTCAGGTGCTGACCGCGTTCGAGGGCAAAGAGGACGACCGCGGTGTCACCTGGCTGCCGTTTTTCCACGACATGGGGCTGATCGCGATCATGCTGTCGCCGGTGCTGGGTCGCTACAACACCTTCATGACGCCCGCTGCGGTCGTGCGCCGGCCAATCCGCTGGATGCGTGAGCTGGCCCGGGAGGACCCGAACTCTCCCGGCGATGTCTACTCCGTCGCGCCGAACTTCGCGTTCGAGCACGCCGCGGTGCGCGGAGTGCCGAAAGACGGCGAGCCGCCGCTGGACCTGAGCCGCGTCAAAAGCATCATGAACGGCAGCGAGCCGATCTCGGTGGCGTCGATGCGCAAGTTCCACGAGGCGTTCGCGCGGTTCGGCCTGCGTGACTCGGTGATCAAGCCGTCCTACGGGCTTGCCGAGGCGACGCTGTTCGTCTCCACCACCCCGATGGACGAGAAGCCACTCATCACCTATGTCGACCGCGAGGAACTGAACAAGCACCGGTTCGTCGAGGTGGCCGCGGACGCGCCGAACGCCGTCGCGCAGGTGTCCACCGGCAAGGTGGGTCTGGACGAGTGGGCGACCATCGTCGACGCCGACACGGCCACCGAACTGCCCGACGGACAGATCGGCGAGATCTGGCTGCACGGCCAGAACATGGGCATCGGGTACTGGAACCGGGAGCAGGAGACGCAGGACACGTTCAAGAACATCCTGAAGTCGCGGGCCAACCCGTCACACGCCGAAGGCGTCCCGGATGACGGGCTGTGGGTACGCACCGGTGACTACGGCACCTACCACAACGGTGGCCTCTACATCACCGGCCGGATTAAGGACCTTGTCATCATCGACGGTCGCAATCACTACCCGCAGGACATCGAGTTCTCGGCGCAGGAGGCCAGCCGCGCCTTGCGCACCGGCTTCGTCGCCGCCTTCTCGGTGCCGGCCAACCAGCTGCCTCAGGAAGTGTTCAACAACCCGCACATCGGGCTGACGTACGACCGCGAGGACACCTCCGAGCAGCTGGTGATCGTCGCCGAGCGTGCCGCCGGTGCACACAAACTCGAATACCAGCCGATCGTCGACGACATCCGGGCCGCCATCGCGATCCGCCACGGAGTGACCGTGCGCGACGTCCTGCTGGTACAGGCCGGGACCATCCCGCGGACGTCCAGCGGAAAGATCGGGCACCGCGCCTGCCGGGAGGCCTACATCAACAACAGCCTGCGTCGCGGCGTCGCGTCGCCAACCGCCTTCGCCGGCGAGTCGAACTGACCACGAACCACGATGACTGAGATAGACACCGATTCCGCACCGAGCGTCAACAGCACGCCACACGCGAATGCGCCCGCGCGCACAACCATGACCGTCCCCGAGATGCGGCAGTGGATGCGCAACTGGGTGGGCAATGCCACCGGGCAGTCGCCGGACTCGATCGACGAATTCACCCCGATGGTGGAACTGGGCTTGTCGTCACGGGACGCCGTCGCGATGGCCGCCGACATCGAAGACCTCACCGGGGTCACCCTGTCGGTGGCGGTCGCGTTCCAGCATCCGACGATCGAGTCGCTGGCGACCCGGATCATCGAAGGCGAGCCCGAACGGACTGAGGACGAGAGCGATGTTGTCGACTGGTCGCGCCCGGGCCCGGCAGAACGCGTCGACATCGCAATCGTAGGACTGTCGACCCGGCTGCCCGGCGACATGAACACCCCGGACGAAACGTGGCAGGCGCTGCTGGAAGGCCGCGACGCGATCACTGACCTGCCTGAGGGCCGCTGGTCGGAGTTTTTGGAGGAGCCGAGGCTGGCCGAGCGGATCGGTAAGGCCCGCACCCGCGGCGGCTACCTGAAGGACATCAAGGGCTTCGACTCCGAGTTCTTCGCGGTGGCCAAGACCGAAGCCGACAACATCGACCCGCAGCAACGGATGGCGCTGGAGCTGACCTGGGAGGCGCTCGAGCAGGCCCGCATCCCGGCCTCCAGCCTGCGCGGCGAAGCCGTCGGCGTCTACGTCGGCGTATCGAACAACGACTACAGCATGCTGGCGGTGTCCGATCCGACGCTCGCCCACCCGTATGCGATCACCGGCACCGCCACCTCAATCATCGCTAACCGGGTGTCCTACTTCTACGATTTCCGCGGGCCTTCAGTGGCCGTCGACACCGCGTGCTCGAGCTCGCTGGTGGCGATCCACCAGGCGGTGCAGGCGCTGCGCGGCGGTGAAGCCGACGTCGCAGTCGCCGGCGGCGTCAACGCCCTGATCACGCCCGCGGTGACCCTAGGCTTCGACGAGATCGGCGCGGTGCTGTCTCCCGACGGCCGGATCAAGTCATTCTCCTCGGACGCCGACGGCTACACCCGATCCGAGGGTGGCGGCATGGTGGTGCTCAAGCGGGTCGACGACGCCCGCCGCGACGGCGACCAGATCCTGGCCGTCATCGCCGGCAGCGCGGTCAATCACGACGGGCGCTCCAATGGCCTGATCGCGCCCAGCCAGGACGCTCAGGCCGCGGTGCTGCGCCGGGCGTACAAAGACGCCGGTATCGACCCACGCAATGTGGACTACATCGAGGCGCACGGGACCGGCACCGTGCTCGGTGACCCCATCGAGGCCGAGGCGCTGGGGCGCGTCATCGGCAAGGGGCGTCCTGCCGACCGCCCGGCGCTGCTGGGCGCGGTGAAGACCAATATCGGACACCTGGAATCGGCTGCCGGCGCAGCCAGCATGGCCAAGGTGGTGCTGGCGCTGCAACATGACAAGCTGCCGCCGTCGATCAACTTCGCCGGACCCAGCCCCTACATCGACTTCGATGCACAGAGACTGAAGATCGTCGAGACTGCTACCGACTGGCCGCGATACGGCGGCTACGCGCTCGCCGGGGTGTCGAGCTTCGGCTTCGGCGGCGCCAACGCGCACGTCGTGGTGCGCGAGGTCCTGCCTCGTGACGTGATCGAGCGGGAGCCGGAGCCGCAACCGCAGCCGGCGGAATCGCCGTCCCCGGAAGCGAGAACGGCTGCGTCGTATGCCGGTGTGCGGTTCGACGACTACGGCGAGTTCATCGACGACGAGTACCTGGCCGCGGCCGCGAACGACGCGGAGCCCGAACTGCCCGGCGTTACCGACGGGGCGCGGCGCCTCAAAGAGATCGCGCTCGAAGAACTCGCGGCGCAAGAGGCTCAGGAAGGCGCTGCCAAGCCGTTGATCCCGCTGGCGGTGTCGGCGTTCATGACGTCGCGCAAGAAGGCCGCCGCCGCCGAGTTGGCCGACTGGCTGGAAAGTCCGGAAGGGCAGGCGTCGTCGCTGGAATCGATCGGCCGATCGTTGTCGCGGCGCAACCACGGCCGGTCCCGCGCGGTAGTGCTGGCCCATGACCACGACGAGGCCATCAAGGGGCTGCGGGCCGTCGCCGAGGGCAAGCAACGGCCCAACGTGTTCAGCGTCGACGGGCCGGTGACGAACGGCCCGGTCTGGGTGCTAGCCGGATTCGGTGCGCAGCACCGCAAGATGGGCAAGAGTCTGTATCTGCGCAGCGAGGTTTTCGCCGAGTGGATCGAGAAGGTCGACGCGCTGGTCCAGGACGAGCTGGGCTACTCGGTGCTCGAGTTGATTCTCGACGACTCGCAGGACTACGGGATCGAGACCACTCAGGTCACCATCTTCGCCATCCAGGTCGCCTTGGGTGAACTGCTCAAACATCACGGCGCCAAGCCCGCCGCGGTGGTCGGTCAGTCGCTGGGTGAGGCCGCATGTGCATACTTCGCCGGTGGGCTGTCGCTGCGCGACGCAACCCGCACCATCTGCTCGCGCTCACATTTGATGGGCGAAGGCGAGGCGATGCTCTTCGGCGAGTACATCAGATTGATGGCGCTGGTGGAGTATTCCGCCGACGAGATCAAGACAGTGTTCTCCGACTATCCCGACCTGGAAGTGTGCGTCTACGCCGCACCGACCCAGACCGTCATCGGCGGTCCGCCCGAACAGGTGGACGCGATCATCGCCCGCGCCGAATCCGAGGGCAAGTTCGCCCGCAAGTTCCAGACCAAGGGCGCCAGCCACACCACGCAGATGGTGCCGTTGCTCGGCGAGCTGTCGGCGGAACTGCAGGGCATCAAGCCGCTGAGCCCGACCGCCGGGCTCTTCTCCACGGTGCACGAAGGCCGCTACATCAAGCCAGGATCAGAGCCGATTCACGACGTCGAGTACTGGAAGAAGGGCTTGCGGCACAGCGTCTACTTCACCCAGGGCATCCGCAACGCCGTCGACAGCGGACACACCACCTTCCTGGAACTGGCGCCCAACCCGGTGGCGCTGATGCAGGTCGGCCTGACCACCGCGTCCGCCGGGCTGCACGACGCTCAGCTGATCCCGACGCTGGCCCGCAAGCAGGACGAAGTCGAGTCGATGATCTCGACGATGGCGCAGCTCTACGTGTACGGCCACAACCTGGACGTCACGACTCTGTTCAGCCGGGCCACCGCGCCGCAGGACTACGCGAACATCCCGCAGACCCGGTTCAAGCGCAAAGAGCACTGGTTGGATGTCAGCTTCTCCTCGGGCAGCAGCGTTGTGGTGATGCCGGGGGCGCACGTGGCGCTGCCCGACGGCCGCCACGTCTGGGAGTATCAGCCCCGCGGCCTGACCGACCTGCCCTCGCTGGTGAACTCCGCTCTGGCCGATGTGCTTCCGGATGCGCAGCTGACGGCCGCCGAGCAGCGGGCGACTCCGGGCGAAGGGTCCCGGCTGGTGACGATGATGACCCGGCACCCGGGCGGCGCCTCCGTGCAGGTCTACGCCCGCATCGACGAATCGTTCACGCTGGTGTACGACGCGCTGGTCGCCCGCGCCGGTCAGAGC
>NZ_JBARMY010000285.1:0-1515 GCF_049802695.1 Mycobacterium sp.
CCCGGATCAGTGCAAAAGTGGCCACCGGTCGGGGAGTCGAGCGCCGCCCATTGTCGCAATTAAACCGGTGATTGAATGTCCGAGTACCATCGGCGACGACGGCGTCGAGTGACGGATTTGTGCCCTCTAGGGGGCCGGCTGGAGCCGTTTGCTTCTTGGACAAGGACATTCCGCCGACACCCGGCTATGCGCGGCCATTGTGAACAGGTTGACGTTCGCCGGCCAGATCATTGAAACCGGCACCACCTCCTACCGACTCGCCCACGCTCGGAAGGTACGTCCCGCGGGTTAGCAGGCTCTATATTGGTTGCTCGCAAGCCGATTACAGTGATGACGGCATCACGATGCCAGTTCGTTGTGCTGCGTGCGGGGCTGCAGCGGCAGTAAAGCGCTGTCCCTGCGGATTTCCATCCCGGCCTCTGCGCAGTTAATGGGCGATTGCGTGTGCGACGGCTTGGACAGCTCGGAGCCGTCCGTCGGTGAGGGCAACGGTGAGGTTGTGCGCTTTCTCGGCGAAGTCTGGGACGAAGGCGTGCAGTCCGAGCGGATTGAGGGGCAGCGTCAGGAACATCTGCATCGTCGACGCAGCCTCGTCGGTGAGATCCTTCCAGTGCTCGACTGCGAATCCGGAGTACTCCACGACAGCGTGCAACTGGTCGGGAGTGGCCAGATGAGTGAGCTCGGGTTGGTCAGCCCACGGCAGTGGGTAGTCGGGGTCGTCGCGCCCGCCAGATGTGATGTCCCACACGGCGATCCGCCCCCCGTCGACCAGTACCCGGCGTGCCTCCCGGTAGAGGCGGGTTTTGTCGGCCACGTTCATCTGAACATGCTGGCTGAACACCACCTGGAAGCTTTCATCGGCGAAGGGCAGTTCGGTGACGTCTGCTTGTTGAACCGAAACCTGGTCGTCCAGCCCGACAAGCTGATTTAGCCAAAGGGCCGTTTCGCAGTACTCCTTGGTCAGATCGACCGCGGTCACCCTGCACCGACACCGCTCGGCGACGAAGCGGGCGGTACCGCCGATCCCGCTGCCCGCATCGAGCACCCGATTCTCAGGTCTGATCCCGGTCAGATCCACCAGCTGGCTTGTGGCAATGCGACCCATCGTGTGGAAGTCCTCGAGCAGCGCGAGATCCGCGGGTTGAAGGTGGTTCAAGTCCTTTCCGGCGGCAATGAGGGCCAGCTCAATGTTGTGCCGCGATAGGGCAGTCGAGTACTGAGCATGGATAGGGGTGTCTTTCATGTCTGCTCCATTCGGAACCGGCGGCCTGGCGATCGGGTACTTGCTTCGGTCAGAGGTGACGCGGCTTGCCGTTCTTGGTGTCGGATAGTCAGCGATTCCAGAGGTCGGTTCCGCGTCTTCTCCGGTGTTAGGTCTGTTCGAGTTCATGGGGCACCGGCAGACCGAGCAGGTGCAGCAGGGCTGCGAGTTTCACATCCAGCTGCAAACCGACCTCGGTGATGCGCGAGTCACCGAAGCTGGCGAATCTGCTCGACGGTTGATCGACGCTGAGA
>NZ_JBARMY010000286.1:0-22894 GCF_049802695.1 Mycobacterium sp.
GCACCCGCCCGGCGCGCAGGGGTTCGGCCAGGATGCGCGCCGCGGCGACCGCGTCAGCTACCGCCAAGTTGATGCCGACCCCACCGACCGGTGACATCGCGTGCGCCGCGTCCCCGATCAGCAGCAGCCCGTCGCGATACCAGCGCCTGAGCCGGTTGAGTTGCACGTCAAGCAGTTTCACCTCGTCGAAGGACGCCAGCGTGTCGACCCGGCCAGCCAGCCAGGGAACCTGACCGGCCAGCACCCGGCGCAGCGCCTCGATGCCCTCTGCGCGCAATTGCGCGTCGGTTCCCTTCGGAATGATGTAAGCGATCTGGTAGTAGTCGCCGCGGTCGATGGTGATCGTGGCGTGTCCGTCTCCCATCACGCCGGCCAGCCCGCGGGGGTCGTCGGCCTGGCGCGGCAGGCGGAACCACCACACATCCATTGGGGCTCCGAATCCGTGTGGGATCAGGCCGGCCGCCGAGCGCAGCGTCGAGGAGCGGCCGTCGCAGGCTACGGTCAGCGCGGCGCGCAGCTGCCGGGTCTGCCCGTCGGCGCCGCGATACTCCCCGCCGGTGATCCGGTCGCCTTCCGTGATGATGCCGGTCACCTCGGTGCTGCGGAGCAGCCGGAAAGTCGGCTCGGCTTCGGCCGCGGTGGCCACCAACTCCAACAAATCCCACTGCGGCACCAAGGCGATGTGCTTGTGCGCGCCGGGAAGCCGCCGCAGGTCCAACTCCACCGGGACACCCTGCAGCTGCATGTGGATGCTGTCGATCATCCGGTGCGGAAGCCGCTCGAACTGCTTTCCCAGACCGAGTTCGTCCAGCAAACGCAAGGTGCTGGCGTGCACAGTGTCGCCGCGGAAGTCCCGCAGGAAATCGGCGTGCTTCTCCATCACGGTGACGTCGACGCCGGCGCGCGCGAGCAGCAGGCCAAGCACCATGCCCGCCGGTCCGCCGCCGGCAATCAGGCAGGAGGTTTGTTCGATTACCGGCTCACCAGCCGGATCAATGGACACCGGCCGATCTTGACACGTTGGATCAGTGCCCCGCTGCGAATAGGGTGAGCCCGGTGGACGGGTTCCTGAGTTGGTGGGACGGCGTCGAGTTGTGGTTGTCCGGGCTCGGCTTCGTCCTGCAGACGATCGTGGTGATGCCCGTGGTGCTGGTACTGGCCTACCTCGTCGCGGTGGCCCTGGACAGCCTGCTGGGCTACGGAACCCAGGCGCTGCGGCGCGCGCGGCCCGGGCGGCGGCCATCGTCGACGGGTCGGCGAGATGAGGGCCCGTAGGTGATCAAACTGCCCGGATCCCCGGTGACGTGGGTGCTGATCACACTCGTCGTCCTGGTGATACTGACCTGGCTGTTGACCCGCTGAGGCCGCCTTGGCTGCAACCGGTGAGTCAGGCGCATTCTGTTAGGCTTCCCGCCATGCGCCCAGCATCCGGCCCAGGCAAAAGCGACGCGGTGTCGCTCCTGACCGCGGCTGACTGGGTCGTCGCTGACAAGCACTGTTGTCGCTAGGAACGTACCGCGCGCGGTCGTGTATCGGGGTGCATGCAACCTGCCGAGCACGCTCGAACAACCCGGGATCAGCCCAGTCACCCGAAGCCCGCATCGAAAGGTCGCCCATGCTCGACGCCGACGGCGGCATCGGAGGTGTTGCGCGCAGGTGCCGGCATGTCGTCGCGTTCGCTGTCGCCATCAGCGTCGTGACGGCCTGCGGGGGAGGTCCTAGCGACGTAGTCGGGGGCGCGGCGGTGAACGCGCGATCGAGTATCACCCTCGTCGCGTATTCGGCGCCGGAACCCGGGTGGAGCAAGGTTATTCCCGCGTTCAGTGCCTCCCCGGAAGGCCGGGGCGTCGAGGTGATCACCTCCTATGGCGCCTCGGGTGACCAGTCTCGCGGTGTCGTCGACGGTAAGCCCGCCGACGTGGTGAACTTCTCCGTCGAGCCCGACGTCACCCGACTTGTCAAGGCGGGCAAGGTATCCGAGGACTGGAACACCGACCTCACCAAGGGCATCCCGTTCGGCTCAGTGGTGAGCCTGGTGGTGCGCAAAGGCAATCCGAAGAACATCAGGGACTGGGACGACCTGCTGCGGCCCGGCGTCGAGGTCATCACGCCCAGCCCGCTCAGTTCTGGTTCGGCGAAATGGAACCTGCTGGCTCCTTACGCGGTGAAGAGCAACGGCGGCCGAAATGTTCAGGCGGGCCTCGACTTCGTCAACAAGTTGGTCAGTCAGCATGTCAAACTACGTCCTGGTTCCGGACGGGAGGCGACGGATGTCTTCGTCCAGGGCAGCGGTGACGTGTTGATCAGCTACGAGAACGAAGCCATCGTCACAGAGCGCCAAGGTAAGCCGGTCGAGCACATCGTCCCGCCGCAGACCTTCAAGATCGACAACCCGGTGGCGGTGGTGACCACCGGCGCGCATTTCCAGACCGCGAACGCATTCCGGAATTTCCAGTACACCGCCGAGGCGCAAAGATTGTGGGCACAAGCCGGTTTCCGGCCGGTCGATCCGGCGGTGGCCGCCGACGTCCGAAATCTTTTCCCCGTTCCGGTGAAGCTTTGGACGATCACCGACCTCGGTGGCTGGGGCGCGGTAGACCCTCAGCTTTTCGACAAGAGCGCCGGCAGCATCACAAAGATCTACATGAAGGCCACCGGATGACGACCGCGATCACGCCCGACCCGGAGGCGGTCCGGCCAGAACTCGATCCCCGGGCACCCGGCCGGCGGCGTTTGACCGACCGCTACCGCGGCAGCACGTCGCTTCGGGTCGGCACGGCGGTGCTGTGGCTGTCTGTGATCGTGCTGCTGCCGTTGGCCGCGATCGGCTGGCAGGCTGTCGGCGGGGGATGGCAGGCATTCTGGCTGGCGGTCAGTTCCAATGCCGCACTGGAATCATTCCGGGTGACGTTGACGGTTTCGATCGGCGTCACGCTACTGAATGTGCCGTTCGGCTTGTTGATCGCCTGGGTGCTGGCCCGCGACGATTTCTGGGGCAAACGGCTGGTCGACGCGGTCATCGACCTGCCGTTCGCGCTGCCGACCATCGTGGCGAGCCTGGTGATGCTGGCGCTGTACGGCCCGCACAGCCCGGTGGGTTTGCGTCTACAGCACACGCCGTGGGGGGTGGGGGTGGCGCTGGCGTTCGTCACGTTGCCGTTCGTGGTGCGGGCCGTGCAACCCGTGCTACTCGAGCTTGACCGCGAAGCTGAAGAGGCGGCCGCGTCGCTGGGTGCCAACAACTCGACGATCTTCACCGCCGTCGTGCTGCCGTCATTGACCCCGGCGTTGCTGTCCGGCGCCGGTCTGGCGTTTTCCCGTGCCATCGGCGAATTCGGTTCGGTGGTGCTGATCGGCGGCGCCGTGCCCGGCAAGACCGAAGTGTCCTCGCAGTGGATCCGAACGTTGATCGAGAACGACGACCGCACCGGTGCAGCCGCGATTTCGATTGTGTTGTTGGCGATCTCGTTCGTGGTGTTGTTGGTCTTGCGGGTGCTGGGCGGACGCGCGGCCAAACGTGAGGAGTTGGCCGCGTGAACGCGCCGGCGACGATTTATTGGGTAGCGATGAGGTGGGGGCACCTCCCGCTTGCGGGGGCGAGCGGCGCTCATGACCTTGTCGCTTAGGGTTCGCTATCTTCTTCGCTTCACCGCGTTGGCCTATGTCTTTGTGCTGGTTATCATTCCGGTCGCGCTGATCCTGTGGCGTGCCTTTGCTCCCGGGCTCGGTCAGTTCTACGCCTATGTCAGCACCCCTGCCGCGATCTCGGCGCTCGATCTGTCGCTGACGGTCGTTGCGATCGTGGTGCCGCTGAACGTGATCTTCGGTATCCCCACGGCACTGGTGCTGGCGCGCAACAGGTTCCGCGGCAAAGGCGCATTGCAGGCGATCATCGACCTGCCGTTCGCGGTGTCCCCGGTGATCGTCGGCGTGGCGCTGATCGTGCTGTGGGGATCAGCGGGCGCGCTGGGCTTCGTCGAGAAAGACATTGGTCTCAAGATCATCTTCGGGCTGCCCGGCATCGTGCTCGCCAGCGTGTTCGTCACCCTGCCGTTCGTGGTGCGGGAGGTCGAGCCGGTGCTGCACGAACTGGGCACCGACCAGGAACAAGCGGCGGCAACGCTGGGATCCGGCTGGTGGCAGACGTTCCGGCGGATCACGCTGCCCTCCATCCGATGGGGGCTGACCTACGGCATCGTGCTGACCATCGCCCGCACGCTCGGGGAGTACGGCGCGGTCATCATGGTGTCGTCGAACCTGCCCGGGCGATCGCAGACGCTGACCTTGCTGGTCTCCGATCGCTACAACCGAGGCGCCGAATACGGTGCCTACGCGCTGTCGACGCTGCTGATGGTGGTCTCGGTGGCGGTACTGATTGTTCAGATCGTGCTCGACGCGCGGCGCGCCCGCGCGACGAATTGACACCCGGCAAGGAGGAAAGATGACGACGAAGACCGCGATCGTCGTGCAGGGCGCCAACAAACGCTACGGCGACTTCGTCGCACTCGACGACATCAACTTCGTGGTGCCCAAGGGATCATTGACGGCGCTGCTGGGTCCCAGCGGTTCCGGCAAGTCGACGCTGTTGCGTGCCATCGCCGGCCTCGACCAGCCTGATACCGGCACCATCACGATCAACGGCCGCGACGTCACCAAGGAGCCCCCGCAGCGGCGCGGCATCGGGTTCGTCTTCCAGCATTACGCCGCGTTCAAGCATCTGACTGTCCGGGACAACGTCGGCTTCGGCTTGAAAATCCGCCGACGGCCCAAAGCGGAGATCAAGAAGAAGGTTGACAATCTACTGGAAGTGGTGGGGCTGAGCGGATTTCAGAACCGATACCCGAATCAGCTGTCCGGTGGTCAGCGTCAGCGCATGGCATTGGCGCGAGCGCTTGCGGTCGACCCGCAAGTGCTCTTGCTCGACGAGCCGTTCGGTGCATTGGACGCGATGGTCCGTGAAGATCTGCGGGCCTGGCTGCGGCGTCTGCACGACGACGTGCACGTCACCACAGTGCTCGTCACGCACGATCAGGCTGAGGCGCTCGACGTGGCTGATCGCATCGCCGTGCTCAACAAGGGCCGCATCGAGCAGGTCGGTTCACCGACGGATGTGTACGACTCTCCAGAGAACGCCTTCGTGATGTCCTTCCTCGGCGCGGTCTCCTCGCTCAATGGCACTCTGGTTCGTCCGCACGATCTTCGGGTTGGCCGCAGTCCCGACATGAAGATTGCCGCCGGGGACGGCACCGGCGAATCCACCGGAATCGTCCGCGCCACGATCGATCGGGTGGTGATGCTGGGTTTCGAGGTGCGAGTGGAGTTGGTCAACGCAGCAACCGGTGGACCGTTCACCGCACAGATCACCCGCGGAGACGCCGAAGCTTTAGGGCTCAAAGAAGGCGACACCGTCTACGTGCGCGCCACCAGGGTGCCGCTTATCGGCCGGGTGGGTAACGGCGAAGATCAGAACACGCTGACGTCGATCACGTAAATCCACCGACCCGGGACGTCGCTGAGTGGCCGGCCACCGACGCGGCGTGCCGCGGCAGTCAGCTTGCGCGCTTGACCACTCTGTCGTTGCCCCGGTCGGCGACGTACACGTTTCCGGCGGTATCGGCTGCCACCCCTAACGGCGTATTCAGGTCGGCGAAAGGCAGCACGGTCGGGGCGTTCGACCCGGCGGTCAACTTCAGCACTTGGTTCGTGTCGTGTTCGGTCACGTAGACGGTGCCGGCGTTGTCCACGGCGATACCCCAGGGCACCGTTACGCCGGTGAACGGCAACTCGGTCTGGGTGGTCGACCCGGCCGCCAGCTTCAACACCCTGTTGTTGTCGGTGTCGGTGACGTAGACGTTGCCGGCGGTGTCGACCGCCACACCATCTGGGTCGTTGAGACCGGTGAACGGCAGGTCGGTCGGGGTGCTCGAGCCGACCGCTAACTTCACCACCCGGTTGTTACCGCGGTCCGCGACGTACACGCTGCCCTGGGCATCCACCGCGACGCCCTCGGGGTAACTGAGGCCGGTGAACGGGAGCACGGTCTGATTACCCGACCCGGGCGCCAGCTTGACCACCCTGTTGTTGAAGTCGGCGGCGTAGACGGCACCGGTGTCATCCACCGCCAGCCCTTGCGGCTGGTAGAGGCCGTTGAACGGTAGGACGGTCGTGGTGTCCGACTTGGCTGCCAACTTCACCACCCGGCCGTACATGCCCTCGCTGGTGACATAGACGTCCCCGGATCTGTCCAGCGCCACCCCACCTGGCGAGAGGCGGAAGTCGATGCCACTGAACGGCAACACGGTCTGTCCGGATGCTGGCGTCGATGGCGACGGCCCCACCAGGACGTATCCGATGGCGGCGATGACAGCGATGACCAGGAGCGCGGCACCGCCGAGGAGCAGCCGCCGCCGGTGCCGGACAGGGGGCGGGGGCGGTGCACTGAAGTCTGGCAGACCCGCAGGGCTGACGGTGGCCGGGGTGCCATGTTGGCCGCGCCAACCGCCGCCGGCGGCAGGGGGCAGCGTCTGCGCCCGCTGTGTGGGCGGGTTCGGCGTCTGTGACCATGCCCGGGCCTGGGTCGATGCCTCACCCGACCAACCCGGATCGAAGGCCGTGGCCGGCCGGGACTCCTCACTCTGCTCCAGGATGTAGGCGGCCTGGTGCTGCTCATTTGCGGTCATCGCGTGGTGTGCGGCAGCGGCCAGCTCGGTGGCGCTGGCATAGCGCTCCTCGGGCTTTTTGGCCATGCCTCTGGCGATCACCTGGTCGAAAGCCGCAGGGACCTCCCCGGGTCGCAGCTGGCTCGGCCGCGGGGGCGGCTCTGTTAGATGCGCGGCTATCGCCCTTTCGATGCTGTCGGTCCGGTAGGGGGGCGACCCAGTCAGACACTGGGCCAACACACACGCCAACGAATAGATATCGGCCCTATGGGTGATCTCGTCGCCGGTGAACCGTTCCGGCGCCATGTAATTGTAGGTTCCCATCGCGGTCCCGGTCTGGGTCAGTCCCGGATCGGCGGCGGCGCGGGCGATACCGAAATCCACCAGGTAGGCAAAGTCTTCGCTGGTGATCAGGATGTTTTCCGGCTTGACATCGCGGTGCGTCACCCCGGCGGCGTGCGCGGCGTCCAGCGCCGACGCGATCTGGCGGACAATGGCGACAGCTCGCGGGGGGTTCAGCGGACCGTCGCGTTTCAGCAGCGTGGCCAGATCGGTGCCCTCGATGAGCCGCATGTCCAAAAAGAGCTTGCCGTTGATCTCGCCGTAGTCATGGATCGGTACCACATGGGGCTCGGTCAGCCGCCCCGCCTCTTGGGCTTCGCGTTGCATCCGGGCGCGGAACACCGGGTCATCGGAGAATTGCTGTGAGATCAGCTTCAACGCCACCATCCGGTTTCTGCGGGTGTCCTCGGCCTCGTACACCTCTCCCATCCCGCCACGGCCCAGCAGGCGTCGCAGCCGGTAGGGCCCGAACCACGTCCCCGCCCGCGAACCCGGCACGGAGTCGTTCACCGTTGACGCTCCCTTCGTCTCATCACGAGATCGCATTCACCGCTGTCGCCAGTTTCGACTGGAACGAACCGGGCAGCGGAATCGATCCATACTGATCGAGACCGTTTTGGCCCGGACCGATCGCGGCCTGCATAAAACCCTTTACCGCCGTCCCCGTCGCGGAATCCGGATACTTCGAGCACACGATCTCATAAGTCGCCTCCACAATCGGGTACGCACCCGGCTGCGTCGGCTTATAGAACGACGACAGGTCCAGTACCAGGTCGTTGCCCTGCCCGACGATTTTCGCCCCGGCGATCGTATTGCTCACCGAATTGGTCGTGATGGACACCGGATCGGGGCCCGCTGACGTGATGATCTGAGCCATGTCCAACTGTTTGCCCACGGCGAATGACCACTCGTTGTAGCTGATCGAGCCGTCAGTGTTCTGCACGGCTGCCGAGGTGCCATTGTCCCCGGCGGCACCGTCACCGACGCCTCCGAGGAAGGACTGGCCCGCGCCTTTACCCCAGGCACCGTTGGAGGCCGCATTCAAGTATTGCTGGAAGTTCGATGAGTTGGCGGATTGGTCGCTGCGGAAAATGACGTGAATCGGCGTTGCGGGCAGGCTGGTGCCTGCGTTGAGCGCCGTAATCGCCGGGTCGTTCCAACTGGTGATGCCGCCGTTGAAAATCTTCGCGGTGGTGGGCCCGTCCAGCTTCAGCGAACTGACCCCGCCGACGTGGTAGGTGACCGCGATCGGTTCAAACACCGCGGGCAGGTCCCACGCCGGCGATCCACACCGCGCCGCCGCCCGGTCAGGCTGACCCTTCGACGGGTTCAACGGGTCGCCCGAACCGGCCAGATCGGTCTCGTTGTTGACGAAATCCTTCACGCCTGCGCCGGAGCCGTTTGCGTTGTAGTCCAGCGTGTAGCCCGGACACGCATGGACGTAGGCGTAGACGAATTGTTCCATCGCGTTCTCTTGCGCGGTCGCGCCGCTGGCGCGGAGCTGCTTCTTGCCGCCACAGTCCACCTTCGGCGACGAGCTGTTCGTTTGGCTGCCGCACGCCGATAACACCAGTGCGCCGGCGGCTAGCAAGCTCAGTGCTGCGCAAAGCCGGTTGGACTTCACGGAACCCTCTCTGATCGGGGCGACGAACCCGCACTCCGCCGCCGGTCGAGTCGAGCCCGCAGCCGCACAGATTCCGTCGCTGCTCGGAAACGGGCGTGTGAACTCATTGTGAATAGTAAAACCTGAGAAGATGTATGGAACATGGACGGAGGTTGCCAGCGGTCGCCCGCGTCTGCGGCGTGACAACGTAACATCTGGTGTTGATGGCTCAACAACTCGACACTGGGACTGCCGCCGAGGCTGCTGCCGTGGATGCTGATGTCGCTGCTCCGGCCATGCAGGCGGTCCACCTCACCTTGGGTTTTGGCGCTAAAACAGTGCTTGACGAGGTAAGCCTGAAGTTTCCCGCGCGTACGGTCACAGCCCTGCTGGGACCGACCGGCTCAGGCAAGACGACCTTCCTGCGCACCTTGAATCGGATGAACGACAAAGTCGCCGGATATTGGTACCGCGGTGACGTCCTGTTGAACGGACAGACCATCTTCACCGACCGTGACGTGATGGAGTTTCGCCGCCGCGTGGGCATGCTGTTCCAGCGTCCCAATCCGTTCCCGATGTCCATCAGCGACAATGTGGTTGCCGGCGTGCGGGCCCACAGGATGGTGCCGCGCAGCGAATTCGAAAGCGTTGCCGAGGCTCGGCTCACTGAGGTTGGGCTCTGGGATGCGGTCAAAGATCGGCTTTCCGATTCGCCGTTCCGGCTCTCGGGTGGTCAGCAGCAGTTGTTGTGTCTGGCCCGCGCGCTTGCGGTGAACCCGGAGATCCTGCTGCTCGACGAGCCCACCTCCTCGTTGGACCCGACCACGACCGAGAAGATCGAGGATCTCATCCGATCGCTGGCCAACCGCCTAACCGTGATCATCGTGACTCACGATCTCGCCCAGGCCGCACGGCTTGGCGACCGAACGGCCCTATTCTTCGACGGCCTCCTGATCGAGGAAGGGCCGACCGAACAATTATTTCTATCGCCGCAGCGTGCCGAAACCGTGCGTTACATCTCCGGATTGTTCGGTGATCGCAAACTCCTTGGTGTCCTCGTCGGGGCCACGGAGGCGAATGGTGAAAAAGGAAGCTGAGAAAGGTAGGACGGGTGAAAATTCCGTTGCGCACGCTGTTGGTTGCCGTACCGCTGGTTCTAGTGGCGGCCGCCTGCGGTTCGAAGTCCACTTCCTCGAACCCTGGGGCCACTACCGGTAGCGTCGCCACTACGCCCGCGACGTCGCCGGTGGCGTTGACGGAGACCGGCGCCACGGAACTGTATCCGCTGATGAACGAGTGGGTTTCGGCCTATCACTCGAAATACCCCAACGTCACGATCACTACTGCGGCCACCGGGTCAGGTGCCGGGATCTCCCAGGCAATTGCCAGGACGGTCGACATCGGCGCCTCCGGCGCCTACCTGTCCGAGGGTGACATGGCCGCGCACAAAGGGTTGATGAATATCGCCTTAGCCATTGCCGCTGAGCAGGTCCATTACCACCTGCCCGGTGTCACCGAGCACCTCAAGCTGAACGGCAAAGTGCTGGCAGCCATGTATAAGGGCACGATCAAAACTTGGAACGACCCGCAGATCACCGCCCTCAATCCCGGGGTGAACCTGCCAGCCACCCCGGTGGTTCCGCTACATCGTTCCGACGGGGCCGGCGACACCTTCGTGTTCACCCAGTATCTGTCCAAGCAAGACGCCGACGGCTGGGGCAAGTCGCCCGGCTTCGGCACCACCGTCGACTTCCCGGCGGTGCCGGGCGCGCTGGGCGAGAACGGCGCCGGTGGCATGGTGACCGGCTGCGCCGAGACGCCCGGCTGCGTCGCCTACATCGGCAGCAGCTACCTCGATCAGGCCAGCCAGAAGGGGCTGGGCGAGGCACAGTTGAGCAACGCCTCCGGTAAGTTCCTGCTGCCCGACGCTCAGAGCATTCCGGCCGAGGCCACTGCCTTCGCCTCGCAGACCCCGGCCAATCAAGCGATCTCGCTGGTCAACGGGGCCGCCGCTGATGGATACCCGATCGTTTACTACGAGTACGCCGTCGTCAACAGCAACCAAAAGGATGCGGCCACCGCGCAGACGCTGCAGGCCTTTCTGCACTGGGCGGTGACGGACGGTGGCAGCCCCTCGTTCCTGGACAAGGTTCACTACCAGCCGCTGCCGGCGTCGGTAGCGAAGATGTCCGACGCCCAGATCGCCAAGATCACCGGCTAATTGATTCGTTGACCGTTTCCACCCAACAGCCTGTGCCGGGCGGCTCGGCCACACTTCGACGCGCGCTGGGGCGCGTCCGTGACGCGAGCCGCCAGGGCCACGCCGTCCGTTGGGCCGGCGAGGTGGGAGCGGTGATCCCGATGCTGGCGCTGGTCTTCGTGTTGGTGACGCTGATCATCGAGGCGCTGCCCGCAATCAGAGTCAACGGACTGCACTTTTTCACCGGCACAGATTGGAACCCGGGCAATCTCTACGGCGAGACAGTCGTCACACATGGCGTCGAACATCCGCTCGGCAATGACTACGGGGCGTTGCCGCTAATCGTCGGGACTCTGGCGACGTCTGCGATCGCGCTCATCATCGCGGTGCCGGTCTCTATCGGAGCAGCTTTGGTTATCGCGGAACGGTTGCCGAAGCGTCTCGCCTCGACTGTCGGGATGATCCTCGAATTGCTCGCCGGCATCCCCAGTGTCATCGTCGGTTTGTGGGGGGCAATGACATTCGGGCCTTTCATCGCCCACCACATCGCCCCCCTCATCGCCCGCAATGCTCCCGACGTGCCAGTGCTCAGCTACTTCCGCGGCGACACCGGCAACGGGGAAGGCATGTTGGTGAGCGGTCTCGTGCTGGCGGTGATGATCATCCCCATCATCGCCAGCACAACCCGAGACCTGATCCAGCAGGTGCCGGTGCTGCCCCGCGAGGGCGCGAGAGCGCTGGGCATGTCCGACTGGGAGTGCGCGCGGCGGGTCACCCTGCCGTGGGTGTTCAGCGGCATCGTCGGCGCAGTGGTCCTGGGGCTGGGACGCGCGCTGGGAGAGACGATGGCCGTCGCCATGGTATCCGGGGCGGAGTTGGGCGCAATGCCCACCAACATCTACTCGACCATGACCACCATCGCCGCCACCGTGGTGTCGCAGCTGGATTCGGCGCTGACCGACTCAACCAACTTCGCCGTAAAAACGCTCGCCGAGGTTTCTCTGGTGCTGATGTTGATCACGTTGCTGACGAATGTCGCCGCTCGGGCGCTGGTGCGCCGGACGTCGGGCACCGCGCTGCCGGTGGGACGGGGTATCTGAGGTGAGCGGACTACGATCGGTCGGCACTCGACGGAAAGTCGTCAATGCCGCATTCTGGACGGCCTGCTTCGGCTGTCTCACTGTGGTAATCGCCCCGACGCTCTGGATGCTGATCGGAGTCGTTGATCGTGCGTTGCCCGTATTCCGCTGGAGCGTGCTGGTGCAGGACACTCAGGGCACCGGAGGCGGCCTACGCAACGCCATCCTCGGTACGGTAGTCCTGAGTATCGGGGTCATACTGGTGGGCGGCACACTGAGCGTGTTGACCGCAATCTATCTATCCGAATTCGCCACGGGCAGAAGACGACTTATTCTGCGCGGCGCTTACGAGGTGCTGTCCGGTATCCCGTCCATCGTGCTCGGCTACGTCGGCTACCTGGCACTTGTGGTCTACTTCGACTGGGGATTCTCCCTTGCCGCGGGCGTGATAGTGCTCTCGGTTCTGAGCATTCCCTACATCACCAAGGCCACCGAGTCCGCGCTTTCTCAGGTGCCGACCTCCTACCGCGAAGGGGCAGAGGCACTTGGGCTGCCGTTCGGGTGGACCCTGCGCAAGATCGTGTTGAAAACGGCGATGCCCGGAATAGTCACCGGCATGCTCGTGGCGCTGGCGGTGGCGGTCGGCGAGACGGCACCCCTGCTGTACACCGCGGGCTGGTCCAATTCTGCTCCAACCGGACAACTCACCGACTCGCCGATCGGCTACCTGACCTACCCGATCTGGACGTTCTACAACCTGCCGTCGAAATCAGCCCAAGACCTCTCCTATGACGCGGCTTTTCTGCTCATCGTGTTCCTGCTGCTGCTGATTATCAGCGGACGGCTGATCACCTGGTTCTCGCGGCGGCATTCGGAAGCAGCCTGACGACCTGCTGCGTTGCGCAGCGGCATCCGGCGCTCCGGTCAGGCGGCAAGCTGGCCGGCGGCCACCGCCTCGTCGAAGCGGCTCAGCACCGTAGCCGCCACGAGTCGGTGGGCGCCCAGTGGCGCCGCCATCGGTATGCCGGCGTCTTTCGCTGCAGTCGCCACCTTGTCAGGCAGTCGTCCCGGCGCGAGAAACCACGGCGCAATCACCAGCCGGCGAGCGCCGCGTCGGCGCAACAGGTCGGCGGCGTCCGCCAGCGACGGCCCGGAGCCAGTAGCGAAAATCGTTGTGGCGGAGGCCAATTCGCTGCCTACGGCCAGCTTGGTCGCCACCGTTTGCGTGCGCGTGTTGGCCGCAGCGGCTGACGAGCCGATCGCAGCCACCACCACACCGAGATCGCGGTCAACAGACACCCCGCTCTCAGCCAGCCGTCGCCGCAGCAGCGAGATCAGCCGGTCGTCCTCCCCGAGCACATCAGCCAGCAGGGCCCGGCGACCTTCGCCCGCGTCGGCGATTTGCTTGGGGATGTCGACCCGGGAGTGGTAGGCGTCAGCCAGCAGCAGTGGAGTCACAACGACCTTGCCCCTGCTGATCGCAAGGACGTCCGCCACTCGCGGCTCGTTCAACTCGCAAAAGGCAACCCGAATAGTCAGGTTCGGCCGCATATCTGCTATCAGTTCCGCGACGACCCGCGCATTGGCGGCCGACCGGGGATCCGCGCTGCCGTGAGCGGTGACCACCAGGGTGGTCACGAGGCGTGCAGCCCGCATTCGGTCTTGGACCGCCCCTGCCAGCGACCGCTCCGCGGGTCGGCGCCCGCCAGCGGCTTGGCGGTGCAGGGTGCGCAGCCGATCGACGAATATCCGTCGTCCATCAGCGGATTGACCAGCACATCGTTCTCGGCGATGTATTCGTCGACGTCTTCTTGCGACCAGGTGGCCAGCGGGTTGACCTTCACCACTTTGTAGGCTTCGTTGAAGCTGATCAGCGGGGCGTTGGCGCGGGTCACCGCCTCGGATCGGCGCAGCCCGGTCACCCATGCGGAGTAGCCGCGCAACGCTTTGCCGAGCGGAACGACTTTGCGCTGCCGGCAGCATTCATCGGGTTCGTGGGCGAACAGATCCTTGCCCAGCAGCCGGTCCTGCTCGGCCACGCTGTGTTCCGGGGTGACGTTGAGGATCCGCACGTCGTATACCGCCTCGATCGCGTCACGAGTACCGAGAGTTTCGACGAAGTGGTAACCAGTGTCCAAGAAAAGCACCGGCACGCCCGGGCGAACTTTCGCAGCCAGATCTACCAGCACCGCTTCCTGCATGCTGGAGGCCACCACGTAGTTGCAGGTGGCGCCGCCGCGAGGACCATGGATGCCACCGAAATGCCGGTCGGTCCAACGCAACAGCTCAGTGGCGTCCGCGCCGTCCAGCTCGGCCGCGCCGCGCGCCGCCAGCTTGCGCAAATCGGACTCGGTGTAGCCCAGGCTCATCGCAAGTCCGCCTCATCGGCCCGCACAGCCCACTGCGCGAAACGCTCACCGTCGTATCGATGTTTGACGAAGTTGCGGACTACCCGGTCGAGGTAGTCACCCAATTCGTCACCGGTCACCTTGTGCTGGCGCAGTTTCCGGCCGAAGCCGCTATCGGCGCCCAGGCTACCGCCCAGGTGCACCTGAAAACCCTCGACGGACCCGCCGTGCCCGTCGTCGATCATTTGCCCTTTGAAACCGATGTCGGCGACCTGGATTCGGGCGCACGAGTTCGGGCAGCCGTTGATGTTGATGGTGATCGGCACGTCGAGCCGGGCGTTGAGGTCGTCGAGCCGGCGCTCGAGTTCAGGCACCAAAGACTGTGCCTTGACTCGGGTCTCGGCGAACGACAGCTTGCAGAACTCGATGCCGGTGCAGGCCATCAGATTCTGCCGCCAGTGCGACGGCCGCGCCGGAAGTCCGAGTGCGTCCAGACCGGCGGTGAACTCGTCGAGCTTTTCGTCGGGCACGTCGAGGACAACCAGCTTCTGGTAGGCCGTCAACCGCGCGCGATCGGACCCGGCGCGCTGCATGAGGTCAGCGACCGCGGACAAAACGGTGCCGGACACTCGCCCAGCGATCGGCGCGACCCCGACCGCGTTCCGGCCGTTCTTGAGCCGCTGCACCCCGACGTGGTCGATCGGATGCGGAACCGGCTGCGGTGCTGGGCCGTCGATCAGCGGCCGCTTGAGGTACTCCTGTTCGAGCACTTCACGAAACTTTCCTATGCCCCAGTCCTTGATCAAGAACTTCAGCCGGGATTTCGCGCGCAGCCGCCGGTAACCGTAGTCGCGGAACAACGCGGTGACGGCCTCCCACACGTCGGGTACCTCGTCGAGCGGCACCCAGGCGCCGACTCGCTGGGCCAGCATCGGGTTGGTGGACAGGCCGCCGCCGACCCACAAATCCAGGCCCGGGCCGTGTTCGGGGTGATCAACGCCGATGAAGGAGATGTCGTTGACCTCATGGGCGACGTCCTGCAGACCGGAGATCGCGGTCTTGTACTTGCGCGGCAGGTCGGCGTAGTCCGGATTGCCGATGTAGCGGCGGACGATCTCGTCGAGCGCGGGAGTAGGGTCCAGCACTTCGGTGAGCGATTCACCAGCCACCGGCGAACCGAGCAGGCCGCGCGGTGTGTCGCCGCATGCTTCGGTGGTGTCCAGGCCTACTTCCGCCAGTCGTCGCCAGATCTCGGGGACGTTTTCCACCTCGATCCAGTGAAGCTGCACGTTCTCCCGGTCGGAGATGTCGGCGGTGTCCCGGGCGAACTCCGAAGAAATCTGTCCCAGCGTGCGCAGCGCCGCCGCGGAGAGGGCTTTGCCGTCGCTGCGCACCCGCATCATGAAATACGGCGCCTCCAGCAGGTCCGCGTTCTCGTCTCCGGTCCACGAGCCGTCATAGCCCTCGGCGCGTTGGGTGTACAGGCCCATCCAGCGAAAGCGGCTGCGCAAGTCACTTTTGTCGATGCTGGCGAAGCCTTGCTGCGAGTACACGTCCTCGATTCGGGACCGCACATTCAGCGGAGCGTCGTCCTGCTTGGTCTGTTCGTTGGCATTGAGCGGTTCGCGATCACCCAACGCCCATTGACCCTCGCTGCGGCCTTTGGCGGGGCGGGGTTTGGTCATCCGACGGTTCTCTCTCGCGGCGTAGCCGGTCTTGGACCGCGCACACCACCGGGGGCTGTCCGGCGGCGCAGATCCCGTGGCCAGCTGAAAGTAAGGCGGGCAGGTCTACGACATCAAGGCAGACAGCGACAGCTGCAGGCAAGCTTGAATTCGATATGCCGCTGCGCCACCACTGGAATACGGCAGATGGTGTGGTGAGCGACGATCACGGCCTCCATTGTGCCACAGCCATCGGAGACCGATTCGAGCACGTCATAATTGGTTTCATGGTGAGCAAAACTACGCGCAGTGCCTGAGTCGTCAGTGAACGAAACCCGCCAAAATCCTGGACAATCAGCGGTGTGACACCGCAGCCGATCGACCTGCCTCCCGCGGCGGTGGCACCGGGCCGGCCATTCGGGGTGTATGTCCACGTGCCGTTCTGCATCACCCGCTGCGGGTACTGCGATTTCAACACCTACACGCCAGCTGAGCTCGGCGGAGTCAACCCCGACGCCTGGTTGCAGGTGTTGGCCGCGGAGCTCGAGTTGGCGTCCGCCCGACTGGGCGGACCGACGGCGACGACCGTGTTTGTCGGGGGTGGCACGCCGTCGCTGTTGGGAGGTGCCCGGCTGCGTGTCGTGCTCGACCTGGTCCGCCAGCACTTCGGCCTCGCGCCCGACGCCGAGGTCACCACCGAGGCCAACCCCGAGTCGACGTGGCCGGAGATGTTCGACGAGCTGCTCGACGCCGGCTACACCCGGGTGTCGCTGGGCATGCAGTCGGTGTCGCCGCGCGTGCTCGGCGTTTTGGACCGGGTGCACTCGCCGGGCCGGGCCGCGGCCGCAGCGGGTGAGGCGCTGAACGCGGGTTTCGAGCACGTCAGTCTCGACCTGATCTACGGCACACCAGGGGAAACCGACGACGACCTGCTGCGCTCAGTGGATGTGGCGGTGGACACCGGCGTGGATCACGTGTCGGCGTACGCCCTGGTCATCGAGGACGGCACCGCAATGGCGCGACGGGTACGGCGCGGCGAGCTGACTCCCCCCGACGACGACGTGCTGGCCGATCGGTACGAACTGGTGGACGCCCAGCTGCGCGCGGCCGGCCTGGATTGGTACGAGGTGTCTAACTGGAGCCGCCCCGGCGGGCAGTGCCGGCATAACGTCGGATACTGGAACGGCGGCCAATGGTGGGGCGCCGGGCCGGGAGCACACAGCTTCGTCGGCGCGACGCGGTGGTGGAACGTCAAGCATCCCAACAGCTACGCCGAACTGCTCGCTCAGCCCGCGCTGCCGGTGGCCGGTTATGAACAGCTCGACGCTGAAGCTCTACACACCGAAGACGTGCTGCTGCAGATCCGGCTGCGGCAGGGCCTGTCGCTGGATGTGCTGAGCGCGGCGGAGCGCGAGCGCGCCGCCGTCGCGGTGTCCGACGGACTGCTGGTCCCCGAAGAAGACCGGCTGGTGCTCACCGATCGCGGCCGGTTGCTGGCCGACGCGGTGGTGCGGACGGTCCTGGACTAGCCGTGTAGCGGTTACGCCGACTTTCTTTTGACGCCGACCTCTTTGACGCGGTGCGTCACCGATCCCCACGCCGACGGCGAGAAGTGTGTGGTGACTTCCTCGAATCCGTCGACACGGGTGACCGTCAAAACGCCGGTGTTCTGGTTGATGATTAACTCGTCGCCCTCGTTCGCATGAACTTCTTGTCCATCGAGGAGGCGGATGATGAACACGATGATTGCCTCTCTGTGTCGGCTTGCAGGCGGTCGCTTTGCGGTCGCCCTATGGCGAGCGGCATCTCGGCCGTAGCTGGATCGATGCTAGGGACGGCTGAGTACCGCATATGGTCGATTGCACGACGGGTGGGTGAACGTCTGGCGAACGCAGCCCGACCGGCCCCTCGCCGTGAAGCCCTTCGCCACGCCTGGTGGTCTTGCGCGGCGATACATAGGTTAGGCTACATTTACTAGTCGTGACCCAGGTCCGCGCCGAGACAGGCCAAACCGGCAGCGCGGCCGTGTCGATCCCCCTGCCTTCCGGCGTTGATCCGGGCGACGTGGCGGCCGAGCTGGCCGCGACCCTGCCCGACCGTGACGGTGAGGACTACCTGCTGTACGAGCGGGACGGGCAATGGGTTGTGGCGTGTGGGATGCGCGCGATGATCGAGCTCGACAGCGGCGAACTGCGCGTCGTTCGCGACGGCGTCACTCGGCGGCAATCGTGGTCCGGGCGGCCGGGGCCGGTGCTCGGCGAAGCGGTCGACCGGCTGCTGCTGGAAACCGACCACGCCTTCGGATGGGTCACCTTCGAGTTCGGCACCTACCGCTTCGGCCTGGGGGGCCGTCTGTCGCCTGGGACGCCGTTGGCGCGGGTGTTCTGGCCGCGTACCCGCATCGTGATCACCGCCGACGCTGTGCATTTTCACGACGCCGACAACCGCTACCCGGACGCGTTGCTGCGGTTGCTGGCCGACGGTGTGCCCGACACTCCGCCCGCATCACCGGTCGACGCCGTCAGCGACACTTCCGGCTACCGCGCACGCGTGGCCGAGGCGGTCGGAGAGATCACCGCTGGGCGCTACCACAAGGTGATTCTATCCCGCTGTGTGAACGTGCCGTTCGCACTCGACTTTCCCTCGACCTACCGGCTGGGTCGCCGGCACAACACCCCGGCACGGTCTTTCCTGTTGCGGGTCGGCGGGATTCGTGCCCTGGGATACAGTCCCGAGCTCGTTGCGGCGATTCACCGTGACGGTGTGGTGGTGACCGAGCCGCTGGCCGGCACCCGCGCGCTGGGCCGCGGCCCGTCGCTTGACCAACTGGCCCGGGAAGAGCTGGAGTCGGATTCCAAAGAGATTGTCGAACATGCGATTTCGGTGCGCGGATCGCTGCGGGAGATCACCGAGATCGCTGCGCCCGGCACCGCGGCCGTCACCGACTTCATGACGGTGCGGGAGCGCGGAAGTGTGCAGCACCTGGGTTCGACGGTCAGTGCACGCCTGGACGCGTCGAAAGACCGGATGGACGCTCTGGAGGCGCTCTTTCCCGCGGTCACCGCCTCGGGCATCCCGAAGGCTGCCGGTGTCGACGCGATCCTGCGTCTCGACGAGAATCCGCGCGGTTTGTATTCCGGTGCGGTGCTGGTGATTTCCGCTGACGGCGGCTTGGACGCGGCACTGACGCTGCGGGCGGCCTATGAGCAGGACGGGCAGACCTGGCTGCGAGCAGGGGCCGGGATTGTGCAAGCTTCGCAACCGGAGCGCGAATTCGAGGAGACCTGCGAGAAACTCGCCACTTTGGCTCCATATCTGGTTGCGCGGCAATAACAGAAGCTCAACGAGCTTCGACATCCATTGAATTCGCCATGTAGTCGGCCAGAATGCGGCTGACCAGCGACTCGATCGTCGACTCGATCGAAGACGCCAGTGTCGCGGTGACCGACGCGACGGCCTGAGTGCGGAACCGGACCAGCATGGTGATCAGCTCGGCGATCTCGGTGTCGGCGGGCAGCGGCTGACCTGGTTTGATTCGGTCGGCGACATGCTCGGCGCCGGTGCGCACCAGCATCTCGCTGATCTGGTCGACGAGCGGGACGATGCGTTCGTGTAGGTCGATCAGCTTGCCCATGCTGACGCCGTAGCCGCGGATTTCGTTGATTGCGTCGATCAACTTGGGTCGGGTGATGGTGGCCGTCGCGCCGTCGACGCGGATCAGCTGCAACTTCACCAGGCGAACGAAAGCGAGCCGGTCGTCGATCAGCCGCTGCGCGTCGCTCAACGACATGGTCGTCGGCTTCTCAGTGGTCCAGCTACCGACGATCGCGGTCTCCAGCCCGAGGACGTCACCGAGGTTCTTGCCCTCTTCCCAGGCGCTGAGCATCTCGCGGACGTGGGCGATCGTGTAACCCCGGTCGAGCATCGAGGTGATCAGCCGCAGCCGGGTCAGATGGGTGTCGTTGAACAAAGCGATGCGACCCACCCGCAGCGGCGGCGGCAGCAGACCCCGGTCGCGGTATACCCGGATGTTGCGGGTCGTCGTGCCGGCCAACCGGGCCAGATCGTCGATGCGGTACTCGCCGGAACCCGGCGCGGCGTGTGGTTGGCGTACCGCGGCGTCGAAGAGTTGAGACACCGCGTTCTCGACGACGTCGCGCGACTGCCGGCCCACCCGGGTGGGCACACGGCGCAAATTGGCCAGCACCGCGCTGATCGTGCTCGTCTCCGGCCGCGCCGCTCGCTCGGGTGCCATCGTCTTAGCCCCTCAGGCCTTGAGCGCGACTGCCGCGACACCCACGCCGGCCTCTCGGGTGACCGCGTGGTAGTCGGCCAGTCGGAAATTCCGCATTTGGCGAAGATACTGGGTGGCGAACCCCGGATACATCGACGCGTTGAATCCGTCTGCGGTGAGATACCAACTTTGACAACCCGACATCCAAGTCGTCCTGGTCAGCCGCTTTTGGATCCGCTCGTTGTGTCGGCGCTGAACCTGTTCGCGCACATCGAGGTAACGCAGGTCGTTGTCCAGAATGGTGGTGATGCCGCGCACCGCGTAGTCCAGCTGGCCTTCGATATAGACCAGTAGTGAATTGTGACCGGGTCCGGAGTTCGGCCCCGTCATGAAGAACAGATTCGGATACCCGTGCACGCTTGCGCTCTTGTAGGCCTGTGCGCCGTTGCGCCATTCGGTATGCAACTCGCGACCGCCGAGACCGGTGATCGCGAAGGGCGGACCGGTCAGGTGAACGTCGTAGCCGGTGGCGAACACGATGCAGTCCAGGTGATGTTCGATGCCGTCGCTGGTTCGGATGCCGACCGGGCTGAGCGTGGCGATCGGCCAGTCGATCAGTTTACAGTTGTCGCGCTGCAGGGCGGGGTAGTAATCGCTGGACACCAGCATGCGTTTGCAGCCCGGGGTGAAGTCGGGCGTCAACTGGCGGCGCAGCCACGGGTCTTTGACCGTCATCCGCAGGTGAGCTCTGCCCAGTCGCGCCACCAGCGACGTCAGCGGCGAGTTCCACACCAGTGCAGTGGCGCTGGCCTCGTGGCCCCAGAACAGGGCTTGGCGGGCGACCTCCTGGGCGGCAGGCATTTTCGTGAAGACCGCCTGCACTGCCGCAGGTGTGCTGACATCTAAGCGGGGCAGCACCCAACCCGGAGTGCGTTGGAACACTTTGACGAAACCGGCCTGCTTGACCAGTTCGGGGATGATCTGCACGGCGCTCGCTCCGGTGCCTATGACGCCGACCCGCTTGCCGGTGAAGTCGTAGCCGTCGTCCCAGCGCGCGCTGTGGATTTTGTGGCCTTCATAGCGTTCGATGCCCCGGATGTTGGGGAAGCTGGCCTCGGATAGCGGGCCGGACGCCAACACCACGGTGCGCGCACGGAATTGCTTGCGCTGCTCGGTGATTGCCGTCCATACGCCAGAGCTTTCATCGAAGGACAGCCCGCTGACGTCGTGGCCGAACCTGATGTGGCGGCGGATGTCGAACCGAGTCGCGAGGTCCTCGAGGTGACGGCAGATCTCTGCGGCCGGTGAGTACGTGCGCGACCAGGCGGGGTTTTTGACGAACGAGAACGAGTACAGCAGCGACGGGATGTCACAGCTGGCCCCCGGGTAAGTGGTGTCGCGCCAGGTCCCGCCGACGCGATCGCTGCGTTCGAGGATGACGATGTCCTCTTCATTTTTCAGCCCGGCCTGTCTCAGTTTGATCGCCGCGCCAAGGCCGGTGAAACCGGCTCCGATGATCAGCGTCGCGTGAGTGCGGGTGCGCGGCATCATCAGGCCGCCGGCTCGTGGGTGAGTTCTCTGGACCAGCTGGGCACCGGTCGCAGCAACGGCCGGGGGTAGCGCTCCGACAGCCACACCATGGAATTGGCCAGCAGGTGATAGGGATGATCAGGGTTCACCACCACCGCCGCGTGCCGTTTGAGCAGCTGATAGACCGGTACCCGCCAGGTGCTTTCGCCGCGCTCGCCGAGCTGTTTGAAGCGTTTGACCGCATTGTAGAGTCGCTCGGGTTCCATCCCCATCCCCACGATCTCGTTGCGGATTCGGTTGAGCAGCGGAGCGTACATCAGCATGCCCATGATGAGGCTGGGAGATGCGATCTTGCCGACGAATTCGATGGCGAGCTTTCGTGCGTTGGCATGACCGATCATGTTCAGCACTTCGAAATCAACCGCGATGTGCCGGGATTCGTCGTTGTTGATCTTCTCGAACACCTTATGGCACACCGGATCTTCGACGGTGTCCAGCAGGAACTTCAGCAGCGCACCGTCCAGCGCGACTTCCAGCATGGGGATGACGGTGCCCAGCACCGAAAGCGGCATGTCGTCGGAGTAGCGGTCCAGCCACTCGATGGCCAACCGGATGTTGACGTTGGGCTCGGGAATCTCCCCTTCGTCAAGCATGTCCCAGCGTTTCATCAGCGCCAGTTCGGCGTTGGCGTGGCGCTGCTCTTCGGCGTGGAAATATCGGTAGATCTCCGCCAGCGTCGGGGTCGGTGCTTTCTTGGCCAGGGCTGCGAACCCCCGCGCCCCGATGTTCTCGATCCAGCAGAGGTCGGCCATGAACGCTTTCAGTTTCGGCCGGAACTCAGGCTTGATGGTTTCGGCGCCGGGCGCGTCCCAGTCGATGTCAGCGAGCGCCCACTGGCGATCCTTGATCTTGGCGAGCATGGCTTCCATGTCGATGGCCATCGCTGTCCTCCTTCGGACTTCGGTTTCAGTGCGTGTTGACCCGCGACACCAGGCCGGCGGTTCGGGTGTAGACCGTCGGGGCAAGGCGTTTGATGTTCCAGCCGATCTTGGCGTCGAACTGCGGCATGCAGTACAGGTCGCCGCGGTCGTGGGCGTCCAGGCACGTTCGGGCCACCCGGGTCGCCGGGTATCCGGTCCAGCGCATCAACCTGGTCGCCAACTCGGTTGATCCGGCGCTCATGCGGCCGGATTCGACGATATTGGTCTTGACGAACGTCGGGCACAGCACTGTGA
>NZ_JBARMY010000287.1:0-5897 GCF_049802695.1 Mycobacterium sp.
GTTGCTGACGGTGCTGGCCGGTCGGCTCGGCCAGGGCCTGCAGCGGGTGCACCGGCTCGACCAGCAGCGCGAGACCGCCCTCGCCCTGCAACACGCCATCCTCGGTCCGGCACAGCTGCCGACCGGCTTCGCCGTGCGCTACCAGCCCGCCACCCGACCGCTGCAGGTCGGTGGCGACTGGTACGACGTGGTCGCCCTGGACGACGGCCGCATCGCGTTGATCGTCGGCGACTGCGTCGGCCACGGCCTGACCGCCGCGACGGTGATGGGACAGCTGCGCAGCGCCTGCCGGGCGCTGCTGTTCGAAAACCACAGTCCGGGCGCCGCACTCGCCGGCCTCGACCGCTTCGCGGCACGCCTGCCCGGCGCCAAGTGCACCACCGCGTTCTGCGCCGTGCTCGATCCGGAGACCGGCGAGCTGGTCTACTCCAGGGCCGGTCACCCCCCACCGATTCTGGTGCACGCGGACCGGACCACCGAGATGCTGGAAGACGGACGCACGCTGCCGCTGGGCGTTCGGCCGGACTGGCCGCGCTCCGAGGCCTGGATCACCATGCCCCCACGGGCGACCCTCCTGCTGTACACCGACGGCCTGGTGGAACGTCGTCGCCACCCGCTGGATCAGGGCATCGCGCGCGCCGCCGACCTCGTTCAGGACGGGCGGGATTCGCGCCTCGACGAGCTGGCCAGTCAAATCATGTTCCGGCTGGCGCCCACTGGCGGCTACCAGGACGACGTCGCCCTGCTGCTCTACCGTCAGCCCGCACCGCTGGAGGTGGACATTCCCGCCGATGCCAACCACCTGGCGGCCGCGCGCGCCGCGCTGCGTACCTGGCTGGCCCGCGCCGGCGTCGACCCCGACCAAAATCTCAACGTGCTCATCGCCGCCGGCGAAGCCGTCACCAACGCCATCGAGCACGGCCACCGCGACAACTTCAGAGGTTCTTCAGGTGTGGTCAACCTGCGCGCGACGACGCTGGTCGACTGTCTGCAACTGACCGTCACCGACAACGGCTCCTGGAAGACGCCGGACGCGGGCAGCAGAAAATATCGCGGCCGGGGCATAACCCTGATGCGGGCGCTCATGCACGACGTCACCATCGACCCCGACGACGCCGGCACCACGGTTCACCTGCAGGCGAGGATCAACTGATGCCAACACCTCTCACCGTCGACACCGACCGCAGCAATGACGGCAAGCTCATGGTCGTCGCGAGCGGGGAGATCGATTTGAGCAACATCAGAATCTTCAGCAGCGCCCTGAACGAAGCCGCCAGCAACGACGGGGGAATCACGGTCGACCTGTCCGAGGTGGAGTACCTCTACAGCGGCGCCATCAATGCCCTTTTCACCTACGCCGACCGGATCGACCTCATCATCGCCAACCGGTACCTGATTCCCGCCCTGACCGTCAGCGGGCTCACCGAACTGGCCACGGTCAAACGCAATCCGTCGCCGTAACTTCCGTTCATTGCCCAACTCCTCCTCATCGCGCTACGCGCTCTGCATCGTCGTCGGGCGTCAGCCGCTGTTACGCAGCGCGCTGGCCAGCCCATTCATGGTGAGCAGGATTCCGCGCTGCACCAGTTCGTCGTCGTCGCCCGAGCGGTAGCGCCGGAGCAACTCCACCTGCAGGTGATTCAGCGGCTCCAAATACGGGAAACGGTTGAACACCGAACGAGCCAGCGACGGGTTGTCGGCCAGCAGATCGTCCTGACCGGTGATGCGCTTGTGCATGGCGATAGTCCGTTCGTGCTCCGCGGAGATCTTGTCGAACACTCTGCGGCGCAACGACTCCTCGGGCACCAGCTCGGCGTAGCGGGCAGCCAGGCCCAGATCCGACTTCGCCAGCACCTGCGCCATGTTCGACAGCACCGTCCGGAAGAACGGCCACCGCTGATACAAATCGTGCAGGGTTTGCAGCCGAACGGCCTCCGGCTCCGGACCCGCGCCGATCCACTCCTCAACGGCCGAGCCGGTGCCGTACCAGCCGGGCAGCATGACCCGCGACTGGCTCCAGGCCAGCACCCACGGGATGGCCCGCAGGTCGGCGATCGACGAGGTGGGTTTGCGTGAGGTGGGTCGGCTCCCGATGTTCATCGCACCTATTTCACTGACCGGGGTGGACGCCAGGAAATAGTCCACGAAACCCGGTGTCTCGTGCACTAATTCGGCATAGGCGCGACGCGCACGCGCGGCCAGGTCGTCGAGCACTTCATATGCCGGCGCCGCGGCATCGCCGAGTCCCTCCACGTCGAGCAGGGTGGCTTCCAACGTCGCGGCGACTAGCGTCTCGAGGTTGCGGCGGGCGATCCTCGGCTCGGCGTACTTGGCGGCGATGACCTCGCCCTGCTCGGTGAGCCGCAGCGAGCCGTTCACCGCTCCCGGCGGTTGAGCCAGGATCGCTTCGTAGCTGGGGCCGCCACCACGACCGACGGTGCCGCCGCGACCATGAAAGAGCCGCAACCGGATTCCGGTTTTGCGGGCCGACTCGACCAGGTCCAGCTCGGCCCGGTACAGCGCCCAGTTGGCCGCCAGGTAGCCGCCGTCTTTGTTGGAGTCGGAGTAGCCGAGCATCACCTCCTGGTTGTCACCGCGGGCATGCACGATCGCCCGGTACAGCGGAAGTTCCAGCGCGGCTTCCAGAGTCGACGCGCCGTTGCGCAGATCGTCGATCGTCTCGAACAGCGGCACAATGCCCACCGGACAATACGGCTCTGCACCGGAAGCGTCCAGCAGGCCGACCTCCTTGAGCAGGATCGCGGTCTCGAGGACATCTGACACCGACCGGCACATCGAGATGACGTAGTGGGGCACGGCCCGGAAACCGTAGGTCTTGACCGCTCTGGCCGCGGCCGCGAGCACACCTAATTCCGCCCGCACCAAATCTGAGACGTTGGCGCGGTCACCGACCAAGGGACGCCGGGTGCCCAGTTCACCGACCAGCAGGGTGACCCGTTCGTCTTCGGGCAGCGACAGGTAGTCCGGGTGCACGCCCGCCCACGTCAGAAGGTCGCGGACCACCTCCTCGTGCACGTCGGAGTTCTGCCGCATGTCCAGCCCGGTGAGATGAAACCCGAAGGTGTGCACGGCTTCCCGCAGCAGCGCCAGCCGGTCGTCGGCCAGCAGCGCGCCGCCGTGCGCGCGCAGCGAGACGTCCACGGTGTTTAGATCTGCGCGCAGCTCCGCCGGTGTGACGTACCGCGGCAAGCCGAGATCGAGCTGCTGCGGTGGTTGACGGTCCAGGATCTCCGCCGTGGTCGCGGTCAGCCGGGCCCGGATCACCCGCAGCGCCCGGCGATAGGGCTCGTCGGCACGCTTGGGCTCGTCACATCCCTCGGCCAGAGCGGCGAGCTCGCCGGTCACCCCGACCAGCCGCGCCGACATCGACAGTTCCTGTTCCAGCGTCGTCAACTCGCTGAAGTAGTGCGCCAGCGCGGTGTACGCCGCGCTGCCGGTGGCCAGCTCGACCACCTCGGCGGTGACGTTCGGGTTGCCGTCACGGTCACCGCCGATCCAGGAGCCGGGCCGCACGATCGGTTCGGCCAGCAGGTCGGCGTCGGGCCAGCGCATCCGCAGCGCCTGCCGCACCTGGGCGTTGACCTTGGGGATGACGTCGAAGAAGGCGGCCGGGTAATAGCGCAGCCCGACTTCCACCTCGTCGGAGATCTGCAGGCGGGACAGCCGGATCAGCGCGGTCTGCCACAGCATCAACACCTGGCGGCGCAGCTCGATTTCGACGTCGCGGCCGTGGAGACTCGATTCGTCGGTTTGGGTGTGCCCGTCGGACCGCAGCCGCATCAACTCGGTGATCCGGTTCTGGATGACGAACACCGACCGGCGGCGGGTTTCCGTCGGGTGGGCGGTGATCACCGGCGACACCAGCGCATCAGCCAGCGCCTCGGCCACGGTGGCCGCGTCTAGTTCGGCAGCGTCGAGTTTGCGGTAGGTGGCAGCAAGGCTGCTGTGCTGCGGCGGCTCCCCTGCGGCGACGTGGATCGCTCGGCGGCGTTCCCGGTGAATGTCCTCGGCGACGTTGGCCAGCAACGCGAAGTGGCTGAACGCCCGGATGACGGGGATGGCCTGGGCGACGTCGAGACCGGAAAGCATGCCGGCCAGCTCGCCCCGGTCGATCTCCGAGCGGCGCACCCGAAACGACTCCAGCCGGGCACGCTCGACCAACTCGAATACCGCGTCGCCGTTCTGCTCGCGCACGGTGTCGCCGAGGATCGCCCCGAGCAGCCGGATGTCTTCGCGCATCGGCTCGGTCGCCTCACGGCCCACCTTGGTGCGTAGCACCGCGCCGATCGGTTCGAGCCCGATCTCGGAAACCTCAACCATGCGTCCCAGTATCGTGCCGTAACGGCCGCTGCGCGCGTCGTGGCAGTCCGAATCGGCGCCCGTGCAGGGCTCAGCGGTATTTGATCAGCAGCGCAATACCGATGATGGACACCAGCCAGATACCGGTCACGAACAATGTCAACCGGTCGAGGTTCTTCTCGACCACCGTCGATCCGGAGAGACTGGACTGCACGCCGCCGCCGAAGAGGGTCGAGAGACCACCGCCCTTCGCGCGGTGCAGCAGGACGAGCAGCACCACCAGCACACTGGTGACCACCAGGATGATCTGCAGGGTCAGCTCCATGGCCGACAGACTACCCGGCAGCGTTGTAACGCCTGTAGTCGGCGGTCAAGGGTATTCAGCGGGCCAGCGCAATACGCAGAATGACGCGCGGGGTGCGGCGTCCGCGCGCGGCAAGACGTTCGATGAACGTCACCAGGTGAAATTCCAGGCCGTACTTGCGCCGGATCACCTCGGTCAGCCGGTCGACAGTGGCGGCGTCGGTCACCACTTGGGCCGTGCCGTCGACCGGGGGTGCGCCGTCGTCCGGGTTGCCGAAGCGGCTGCACGGCACCAGTGTCACGCGGGGATCGTTGCGCACCCGTTTGACCTTCCAGCTGTCAGCCGGTGTCCAGACGAACAGGTCATCGCCGTCGCGACCGATCCACATCGGCGCCGCGACGGCCTCGCCGTTCTTCTTGAGCGTGGTCACCGACACGAACTTCCGCGCCGCCAGCGTCGTCACATCGCCTGTCATCGCTACGGCAGCGGCCCGCCGGCGGCGATGGCGGACAGCGTCGCGAACTGCTCGCCGTCCAGCGATGCCCCGCCGACCAGTGCGCCGTCGATGTCGGGTTGCGCGATGATCTCACCGATGTTCTTGGCGTTCACCGATCCGCCGTAGAGCACTCGGACGTTCTCGGCGGCCTGCGCTGACGCCAGCGCTTTCAGCTCGTCGCGGATGGCCGCGCACACTTCCTGGGCGTCAGCGGCGCCGGCCACCCGTCCGGTGCCGATCGCCCAGACCGGCTCGTAGGCGATCACGACGGTGCCGATCTGTTCGGCGGAGAGACCCCCCAGTGAGCCCCGCAGCTGTTCGACGTTGTGCGATACGTGGTCGCCGGCCTCCCGCACTTCGAGGCGCTCCCCGATGCACACGATGGGCGTCAGTCCGTGCTTGAGTGCCGCGGCTGCCTTCGCGGCCACCAGCGCGTCGTCTTCGTCGTGATGGGTGCGCCGCTCGGAGTGGCCGACGACGACGTAACTGCAGCCCAGTTTGGCCAGGAACGCACCGCTGATGTCACCGGTGTAGGCGCCCGAGTCGTGTTGCGAAAGGTCCTGTCCCCCGTAGGTCAACCGCAGTTTGTCACCGTCGACGAGGGTCTGGACGCTGCGCAGGTCGGTGAACGGCGGGATGATCGTGACGTCGACTTTGTCGAAGTACTTGTCCGGCAGGGAGAACGCCACCTTCTGCACCAGCGCGATCGCTTCGAAGTGGTTGAGGTTCATCTTCCAGTTGCCGGCGATCAGCGGCTTGCGGCTCACGAGTCTCCTT
>NZ_JBARMY010000288.1:0-12750 GCF_049802695.1 Mycobacterium sp.
AGTAGCAGCGCTTCACCGAAGGCGTCGAGCTGGAATTGGTCGGTCACCCAATTGCCCGTCTTCACTGCCGCGCCGGGATAACCGGACAGATCCAGGTCCGCTTCGCCGGGCACGACGTCGCCGGTAACGCAATAAGCCGGCTTGAGGTTCGGTCCATCGGCAAGGACCCGCTCACTGACGAAACGGACCGCGTCGTCGAGCAGCGGGTAGCGGCCAGCGGCGGCGACTGCCTGGCCCGCGTAGCACTGGTCGCGAATCCAGCAATACCGATAGTCGAAGTTACGGCCTTGCTGAGCCCGTTCCGGCAGCGACATCGTCGCCGCAGCGACCATTCCGCCGCCGCGGCTCGTCAAGCCGCGAAGCACCGCGTATGCGGTCTGACTATCGAGGTCGGCCAACGTACCGGAAAACGCCGGAACTGCTTGCACCCAGGCCGCTTCAGTCTCGCGCCAGGCGTCGTTGGGTCGCACCGCGTCCTGAGTCAGCTCCCGGTCGGAGAGCTCCAAGATTAAGTCGTGGTCACGCCCCGGGGTAACCTCGACGATCACCTGCAGCGAGCCGTCGTCGCATTGCTGCGCATCACCGGCGCCGAACCACCGAAACCGGAGCTGGCCCGACCGTCCGGTCCATACCCCGTCGTCAAGCGACAGGTCGCACATTCGCTCGGTGCCGAAATCTGCTCGCACGTCGAGCGCGATCCGCATGCGCGTCGGCCGGTCGAGTGCGCTGATGCGGCGAAGCACTACCGCCGTATGCGGGTCCCCCGGGAATGCCAGCGCCTCGCGGGATTCGACGATCCCGTCGGTACTCACCCACCGCGACCGCCAGATCAAGGACCGGTCCTCGTAGCGCCCGCCCCAGACGAACCGCGGATGATCCGGGGCCACGACGTATACCCCTGCGCCGCCCAACAGTGTGCTGAACACTGCAGGACTGTCCCACCGCGGCAAGCACATCCAGCAGCAGTCACCACGCGGCCCGACGACAATTCCGCGTTCTCCGTCGGCAAGCAACGCATATTCTCGAAGTACATGCGGCGCAAGTTCTTCAGCCAGTACTCCTTGCTGCTCCATGGTGCCCCTTCGGTTCGCGCCGCCGTCGATTGTGGTCAATGCTGGGCATACCCGGTTTGCATTACGGGTAGACACCAGTTATGACTTCGCATGCCGCCGCACCCATTCCGATCGAATCGGTCGAAGCTTCTGCCTACAGCATCCCCACCGACGCGCCGGAATCGGACGGCACCTTCGCCTGGGATTCCACCACTTTCGTCCTGGTGACCGTCCGTGCCGGCGGCCAGGTCGGAACCGGCTATACCTATGCTGGCACTCCGGTTGTGACAGTGGTGCAGTCCAAGCTGGCGGACGTCATCAAGGGCGGCGACGCGCTGCAACCGCCTGCCCGCTGGGCTCAAATGCAGCATGCGGTCCGTAATTTGGGCAAACCGGGCGTGGTGTCCGAGGCGATCTCCGCTGTCGACATCGCGCTGTGGGATCTCCGCGCGCGGCTGCTCGACGAACCACTGGTGGTGGCACTCGGCGCTGTCCACGACGTCACACCGATTTACGGCAGCGGCGGCTTCACCTCATACGACAACGACGCGCTGCAAAAGCAACTCTGCGGCTGGGTGGAGGCCGGCATCCCCCGCGTCAAGATGAAAGTGGGACGCGATCCGGACGCCGACGTCGCCAGGATCCAGGCGGCACGCTCGGCGATCGGTGACGCGGCACAACTGTTCGTCGACGCCAACGGAGCTTATCACCGCAAACAAGCGCTGCTGTGGGCGAATCGCTTCGCCGAGTATGACGTTCGATGGTTCGAAGAGCCCGTGACGTCCGACGATCTCGACGGGCTGCGCCAGCTGTGCCGGCAGGGGCCGGCGGGCATGGACATTGCCGCCGGTGAATACGGTTACCACCTACCGTATTTCCGCGACATGCTCGCCGCCGAGGCGGTCGACTGCCTGCAGGCCGACGTCACCCGCGCCCTGGGAATCACCGGGGTGCTCAAAGTCGCCGCGCTCTGCGACGCGCGTGGCATGGACCTGTCGCTGCACTGCGCCCCGCAGATCAGCGGCCAAGTCGGAACTGCCGTGTGGCATCTGCGGCATCTGGAATACTTTCACGACCACGTGCGCATCGAAGGCATGGCGTTCGACGGCACTATCGACCCCGAACCCGGCGGCCTGCTGCGCCCGGACCGCACGTCCCCCGGCCACGGGTTGACCGTCAAGCAACCCGATCTCGACCAGTTCCGGGTGGCGTAGCGGTTCGCCAAGACCTGCCATTCGCGTTGCGGAACCGCTGTTACGCACCCAGGGCAGTGCAATGTGCGATGGGTGTACCGACCAACCGAAATTCCTCGGACTTGTCTATCTGAGGATCAACGCCTTCTTGGAAGACGACGATGATGTCGGAGCCGCCGAACTGGAAGTAACCGAACTCCTCGCCCTTGGCCATCTGCTTGTCCGCGACCGCGGTGAGCGTCACCGACGACACGTGCGCCATGCTCACCGTGACCACCGCGACGATGCCGATGTCGCCGTTGTCGGATTGTGCAGTGTCGATTGTGACCACTCCCCGAGTTTGGGGAACTCGTAACCGCTGGTAGTCCTGGTATTGACCGATATCGGTAGGCCAGTCTCAGAGCCGCGGATAAGTCGGAGTTCAACTGAGTGATCCTTGATGTGGTGTCGTACAAGATTTGCGTTCCCCGTTGTGAAAGCGACGCCCATCATCGCCGGCAGTGCCCTGCAGCCAAGTGCGAGCCACCCGCGGCACGGTGTAGGCGGCGACGGACTTCGCTACGAGATTGCGGAGCTCGATGAGCTTCGCCAGTTGACCACCGGCGGGAATAGGATGCTTCGCCACCAACGGCCGCCGCGCCCTCGCGACGCCTCCGGCCGCGAAGCAAGCGGCAACAGCCCCGCTTGTCAGTGCCAGGCGTCGCGAGTTGCCGAACGCCGCCCAACCGAGCATCGAGACGCTGTGTACCAGGTCCACCTCAGTGCTGAGCAACACACAGGCAGGGTCGGGTTGGGATGCCATCAGGAGTGCTTGCGTCAATTCCCGCGCCGCCAGCACACGGATAACCGCTCGCCGCTCCGTGGTCGGACGCCGGCCGGTCACTAGCCGCAGCAACGGATCCGGGGCGACCAGCAATGCCACCCCGTACCCGGCGCGCACGCGAGCGATCACGACGACCGTCGGCGGGAGGCACCCGTGGCCAATAGCACGCCTAGTCCCGCGGTGGCCGCGGCTGCCACCCGCGGGTGCTGGGACAACCACAACTGCGGGCTGTGAACGTGCGACTTCTGGTCGAAGATTCCGTGCGCGCCGTAATCGCTGCCGGGTCCCTGGTCGACCGGCTCCCACAAGTTGCTCGGCTGCTCGCCGTCGACCCGGTCACTGGTCTGCTGCGACTCATATCCGGTGCGGCCGAGGTAGCGATCGAGCAGCGGAGCAATGAATTTCTGTGCCAACAGCGTGACCGCGGTGCTGTCGCCGACCCAATACTGCTTGCGTTCCGGATGGTCGGCGGCATAGACGACGCCGCGCGCAGCGACTTCGGGTTGATAGATCGGCGCCACCGGCTCCGGGTGCCGCGGCAGTCGGGACAGCACCCAGGAAAACTGCGGAGTGTTGACCGCGGGCATCTGCACCACGGTGATCCGCACCCTGGAACCTTCGTGCAACAGTTCGCAGCGCACCGATTCGGTGAACCCGTTGACGGCGTGTTTGGCGCCGCAGTATGCCGATTGCAGCGGAATCGAACGCTGCCCCAGCGCGGAGCCGACCTGCACGATGGTGCCGCTGTTGCGCGGACGCATTCTGGCGAGCGCCACCATGGTGCCATGCACGAACCCGAGGTAAGACACCTCGGTCACCCGTTTGAACTCTTCGGCGGTGATTTCGCTGAACGGTGCGAACACTGAGGTGAAAGCGACGTTGACCCAGACGTCGATGGGTCCGAAGTGGGCTTCGACCTGATCGGCAGCGTTGGTGACGGCCGAATAGTCGGCGACGTCGGTCGGAATCGCCAGCGCCTTGCCGCCGCCGGATTCGACGTCGCGCGCGGCACCGTCCAGCCCGGCGGCGCCGCGGGCAAGCAGAACGACGTTGGCGCCGCGCTGCCCGAATTTTTGTGCGGTGGCGCGGCCTATGCCGGCGCTGGCTCCCGTAATCACAACGGTTTGTGTCACAACCATTCCTTTCGTTCGGTTAAGGGTCGTGCGCCTAGCAGCTCACCGCCGGGCGCCGGAAACGCGATCAACGGCTACGTCGTTGCTGGCCTTTCCGGAAACCATCTGTTCGGCGAGCCGCGAGGCCAACGCCATGATTGTCAGCGCCGGATTAGCCGATCCTTGGGTCGGACATACCGAGCCGTCTGCGAGGAAGAGATTCGGCACGCCCCACACGCGCTGATTGGAGTCGACCACCGATTCCTCTGGGCTGGTGCCCATTCGGGCGCCGCCGATCAGGTGGGCGAAGCGCTGGATGGTCAGTACGTCCTGGGCGTCGGCTGCGTGCAGGATCTCTCCGATTACCTTTTTGGAGTACGCCATGTTGGCCATGTCGTTGTCGCAGAGGCTGTAGTCGAATCGTGCGACCGGGATGCCGTAGGGGTCGATCTCGTCGGCCAGAGTGACCCGATTGTCCGGCTGCGCCAACAGTTCGTTGAGCACACCGACGGTCGCCCAGTGGTTGTAGTCACGCATGTACTCCCGCAAGGCGCGGCCCCAATGCCCGTCGGCGAGCACGTGTTCGGCCCAGCCGATGGGCAGCGGCGAAACGGTCTGGACAGAAAAGCCACGGGCAAATCCGCGCGAGGCGTCGGTTTCATAAAATTGTTCGGATGACACCTCTGGTGGCGGCGCTTTGTACATCCGGAGCTCGTCAGACCACCGGCCCGCAGACTGCGTGGCGCCTTGCACCATCACATAGCGTCCGACCTGGTCGTCGTTGTTACCCAGCCCGTTCGGGAAGCGGTTGCTCACCGAATTCAGTAGCAGGCGCGGCGTTTCGATGGAATAGCCAGCAACCGCAGCGGTCCTGGCCCGTTGCAAGCGTTCGGTGCCGCCAGCCTCGTCGTAGTAAATCACTCCTCGCGCGGTGGCGGTGTCGTCGAGTTCGACGCGCGCGGCCATGCAGTTCGCCCGGATCTCCACACCGTGGGCCAGCGCATCGGGCAGATGGGTGACATACGGGCTGGCCTTCGCGTTCACCTTGCAGCCCTGCAGGCAGTATCCGCGGTAGATGCAGTGCGGGCGGTTACCGAAGGTACCGTTGACGATGCCGACCGGCCCGACCCGCATCTCGATGCCGAGCTGATGCGCGCCACGCCAGATCTTCGCGGCCGCGCCCGAAATCGGATGCGGCGAGAAGGGATAACGGTGCGGGTAGCCCCAGGGCCAGTTCTGACCGGCCACCGGTAGTTCGGCCTCGATGCGCTCGTAGTGACGGCGGATGTCTTCATAGCGAATCGGCCAGTCCGCTCCCACCCCGTCGAGCGTGTAGGTCTGTAAGTCACTGGGATGGAACCGGGGACAATAGCCGGCGTAGTGGACCATCGAGCCGCCCACTCCGCGCCCGGAGTTGTTCTTGCCCAACTCAATCGGGTCTGCGCCGCCGATGATGCGTTTCTGCGTCCAGTACAGGGCGTGAGAGCCGGCCTCGTCGGAGACCCAGTCCTCGTCGGGGTGCCAGAACGGACCGGCCTCGAGAATCACTATCCGCCAGCCTTCGCGCGCCAGGCGTTGCGCCAGCACCGAACCGCCGGCACCAGCCCCGACGACAACAAGGTCGACCTCGTCGTCGTCTCGATAGCGGCGCATCGTTTTCTCACCTGGAAGGTCGCGCGAGTGCACATCGAGCAAATAACGAGAATCGTTGTCGCGCGGGCCAATCGCCCCTTTGAGCAGACCACGCCACAAATCGCCCATCACAGCTCACCGTCCTCGACCATCTCGACCGGATCTTCGGCGGTGGCGCCGCGGGTTTCGAACGGTTCGCGCACCGCGGCCGAGCCGGTGGCACCGCCGAGGCGCATGAAACCGCGCGGGTAAGCGGGACCGCCGAACCCGATTTCGTTCCACGCCCACGGATGGGAGTAGAAGCCCGACAGCACCATCCGCATGCACACCGACCACGCGCGGCTGACGTTGAGCCGCCCCCATATTCCGCCTTGCAAGCAGCCCTTGGAGAACTGGTCGAGGATCGCTTCGCGCGTAACCTGCTCAGCGGCGGCAAACGACGCCTCGTCGTAGTGATAGCGCGCAGTCTCGTCGAGGGCGCGCAGCACCAGCCGCCAGGTGTCCCGGTCGTCGGGCATGTCAACGTATTGGTAGCCGTCCAGGCGCCCGGCGGCGAGCTTGTCGTCAATGAATTCGGCGACCGGTACCCGCGGCTGCCTGTCCTGCACCAGCACCGTGTCACAGAACGCGCGCAGGCACGGTTCCTCGTCCGCGGTGAAGAACTTCAGCGGACCGGGTGACTCCAGCCGCGCCAGCACCACCTTCTTGGTGGCCTCGTCCCATGAGTCGACCGTCTCGAGCACGTCGTAGTCGGGGTAGCGTCCGATCATTTGTGGGGTGATGCCGCGGCGCTGTTTCGGAAGCCAGGACGGGTGCGGCGGTTGGCCTCCCGGACGCAAGTTCGGCAGATGGTCAGGGCGTGACGTGTCGGCCATCGTGGTTACCGCTGCCGATCAGCGTTCGCGGCGCAAGACCGCGGCCAGCAGCCCCATCGCCCCGACGATCGTCATCAATCCGGGCGCCACAATCGGCGGCCCCATCGGGACGTTGTAGGACGCCTGCTTCCAGCCGCCCGGCCTACGTGCGACCCCGCGGGCGTGCAGATATTCCCCTAGAAGCCCGTTGGCGGTGTAGACGGCGGCGGTGATCGGCAGCCACACCTTGGCCCACCGTCGCGAGAACGCGCCGCCGATTCCCGCGACGACCACCGGGGGGGTCACCACAATGGGGCTCCACATCCATTTGTTGCCGAAGCTGGCCTTGTAGTGCTCGAGGTAAATCTCCGCAGTGGTGACAGCGGCCGCAAATGCCGTCAGCGCCGATAGCGACCGTTCGAAACGGCCATGAGAGACGTCGTAGAGGGCCCGGTCGACCAGGTGTTCAGCCTCGCCGATCCACTCACCATGGCTGCCGGCGATGCCGCCTTTTCGCCGTCCGCCGTTGCCTAGCAATAACATTTCAGTTCCTTTCTCGTCGCTTTCCTGCCTACGTGTCCGGCTTCGGTCAATGGCTTCGAAACGAAATCTGGCGAACTGTTTGTTGGCACAGCCGCGTCACCCGGCCCTGCACGCCATGACGAACGCGCCAGCCATTTCGTTAGCTCGTGAGAATGCGAATTGCGGTGGTGCCTTCCCGGCGATGCGCGCTTAACTGACCACCGGACGGTCAGGGGCAATCGCTCGCCGGGTGATCCGCATGTATTGCCGAAGCGGCCGCACGCGAGCAGTTGCTCACAAAGATAGTCCGACGCCATCACCATCGGCCCGCCTCGCTCCTGAATGAAATACGCTGTGCCAGCCCACGGCGCTCAGACAAAGGTCCGAGGTGGCCGTATTAGAGAACTGGAAGCGCTCAGCTGCGTATTTCAACCGAAGCGGCCCGACAACATGTGCATGCGTCGCGGCCTTGCGCGGCTTCCAACTACCCGGTCGCCGGTCGCGCTAAACCACGGATGTTTGAAGAAATCTCAACGAATCGGAACTTGCGGCGACTGGACCGAGCGTGAAGTTCTCGCCTGCTGCACCGCAACGTTTTTCGAAGCGGTCGAGAACGCTGGCACACCTCACCAAGCTCTGCTCGAGCGGATACAATAATCAGCAATCGCACATGACATCGCCGCAGAAGCGCATCGTGCAGCCGCCCCCAACGATCGCGCAGAAGCCTTCCGGTTAGCCAATCCGGTGGGCCGCCCCGAGGTATCTGCACCGCGAACGCTTCCGCAGCTTCTTCGGATATTGGGCGTCAACGATAAGCCAGTCACCACGCAATGGCGTGCGATCATGGCGTGGCTTGCCGACAACCAGCTCACCCGCCAGCTATGGATAAGCATGCTGGCCAACGGCTACGGGGTCATCATTGAGCGGACGACTCCCTGGTTTTACCGTCCCATCCCATATCGGCGCATCACCACCGCCTCAGGTACAAAAGCTCAGATGCTGCTGAATTGGTGGGACTGTCCCTAGCTCCTCTTTCAAGCCACGAGTGTTCGGGTCCTTATTGTGAGGTCTTCGCTCAAGGGTGCAAAGACGACCTCGGGTAGGCGGCGTTCAAGGCGCGCAATGCTTCGGTGTTGGCATCACCGGCATTGACGCCTTTGCGGTAGGGAGCCCTGACTAACGCCATCGAGACGAATCTAAATCAACAGCGATGCAGCGCAGGGCAATCGCCAACTCGCTCGCCCACGCCATGACCGCCTCGGTCCACTGCGCATTCTCCGAATCGCCGCGCTGCCGCCCGAATCTCAATGCGGGCAGCGCAGCGGGTTTGTCATCCTAGGGAGCCGCGGTGATCGATGTTTTGCTGTCTTTCAAGTTCGCGGAGCCGTCTTGCTTCCCTAGACAGCAAAGCCAGTCCTGCGCCGAACGCCAGCAGCGAGATGACGACTGCGGCAATTGCTGCTCCAACCTGTCGGTGAGCGAAGCTGACCAGGCAGATGGCGAGCGCCGCCACACCGACCGCGACGAGCAGCACCCCGGAGGCTTTAGCCGGGTTTTTCAACGTTTGCCCCACACGTGGGCGGCTGGTCCGTTGATGGTCGAGCGGGTCACGTGAGGCGCGTCCCATAAGTCATTCCTCTGCTGGTGGTGCGTGCTGCCGTTTATAGTTTGTATGTGTAACGGGCCTATCTAGCCTCTAGCCGCCCCATTTGCCAGCTTCGGCCTGATCTCGGGCACGCATGGCTGTGGTGTTGGTTTGGTGGGTGCCGGCCATGGCGTGGTAGGCGCGCACCAACTCGCTCATGGCCTGATTCCACTGGGTTTGCCCCGCCGCAGTCTGCAGCGACACCGGATAAGCCGCTGGCGGCACCACCGCCGTAACCAACGGAGCGGCATCCCCCTGCGCGGATGCCAACCGAGCCGTCAACGCCTGCACCGCAGCGCTAGCAGCCGTCAGACCCTCAGGAACAACTCGCAGCCCCATACCAAATAGCCCTCCCGAATCACCGCGCCACCAAAGGCCCAGTCACGTCATCGACCTGGACAGTTGGCGCCCCTAGGCCCCAATAAAAGTCAACGACTTCTACAACCGCAGACACCCGAACAACTAGCGTGCTGAACCGCATATACGGCGCTTTACCGTAAGCTCCATGTATTCGTAAAAGGAAAAGTCCTCCCTGTCGCTAATCAAGCCTTGGGCAGCTTCGATCTACACATCACGGTGGATCGGTGACGGAGCAAGTCTGGTTCCTTCGTCGGGGATCGACGAGGCCAGCCCGGTGTGGTCTAGCACGCCGGGTGCTGCCGCCGCACACCGGGATGTGCATCATGCCAGCGGTTTTCGATCCGGCGGACCCGCCGGTGCTCGGCCGTGAGCCACACCAGTCCGAACGTGACCGCGACGATTGCGATCGCGGCGGTGCTCATCCCGGGCCTGTCGTGCCCGGTGCCGAACGCGTCAAGGCACCCCACGAACGCGATCACGCCAACCGCAACCAATAGATAGCCGGGCCAGGTCGCAACGTCGATCATCGACTCGCCCGCATGTAACCGCGTCGTTCTCAAATGGTCGATGGGGTCATGAAAGGTGTCACCCATGGCTGCTCCTTTCCCATCATTCCGCTGCTCGTTGCCTAGGCCCTTTATAGGGCCTCACACCTGGCTGTGCTGGCGGCCTCCCCGCGCTTCGAACAGCGTCTACGGCCACGATAAATCCACTGCACCTTTATTGTCCAAGACATATACCGTCTTCTAACATATGCTGTGGATATGCTGGACCCGGAGATGCGGTTGCTCCGCTACTTCGTCGCCGTCGCCGAAGAGCGGCACTTCGGTCGCGCCGCCGAGCGACTGCACATGGCCCAACCCCCGCTAAGCCAGCAAATCCGCAACCTGGAACGCCAGCTGGGAGTCGAGCTGATCGATAGAACGCGACGACCGATCGAGCTGACCGACGCCGGCCAGGCCGTGTTCACGGAAGCTCAGCTTTGCCTCGTGCATGGCCGGCGCGCGTTCGCGGCCGCACGCCGTGCGGCAACCGGCCGGCTCGGATACCTGCGCATCGGCGCCCTGGAGGGTGCCGTCGACGGGGTGTTGTCCTACGTCATGCGCGTGCACCGACGCGAAAGTCCCGACGTCAAGCTCGAACTCGAGGAACTGAGCACCACCGACCAAATCAGGCAGCTCATCGAGCACCGGCTCGACATCGGATTCCTGCGCGGCCCGGTCGACGAACCGACACTGAGTGTGGAAACCCTGATCGAGGACCCGCTGGCCGCCGTGATCTGCGACGACCATCCCCTCCTGGAGCACCACCGGATCGCCCCGGCGCTGCTCGCCGACGAGCCGATCATCCTGTGGGCACGATCAGCCGCTCAGGCCACCTACACCGACGTTGTCGAGCTGTTTCGCCAGCACAACATCCAGCCGCCAATCGCCGACGAAATCGCCCGGATTCAAACCATCCTGGCCCTCGTCGCTTCGGGCGCCGGGATCGCGCTGCTGCCCACTTCGTTCATCAACCTCAACCGTCACGGGGTGCAATTTCGGCCGTTGTACGAACCACTCCCGCATCGCCCACTGGCGCTGGCCTGGCGAGCCGGCAACCAATCACCGAGCCTTGACTGCTTCATCGACGTAGCCCGACGCACCTCGACGTACTACCTGCACGACCTCACGCTGCGATATCCCCAGCTTCGTGCTGATCAAAGGGGCGGTCCGCCTGATGGTTTGGCGTGTATGCGGCGAGGGTAGCCGACCTATCAATGGAGGAGTGAACAGGTAGAGAGCCGATGGCACCGCGCGTTTCGATCCGATGGATTGCACACACACCAACCGGCCGCGTGCCGGGATGGCGATGCAGGACAATGGCGAATTTACCGGCTTCGTGCCTATGGGCTTGGCCGTTATGGGCGTGATGGTGTGCGTGGCACACGCTGTGCTATCGAGCGGAGGCTCGCTGTCCGGTCCCATTAGCTCCAGAATGAAATGCGCTGTGTCAGCCCCGGCACTCGGACAGAGATCCGAGGTGGCCGTATAGAGAACTGGAAGCGCTCAACTGCGTATTTCAACCGAAGCGGCCCCGACAACATGTTGCATGCGTCGCGGTCTTGCGCGGCTTCTGACTACCCGGTCGCCGGTCGCGCCAAACCACGGATGTTTGAAGAAATCTCAACGAATCGGAACTTGCGGCGACTGGACCGAGCAGGAAGACCCGGTGCACGTCCGCCCCCAAGCCGGCCCCCATAAAGCAAGTGCTGCACCATAACTCGACGAGCAGCGGATCAGAAGCCGGATGAACTGGCCATTGCTGCTCGGTGATGGCCCCTTATAGTCGTGGCGGGTTGAACGCGACAGTGGTCTGGCGAGCGTTAGCCGAACTGAGGACTGCCCTCATGGGCAATTTGCAGCGTCAATCGCTCGACTCCGATCGTTGCCACCGATCCGACTCGGCAACCGATGGCATCGCCACATCAGCCAACGCATGTAATGGGCCATGCTGCTCCAACTGAACGTGCGCAGCGGATGCCTGCAGCTAGGATGCCTCCGTGCACACGATGCGCATCCGGGAAGCGGCCGCCCTGCTGGGAGTCAGCGACGACACCGTCCGGCGATGGATTGACTCCGGTAAATTGGCGGTCGGCTACGACGAAACTGGCCGGAAAGTGATTGCTGGGCATGTTCTGGCTGAGTTCTGGCGCACGAACAGCCCCCAACTTCCAGCCAATCCGCTCGGTATCGCCAGTTCAGCACGCAACCGCTTCGTCGGCTTGGTCACCAGAGTGGTCACCGATAAGGTGATGGCCCACGTTGAAATGCAATGTGGCCCCTTCACCGTCGTTTCCCTGATGAGCACCGAATCTGCACGCGAGCTGAAACTCGAACCCGGCAGTGTTGCTGTCGCAGTCGTCAAGGCCACCACCGTCATCGTAGAAACACCTGGCCTGGCTACGTAGCGCGTCGGCAAGCGAACTGGGCAGCGACTAAGACAAGTTGGCTCTCGCGCGTTTACCCGAACAGCGCTGCCATCGGAAGCGATGTCGCGAGTGTGTTCAGGTCTGTCGACCATTCCAGGTGCCCGGCACCATCGGCATCGTCGGACCGCTGCCGAATTCGTCGGGGGCCAGCGTGGTCAGCCCTGCCGCCTGGGCACCGCTGTCCTTGCCAATTGTGCCGGCGAAGCCCAACACGCCCGCGCTCTGCTCGGACGGCGCATAGTCATCGGCCGACGGCGTGGCCCGATCAGCGCCCGAACGGATTTCCGGCTCGAGGTACTCGTAGCGGTGACCGCGGTCGATGATTGATCGCCGACTTCGCCGCGGCCGGGGTCGCTCGGCAGGCGCCACTGCTGTGACTGCCGCCGCCGCGGCGCTATCGGAGGCCAACGCGTTCGCCCTCGACTTAGCTTGGCCGGAAACAGTCGACTCGACGTAGCCACTACTGATCAAATAAGCGAAACCTTGCGCGTCCGCGATCGGCGGCGGGGTGGCGGGAGCGGGGGGCGTGGGGGTGGCCGCGGCCGTCGTGCCGGGCAGCGGCGCTGGAGCCGAGGTCGAGGTCGGG
>NZ_JBARMY010000289.1:0-5193 GCF_049802695.1 Mycobacterium sp.
GAAGTACTGCGTGCGGCCGCGCGGGCCTGCCCGCGCCCACAGGACGGGCAAGGACACGCCCATGCCACCGACGAGGCCATCCTCAAATCGGCCAGTTCGGTCCTCGGGCCGCAGGACTCGGAATGGACGATGCTCGCCGAGGTGCCGTTTGAGTCCAGTCGCGGCTACGCCGCCGCCATCGGCAGCGCGAAAGCGGACGCGCAGGCGCCGACGCTGATGCTCAAGGGCGCACCGGAGCAGATCCTGCCGCGCTGCCGGTTCGCCAACCCGAAAGCCGATCGCAAGCACGCCGAGTCGCTGGTGCAGAGTCTGGCCGAGCAAGGCCTGCGGGTGCTGGCGGTGGCGCAGCGCAGTTGGGAGGACGACCCGACCGACGAGGAGGAGACCGACGCCGACAGCGTCGACGCCGCCGCGCAGGACCTGGAGCTGATCGGTTACGTCGGCCTGGCGGACACCGCACGCCCGTCGGCGCAGCCCCTGATCGAGGCGCTGCACCAGGCCAACCGCCAGGTTGTGCTGATTACCGGCGACCATCCGGTCACCGCGCGGGCGATCGCCCGTCAACTGGGCCTGCCGGCGGACGTGCAGGTCATCACCGGCTCCGAATTCGCCGCGCTGGACGAGGAAGCCTGCACCCGGCTGGCCACCGATGTGCAGGTGTTCGCCCGCGTCAGCCCGGAACAGAAAGTGCAGGTCGTCGCGTCGCTGCAGCGCTGCGGACGGGTGACCGCGATGGTGGGCGACGGAGCCAACGACGCCGCGGCGATCCGGATGGCCGACGTCGGCATCGGTGTCAGTGGCCGCGGCTCCTCAGCGGCCCGCAACGCCGCCGACATCGTCTTGACCGAGGACGACCTGAGCGCGCTGCTCGACGCTTTGGTCGAAGGCCGCAGCATGTGGAGTGCGGTGCGCGACGCACTGACCATCCTGGTCGGCGGCAACATCGGCGAGGTCATCTTCACCATCTTGGGCACCGCGTTGGGCACCGGCCGGGCACCGGTGGGAACCCGCCAACTGCTGCTGGTGAATCTGCTCACCGACATGTTCCCGGCGCTCGCCGTCGCCGTCACGCCGCAGATCCCCGAGCCGGAGGAAACCCCCGATCAGACCGAGGAAGAGGTGGAAGCCGCCCGACGCGAGTACCAGCGCGCGGTGCTGTCCGAGCCAACGCCCTCACTCGACGCGCCGCTGATGCGGCAGATCGTCACCCGCGGTGCCGTCACCGCCGCAGGGGCGACCGCCGCCTGGGCCATCGGGCGTTGGACACCCGGCACGCAGCGGCGAACCTCGACTATGGGTTTGACCGCTCTGGTGAGCACCCAGCTGGCGCAGACACTGTTGACGCGCCGTCACAGTCCACTTGTCGTAGCCACCGCGCTGGGCAGCGCGGCGGTTCTGGTCGCTATCGTGCAGACCCCCGGCGTCAGCCACTTCTTCGGCTGCACACCGCTGGGTCCGTTCGCGTGGACGAGCGTGGCCGCCGCGACCGCAACTGCCACCGCGGTGTCGGTGATCGCGCCGAACTGGCTGATCAAGACCACCGAGGACGCGTTGCCGGTCGCCGACGACGACCACGAGTCGGCCACCAACGGGGAGTGGCCGGATCACGTCGGCGCCCCGCTGTTGCGGGTGGTCGAGCCAGTGGATTCACCGGCATAGTTTTCCGCCGGGGTTTACGTCGGTAGTTCGCGCCGGACAACTTTGCCGGCCGGATTGCGGGGGATGCTGCTGACGATGCGGACATCCCGGGGCTGTTCGAACCTGGATACCCGGGGCTGCAGGTAGTCCCGCAACGCTGTTTCGTCGATCTGGCTGTCAGGTCGCGGAACGACGAACACCGCCAGTCGCTGACCGAACTGCTCGTCGGGGACGCCGATGACCGCGTTGTCGGTGATGTCGGGGTGTTCGGCCAGCGCATTTTCGACTGCGCGGGGATAGACGTTCTCACCACCGGAGACGATCATGTCGTCTTCCCTGCCGACGATGAACAACCGCCCGGACGGGTCAAAATATCCCAAGTCGCCGGTGCTGGTCATGCTGTCGACGACGTCTTTGGCCGCGCCACCGGTGTATCCCTTGAAGGTCAGCTCGCCGCCGACGAAGACGCGACCGGTCTCGTTCGGGCCGACCGGCGCGCCGTGTTCGTCGAGGATGCGGACCCGGCAGCCGGTGCTCGGCCGCCCGACCGTCTCAGGAAAGGCGCGCAGTTCGGCCGGGGTTGCCAACGCGCCGATGCCGACCTCGGTCGAACCGTAGCCGTTGTAAAGGACGTCGCCGTAGGCGTCCATGAACCGTTGAGCCACGGTGGGATCGAGCCGGTCGCCGCTGGACAGCACCACCCGAAGGGCCGGCAGCGGATTACGCGCCCGCACGTTGTCCGGCAGATCCATGATCCTCGACAGGATGATCGGCACGGCGGTCAACGCCTCAGCGCGATGCAGCGAAGCCTGCGCCAGCACGGCCTCCGGATCGAAGCGCCGATGCGTCAGTATCGTGCCGCCCAAGCCGACCGCGAGGATCGTCATGCCCAGGCCCAGGCCGTGAAACATGGGCACCGCTACGGCCAATCGCCACCCCGCGCGCAGTCCGGTGCGATCGAGGATGGTCAGCCCGACGCCCGCCACCCCGGAGTTCACCCGCGGGGCGCGGGGCACGCCTTTGGGTTTCCCGGTGGTGCCCGACGTCAGCAGGATGATCCGGCCCGCTGGCGCCACGTGAGGTCGCGCGGCACCGCGCTGCGGCTGAACCGCTTCCGGGTCGAGCACGCCGATGGACTCGTCGGCGGCGCTGACTCGTTCGCTGAACTCCTGGTCGCAGACGACCGTTGCGATGTCGTGTGCGCTCAGCGCCGATGCCAGCGCATCGGTGCGGAATTCGGTGTTGATCAGGACCACGTCGACACCGACCAGGGCCGCGCCGAACAGCGCCTCGACGAAGCCGCGGCCGTTGCGGCACAACACCCCGACCGCATCGCCGGGTTCGACGCCGCCGCGGTAGAGCTCACCGGCGAGGGCCTCGGCTCGCAACTGCACTTCGCGGTAGCTGATCACGCCGTCGTCGTCGATCACCGCGGCACGGTCGGGCCACCGGGCCGCGGTTACCGCCAGCAAGGTGAACGGGTTGGTGCCGCCTCGAACGGCTTCGCGCACCAATCGCAGTGTCGCGGCGGGTCCGGGGACGCTGAGTATCCGGGAGCGCAGCACCGCGCGCCCTGCCACCGCGACCGTGCCCAGCAGCGTCATCACCGGTCTGCCCCGGAGTCGAGGACGTGGCGGTGCCAAAGCCGCGCCGCCCGATCCGCTGGACCGGCCAGCAGCACCGAGGCCACTTCGACGGCGAACGTCCAGGGCGGTGCGATCGTACGGGGCCGTACGACAATCGCTCTGGCGATGACGTCAGCGGCCTGATCCGCAGACAGTCCGGGCAGGCTGGTAAGCATCGGCGTGGGCTCGATCATTCTGGTGCGGATCAAACCGAAATAAATCGAGGTGACATCCACACCGTCAGCGTGTAGTTCCGGTGCGACACTGCGCAGCCAGCGGTCGAAGGCCCCCTTCGACGCCTGATAAACGCCCCATTGCGGACCGGGCGGAACACGCACGGCGACGCTGGAAACGTTGACGATCTGTCCGTCGCCGTGGGCCCGCATCGCCGGCAGCACGCCGAGCAGCAGCCGGATCGGTCCCAGGTAGTTGATGTCGATGGTGCGTTGGAAGTCGTGCGGCCGGTCGTACTGGTCGTGCAGGGACCGGCGCAGCGACTTGCCGGCATTGCTCACCACGATGTCGAGCGGGCCGTGTCGGCGGGTGATCTCGTCAACCAGCGTGCTGACGGCGTCTTGGTCGGTCAGATCGGCCGGAAAGGCCACCGCACGTCCGCCGCCCGCGCCGACAGCGGCCACAAGTTCGTCGAGTTTGTCCGCCGAGCGCGCGACGACAAGTACGGTCGCCCCGGCCGCGGCCAGCTTGCGGGCGGTCGCCTCGCCCACCCCGTAGGACGCTCCGGTGACCAGCACGGTCTTGCCGGACACGACGTCACGCAGCCGGTCGGGATCACTGATGCCGCGCGGATTGGCGACTTTGCCGATCGCGTTCACTGCCACATTCATTTGCGCCGCCTTGTCGAGTGCTGCCCCTCTTGAATCGTTCTACCGGAAGCGTCGGGGAGCTCCGCGTCGGCGGGTGCTGCGCGCCGGCGTCAATCGCGGATGAAGCCCTTGTTGCGCATCAAGAAGTCCGCCAAGAATCCGTCGTGCGGTATCTGCGGCGCCTCGTAGTAGCTGGGATGGTGACCGCAGTACACGTTGGTCACCGTCGGGTCGGCCAACAGGTCGTCGATCAGGTCGTCGTCGTCGGTGACGGCGTTGACCACCAGCGACTGCCGTAATGGGTTGATCCCTTGGGCACGCGACCACCCGGACACCCACACGCACGGAAACGGCAGCTCGGTGTTCAGTGTGCCGAGGTCGGGCACGGTCATCAGGTGCACAGCCGGGCGCAGCGCGGCACACCCGTCGCCGAGGTCGGCGACCACCTGAGCGGCGCTGAGGATTGGGGTGGTTCCGGCCGCCTTGACCGACAGGTGGTTCGCCAGCGCACGTGCTTCGGCAACGGTTCGGGTGGGCAGAACCGCTCGTTCGTCGGTGGCGGGAAGCGGCTGGATGGTGGACAGCCGGTCGGCGATCGCGGACGCCAACGGGGCCGGATCTCCTTCGTAGAGCACGGCGGTGGTGTTGACGCAGGCCATCCCGCCCAGGTCGGCGATCGAGTTCACAATGATATCCAGGTAGTCGCGCCAATCCTGGTCGGCGGTGATCAGGGTCTTCGCACGTCCCGGACCGTTGGCGAACACCGTCGGGTCGGTGGCGTACTTGTCGACGACGGCCTGATCGCCGTACACCATGGCGAGGTCAGCCGCGCGGATGACGTCGTCGGCTCCGCTGTGGTCGGTGGGCAGATAGGTGACATCTTCGGGACGGAATTCCGCCGCGCGCAAAGCGAGTGCCAGCCGCTGCGCGGTGAACGGTTCGCGGCGCGACGGGCGAACGGCCACTCGGTAGCCCAGGGCGAGCGCCTGCGGCCACAGCGCATGGACGCCGGGACTGTTTCCGGAGGCGTGCACGGCGAATACCTCCCCGCGACGGGCCCACACCGCGCCGCCACGACGGGCGCGTTCTTCGCGCCAGTTCAGCGC
>NZ_JBARMY010000290.1:0-2306 GCF_049802695.1 Mycobacterium sp.
TCCTATGGCGCGGTGCACCGCGGCGCGCACCAGCTGATGGAGGAGGCCACCGACGCCTACGAGCAGGGCCGCATCGACATCGCCGAATTCGTCGGCGCGCACGCCGACGAGGTGGTGTTCACCAAGAACGCCACTGAGGCGCTGAACCTGGTGTCGTATGTTTTGGGCGACAACCGCTTCGACCGTGCTGTCGGCCCCGGTGACGTCATCGTGGCCACCGAGCTCGAGCACCACGCCAACCTCATTCCCTGGCAGGAGCTCGCCCGGCGCACCGGCGCCACTCTGCGTTGGTACGGGATCTCCGATGGAGAGAAAGAGGCCGGCCGCATCGACCTCGACTCGCTGCGGCTGGACGAGCGAGTCAAAGTCGTTGCTTTCAATCATCATTCGAACGTGACGGGCGCGATCGCCCCGGTCGCCGACCTGGTCGCCGCTGCCCGTGGTGTCGGTGCAGTCACCGTGCTGGACGCCTGCCAGTCGGTGCCGCACCAGCCGGTCGACTTTCACGGCCTGGACGTAGATTTCGCCGCATTCTCCGGACACAAGATGCTCGGGCCCAACGGGATCGGCGTGCTGTACGGTCGGCGCGAGCTGCTGTCCGCGGCGCCGCCGTTCCTCACCGGCGGCTCGATGATCGAGACCGTGACGATGGAGACTGCCAGCTACGCCCCGCCGCCGCAGCGGTTCGAAGCCGGCACGCCGATGACCTCTCAAGTGGTCGGGCTGGCCGCGGCGGCGCGCTATCTGCGGGCCATCGGAATGGACGCCGTGCAAGCCCACGAACACCAGTTGGTGGCCGCTGCGATCGACGGGTTGTCCGGCATCGACGGGGTGCGGATCATCGGGCCGATGTCGATGGAGCAGCGCGGCTCGCCGGTGTCGTTCGTCGTCGACAGTGTGCACGCCCATGACGTCGGGCAGGTGCTCGACGACGACGGCGTCGCGGTGCGCGTCGGACATCACTGTGCGTTGCCGCTGCACCGCCGGTTCGGCGTTGCCGCCACCGCGCGGGCATCGTTCGCGGTGTACAACACCGCTGATGAGGTCGACCGTCTGGTGGCGGGTGTGCGACGGGCCATTGACTTCTTCGGAAGAGCGTGAGCCGGTCGTGCGTTTGGAGCAGATCTATCAGGACGTGATCCTGGATCACTACAAGTACCCGCAACACCGCGGGCTGCGGGAGCCTTACGCCGCGCAGGTGTTTCACGTCAACCCGGTCTGTGGTGACGAGGTCACCCTCCGCGTCGCGCTGTCCGACGACGGTGAGCAGGTCGCCGACGTCTCCTACGACGGGCAGGGCTGTTCAATCAGTCAGGCGGCCACTTCGGTGCTCACCGAGCAGGTGATCGGCCAAAGCGTCGGGCAGGCGCTCAAGACCGTCACCGCGTTCACCGAGATGGTGTCTTCGCGGGGAACCGTCACCGGTGACGAGGACGTACTGGGCGACGGGATCGCGTTCGCCGGTGTCGCCAGATACCCGGCCCGGGTGAAGTGCGCGCTGCTGGGTTGGATGGCGTTCAAAGATGCACTCGCACAAGCCGCTACAGACGCACAAGCCAGTACCTACCCAACCGTGGAGGCAGAAGATGAGCGAAACCGCTGTACCGGATGACGAACTGATCGGCGACATGGAAGAGGCGATGCGCGACGTCGTCGACCCGGAACTGGGCATCAACGTCGTCGATCTGGGCCTGGTCTACGACCTCAACGTCATCAAGACCGACGAAGGCAAAGTAGCGCTACTCGACATGACGCTGACGTCGCCGGCCTGCCCGCTGACCGATGTCATTGAAGACCAGTCGCGCAGCGCCCTGATCGGCGCCGGGCTGGTCGACGAGCTGCGGATCAACTGGGTGTGGAACCCGCCGTGGGGTCCGGACAAGATCACCGAAGACGGCCGCGATCAACTGCGGGCGCTCGGCTTCACCGTCTGACCGGCTAAGTCGGCGGCCCCGTCGGCAGTCGATTCAGCCGTGATGGCGGTGCGGCAGGTGGAACGGCAGGTGCAGTCGGTGGCGCGGGCGGCCCATCGGCGGACACGGCTGCAAGTCGATCATCGTCGCTTGCAGCGCGCCGCTGCCGTTCTTGGTGCCCTCGGCCGACAAACACTTTCCGTTGGTCAGTGCTTCGGTGTCAACGGGCGTCACCTTTGAGTAGGTGGTCGTATCGGTGACGGTCACCTTGGTCTGCGGCCCGGTGCCGTTGGCGACGGTAATGGTGTTATCCGACACCGAGTCGACTTTGCCGTCCACGCCGGGATTGGCCGCCGGCCCGCCGCCTGGCGGCGGCGGGGCCCCGGCCGGGCC
>NZ_JBARMY010000291.1:0-2697 GCF_049802695.1 Mycobacterium sp.
CAAAACCCCTGGTGAGCTAAATCACTCAAACTGATCAAGCGGAACCGAAAGCGCTGGTAGAAGCACTTTCGCCCACGCAAACGAGGGGTTCGAGTCCCCTTAGCTCCACTACGAACAGCAGTTGGAAGCGTCGTAGCGGTTTCTCAGCATCGGGGCGTATTCGGCCCCATTGCCTCGGGTCCATTAGGCGCCGAGGGTTCCGGTTCGTCCGATTCGATCCGGGGTCCTGCGGATGGGCACTGAGTCAGCTGGCGAGCCAGGCCAGCGCGGCAATTACGAGGGCTTCGGTCCCGGTGTCAAGGGTGGGTTGGACTACCGGGGCAAACGTCGGCGAATGGTTGACCGGGATGTCCTGAGCGACCCGCCCGCCGTTTGCCGCCGTGCGGTACTGCTGCTCATCGATTCCGCCGATGCCCCAATAGGTGTAGGGAACCCCGAGCGCATTGGGGATGTCGCTGAAGTCCTCACTGGCTGACTGTGCCGCCATCGGTTGGAAGCGTTCGCCGAAGTATCCGGCGAACGCGTCGCTCACCCGCTGGGTGACCTCGTCGTCGTTGACGGTGAGTGGGAAATTATCGTAGATCTCGAAGTCGGGATTTCTTGGCGAGTTTGAGGCCTGGCACTCGGCAACGACGATGCGCCGGATCGCATCAAGTACTGCGGTACGTACGGACTTGTCATAGGTGCGCACGTTCAGCTCCAGCACAGCGTGATCACCGATCACATTGCTTTTGCTGCCGGCACGGATGCTTCCTATCGTCACTACGGCGATATCGGTCGGAGCAACCTCGCGGGATACGACTGTTTGCAGCCGGACCACGATCATCGCCGCGAGCACCACGGGGTCGACGGCGGCTTGCGGCATCGAACCGTGGGCGCCGCGGCCATAGACCGTGATCCGCATGCTGTCGGCGGACGAGAGCACAGGGCCGCGATGCGTGCAGACGCGGCCGGCTGGTGCTGGAAGCACATGCTGGGCAAGGGCAACGTCAACTGGCGGAATGACGTCGGCCAGTCCGTCGTCGACCATGCCCCGCGCACCGTCACCGACTTCTTCGGCCGGCTGAAATAGCGCGATCACGGTTCCGTTCCAGTGTCGGGTTCCTCTGGCGAGCAATGCCGCAGCGCCGAGTAGGCATGAGACGTGCACGTCGTGGCCGCAGGCGTGCATGACGGGGACCTCGGAACCGGTGGCGTCGGTGGCGCATATGGAGCTGGCATACGGAAGACCGGTGGCTTCCTCGACGGGCAGCGCGTCCATGTCGGCACGCAGCAACACCGTCGGTCCGCTGCCGTTTCGCATGACGCCGATGACGCCGGTGCCGCCGATTCCGTCCCGCACTTCGTAGCCCGACCCGCGTAATCTTTCGACAACCAGCTTCGCGGTCCGATGCTCTTGATGGGACAGTTCGGGGTGTTGGTGGATGTCGCGGTAGAGATCTTCCTGCCAGGATCGAATCTCGGGTAGGCCGTTGAGCACGGCGCCGGTCAGGTTCGATGCAGTGCTCATACTTCCCCCGATCGCTGGGTGACTGATTGAGTGGCGGCGCGGGAGCCGTTGGCGCGGTGTACCCGCACTTGATGGTCGCAATCGATTTCGCAGGCCGCAGTCGGATGGCGAGCGCGGCGACAGTCTGTGGAGCACCAGAGATCAGTCGCCGGCCGCGCGTCGGCACTGTGGACCGTCTCACATCGACCACCTCACCTGCGCTTTCGGCCACATCGCTGAGAACACCTGCCATGGACTTCGGCTGCCGCGGTGGAAGGAGCGTCGCGAGTTGACACACTTGAGGTCACGGCTGGCCAGTGGCACCGCCCGTCGGAGACACGAACGCCGACCGCGCCGCCACTGATGCAATGTGCCGAGTCAGCAGCGCCTCCGGAACCAACACCGTGGCACGGCTGGCTGCAGCGCTTAAGAATGCAGGACGCAGGTTAAGAACCTTGCCGATCCATTTCGACTTTCGAGTCAGCGACTTGGTTCGGGGCCGACGGAAGGCTGCGAATTGCGCGAAAGCCGTTGCCGAATCTGAATTCTCGTCGATGAATGCGGCTAGAACCGCGGCATCTTCTAGCCCCTGGCAGCCGCCCTGACCCAGGTGCGGACGCATCGGATGGGCCGCGTCACCGACAAGCACGACCGGTCCGCGTGCCCAGTGCCGGGCGGGAGTGCGGTCGTAAAGGTCGTCGCGTAAAACGTCGGTACAAGGCGTCGCGGCCAGGATGCTCGGAATGGGTTCGGCCCAGCCGGCGAACTTGGCCTGCAGGTAGTGCAGCTCGCCTTGAGGCGACCGGTGCCCCTCGGGCGCACGTTGGGTCGAGAACCAATACGTCGAATTCGGCCCCACCGGGACGTGGCCAAATTCGACGCCAGGCCCTAACGTCTCGCCAGCCAGCATGGGATCTAGGGCATAGCGGGTTATACCTCGCCATGCGGTGTAGCCGGCGTAACGGTTGGTCAGCGGACCGTTGAGGTGGCGCGCCACCACCGAATGGGTACCGTCGGCGCCGATCACCGCGTCGGCCATGCGGACCGTGGCATCCGACAACCGAAGGCGCACTCTGTTGCCGTCAGTGATCAGCCCGAGAGCGGTCAGCCCATATTCCACCGTCTCTGCCGTCAGCGCTGCGGTAAGAATGTCGCGCAGCACCGAGCGTTGCACCACTACCAGCGGCTCGCCGAGCGCCTTGACGAAC
>NZ_JBARMY010000292.1:0-12224 GCF_049802695.1 Mycobacterium sp.
GGCAGCATCTCCTGGTCGGCACCGTCCCACTCGGAGGTGTACCGGGAGTAGCCGCTGTCGCTGGAGTGCATGCCGACCAGCAGGTCGTGCTCGACGACCCGCTCCCAGAACGGGTCGAACTCGGGCAGCGCGAACGACCGAGGTCCGCGAAACCCGGGCACCGGTGCCGGGCGGACCAGGATGCAACGCGCGCCGCGCTTGACCGCCCATTCCAGCTCCTCGATCGCCTTCTCGACGATCGGCAGGGTGATGACCGGGGTGGTGAAGATGCGATTCTGGTAGTTGAAGCCCCACACCTCATCGAGCCACTCGTTCAGCGCATGGACCAGGACGTGGATGGCGACCGGGTCGTCGCGCAGCCGCTCCTCGAGCAGGCTGGCCAGCGTCGGGAACATCAGGGTGCGGTCCAGGCCCAGCTCGTTCATCTGCTCCAGGCGTGGGCCGGGCTCGAAGAACGCCGGGATCGCGCGCATCGGCTCACCGAATAGCTCGCGCTTGCTCTTGCCGTCCGGGTTGCCGAACTTGAAATATTCCTCCCAGGCGCCAGGCCGGGCGACGACCTCGAAGGTCGGATTGGGAATGTAGTTGCTGATGTGTCCCCGGATCGCGATCTTCGTCCGCCCGTTGACCTGCACGTACTGGACGAAGTCCTTGTACTCCTTGGGCAGGAACTTGGTCAGCGCCTCCGGTGGCTCGTAAAGGTGATTATCCGCATCAAAGAGCGGAAACGGAACGTCCTCCCGACGCGACAACTGCCCCATGAAATCCTCCTTCGCAATTGTGAGAATCATATTCTCACCGCCAGCCTATCGCAATGCTGTGGGCTGCCACCAGGAGGCCGTTCGCCCGGCGCGACACCGGTTCGGTTGTCAGTCCCGACCGTACGATTCGGGCTTTTGGCACGGCCCCGACGCTGATATTCTTCGCTGACGAGAATGTCGATTCCGCGGCCGGAGAAGCAACATGACAGCCGTGCGCAAAGTTCTGCTGGGCGGCCGCTCGCGGTCCTGTGGCAACGACATGCCTGAGTGTCATCGCGCGGAGCCATGCCGATGACCCGGTTTGCACCACCTCAAACACGCCATCACGGTTGCCAACCCGATCTATGCCGACATCTATTGCATCGATCATGACCCGGCGATCGTCTCCGACTACAGCTATAACCCGTACGAGTTCACCCGAATGTAAAGGCCGACTTCGCGCCGGGGAAACCGCGGACTTACGACGCTATGTTGGCCAACCCCGAGCAGTACGCGATGTTCGGGGTGAGTTCCGGTACCGAACCGGGCGCCCCGCAGTTCAGCTGCGTTCTTGCGGTCGACGGGATGGTGGTCGTGGCGAACAACGGCCCCAGAGGCGTGCTTTGCTCGCTGCGTTATTGGTGAGCCGGCTCGCTAGCGGGAGCGCCTTCCAGGCGATGCAGGTAGCGCTCGACGAATGCCAGGGTTTCCGCATGGCCCGCGGACATTCCGAGCGCTTGTTCGATTACCAGCACGCGAGAAACACTGGTGATCAGCAGCGACCACACCAGCGGTGGAACTTCGGCTGGGTCCACCCCGTAGCGCCCCAGCACCTTCGACACAGCTTCACATTGTTCTTCGCGGAAACGTTCGGCGTAGTAAGCAATTTCAGCTTTCAGCGCCTTGCGGTGATTTGCCAGGGCGATATACTCCATGGTCACCGCGGTGGCCGCCGGATCGATGCTGAACCGCCACAGCGCCCACAACGGTTGCGGCGACTCCAGCACGCGCCCTTGCACTTCCAGGCCCGATTCGGCCCGACGGCGAAATGCGGCCAGGAACAGCTCGTCCATCGTACGGAAGTAGTAGTGGACGAGCTGGGGCTTCAGCGCCGCCCTTTGGGCGACACGACGGGAAGTGACTGCGGCGTAACCTTCTTCGAGCATCAACTGCTCGGCGGCGTCGAGCAGCAGGGAGCGATTCTTGGCGTCGGGCGCCCCGAGTCTGCGCGCCGATGTCATCACTTCACTCCGAACCCTCAACGGTCGATGGCTGGACATGCTGAGCGTAGCGTCGACCCCCGTGTGACCTTGACCACGACAGTACGCCATGCTAAGCAAGTGCTCAGCACATTCACTGATCACGTCTTAAGGTGGCGCCACTCCTCGCCGCCTGAAACCCACGGACGAACCCAGCTTTGGGAGGCGCGCAGCAGATGACCACTTTCGACACGGTCGATTTCTTCACCGACCCGTCTCTGGTTCCCGATCCGCACCCCTACTTCGACTACCTGCGCAGTCAGAACCCAGTCTTGCGGCTGCCGCACTACGGGGTCGTCGCGGTCACCGGCTACGAAGAAGCCACCGCGGTGTACAAGGACACCGCCACCTTCTCCAACATCGTCGCGCTCGGTGGGCCGTTTCCGCCCCTGCCTTTCACGCCGGAAGGTGACGATCTCAGCGCCCAGATCGAGCTGCATCGAAACCAGTTTCCGATGTGCGAGCACATGGTCACGATGGACCCGCCGGACCACACTCGCGCGCGGTCGGTGCTGAGCAGGTTGTTAACGCCCAGCCGGCTGAAGGAGAACGAAGACTTCATGTGGAGTCTCGCCGACCGCCAGCTGGAAGAGTTCCTGGGCAACGGCGAGTGTGAGTTCATCGCCGAATACTCCAAGCCGTTTGCCACCTTGGTGATCGCCGACCTGCTCGGTGTCCCGGAGGAAGACCACAAGCAGTTCCGCACCGTCTTGGGCGCCGATCGCCCCGGCGCGCGGGTAGGGGCACTAGACCACGAGTCGGTCGGCATCAACCCGCTGGAGTGGCTCGACGACAAGTTCTGCGCCTACATCGAGGACCGGCGCGCTGTTCCGCGCGACGATGTATTGACCTCGCTGGCATCGGCGAAGTATCCGGACGGATCCACACCCGAGGTCATCGAGGTAGTCCGCTCGGCCACCTTCCTTTTCGCGGCCGGGCAGGAAACCACCGCCAAGCTGCTGTCGGCCGCCCTGCAGGTGCTCGGCGACCGGCACGATATCCAGCAGAAGCTGCGTGAGGACCGCAGTTTGATCCCCGGATTCATCGAGGAATCGCTGCGAATGGATAGCCCGGTCAAAAGCGACTCCCGGTTGGCCCGCAAATCCACCACAGTGGGCGGCGTCGACATCCCCGCCGGCACGGTCGTGATGGTCTTACCCGGCGCCGCTAACCGTGATCCGCGCCGGTTCGAGAACCCGCATGAGTTTCAGCTGCGCCGCAAGAACGTTCGTGAGCACATGGCGTTTGCCCGCGGGGTGCATTCCTGCCCTGGAGCGCCACTTGCCCGGGTGGAAGGGCGCGTGTCGATCGAGCGCATTTTGGACCGGATGAGCGAAATCACGATCAGCGAGGCCAAACATGGTCCGACCGGCGACCGCCGGTACACCTATGAGCCGACGTACATTCTGCGCGGCTTGAGCGAACTGCACCTAGCTTTCACTCCGGCTAGTTGGTGATCGCTGTGCGCAAAATGCAGTGACCCAACATTGACCCAACATTGACCCAACATTGTCGTGCTTCATCGCCGATCAGACCGGATTGAACGACGAAATAAGCCAACTGTGATGAGCTTTGGTCAATGTCACCAGGACACTGGACGAATTCAACGTCGGTTCTGGCCGATCCGCGCTGACAGAGCTCTGATTAACGAACACCAGCACGACGGCCGAGGCCGGATGCAATTCCGACACGGCGGCACGAACCACCACCGCGGTCGTCTTCACCGACTTCTGCTTGGCGGCTGGAGCCACAATCTGTTCGGTGAAATGATCGTAATACGACAAGAAGTCACCGGTCAGATGCGACTTGGCGGAAGCAACGTCGCGGTCGAAGGTATCCGGAGAATACGACAGGATGGCAACCGTCCCCTCGGAAGCCGCGGTGACTGCGGACTTTGCAGCCAGGGCATCGGTGGCCCGATCCGGCCGGTACCAGAAGTACAGCATGCAAGCCGCCAACGCCGCCGAAGCCAGCACCAGGAACGCCAGAATGGCCGGCAAGGCCTTACCGCGTGAAAGTTGCTTGATGCGGCCAGGGAAACGCTTCAGCCCGCCGGGCTTGCCATCATCGTCGCCGGGGCGCTCAAGCTGCTCGGCGTCTGCTGTCTCCTCCACAAGCGACGTTTCGTCTGCGGTCACGGCACGAACTCGACTTTCGACATCTTGAGCTGGCCGCCATCGCGGGTGAGCGTGACGATCAACCTGAAGCTACGCGGATCCTGTTTGGCGCCAGCAGCATTGGTCACTTCTGACTTGGATGCGACCAGTGCGACTGCTGAGTCGCTGGTCATCGAGTCCAAGTCCACCGCCACGGCTTGAACGGCGCCCTGCTCGACCACCTTTGACTCTTCTACCACCTTGGTGAAATCGTTCGCCATCTTTTGGAAGTCGTCTCTGAAAACGCCGGTGGAGTTGTCGAGGATGCGCTGCACACCGTTCTTGGCGTTGTTGAAGTCCAGTGATGTCAGCGTCACGACGCCCTGCCGCGCTGCGGCCGCGAATTCGGCCACGCGCTGTTGCTGCCGGGAAGCGTTGCGATGCTGCCACACCATATAGGCGCTGGCCGCCAGGAACGCGGCAATGAAAATAATGGTTAGGCTTGCCGCGAGGGTGGCCAGTCCGGGCCGGCGACGCCAACGTCGATACGATGCCGGCCTGTCGGCGGCGACCCCGGAGGCAACCGCGGTCGGAAGATCGGCAGGCGTTTGCGCGACGGCCTCGTCCGCACTCTCTTCGGTCGGGACGCTTTGAGTGCCGACCTCTTGCTGCTCGGTTTCGGGTTGGGTGCCTTCGACCTCGCTCTCCGCGCGGTCTTCAGTTTGTGTTACATCCGCTTCGGCGGCGTCGACGAGTTCCGCCCTGCGGCGCAATTGAATGGCCCGAGCGCGGGCACGCGCGGCGGCTGCCAGAGCTTCGGCCTCCGCGGCTTCGGCCTCCGCCTGCTCTGCCATCGCCCGCATCTCAGCAGCCGTGCTCGGCGTTTCAGCCTCGTTCACCTGAGTCGGTTTCTTGTCAGCAGCGTTCTGGCGGACCGGCATTCACCACTCACGAGCTCTACGCGCGGGATGCGACTGTCCGCGTCGAGGTCCGGTCGGCATCCAGGCTCCTTTCCGTTTGGCCTTGCTGAGAGAGCCACGTTATCATCTTCTGCTGCCGACGCTACCGGCATAATTGCCTTCGCGCCTACAGATCGCAATTCAGCTGTGGCAATGACATTCTCATACCCATCGGGTTCGTGCCTCGGTGTATTTTACGGTGGCGCAATTCGCCTTTGGTCGCCCTGTCTAGACATCCAGGTTCGTAACTTGTGCGCCGTTGCGGTCTTACGGAATGCGCGCTAGGACTACTGTTTCGTCCATGGTCCTAAGCTGTTTTGCCGGCCGCAAACTTATGCGGACTATCGCGGCGTCGGTCCTCTCTGGCGGATCGATCGCAGCGCTGATCTTCCCGGTCGGCACGGCATCGGCGTTTTGCGACTCAGTGGACTGTGTGCCGAACGTGGCCCGTGACATCGCCCCCACCCTGCCGTGCCCGGCGCAAAGGCTGTACGACTTCGGCGTGGACTCCAGTGGCAGGACCTATGTGTGCGACACGGCTGGCTTTTGGATACCGGTCGGACCGCTAGTTGGTATCCGCGAAGTCGCCCTTCCCTGCGATGCGATAGATCAATCGGCGCAGCAAGCCGACGGCACCCCGCTTCGGTGCCAACAGGTGAATGTGACCTTGCGTTGGATACACCGCCTCGATACGCCGGGCTGAGCGGCTCCCGCCAGCCTCGCCTCCTGCCGTCGCGGCCGACCAACCGCCACCGCCCCGCAGCGGTGCGGGTCCGGAACGGGAAGATGCCTCTGCCATGGCCCGGCGGACGCGTTCGATCGCGATCACTAGCGAACCGCCCGGTAGCCGAGATAAAAGCGTAATCAGCGAAGTTTCTCCTGCTGGAGCGATAGCATCCTTTGCGCGGCTCTAAGATTGCGGACACACACCGGCAAGCCCGTAGACCGGGTGAGGAGCCGCAACACCAGTCCGCAGTGACGAGCACAGGAGCGACCGTGGTAATCACCAGACGGGCCCTCACCGGCATAGCTTCGGCAATGCTCTTGTCAGTGGCGGCTCTGCTGGCATTCACCATTCCGTCGTACGGAGATGACCAGCCGGTGCTCCATCACGTCAAATACACACTGACCGCTACCAACTCGATCTACGCGGACATTTATTACCTGGACCAGGAACCGCCGATCTTTTCCGACTACAGCCATAATCCCTACCAGTTCGTACCGAACATCCAAGCCGACGTCGGCCCAAGGTCACCCTGGAGCTACGAGCTCGACCTGGCAAACCCTTACCAGTGGGCTTTTTTCACCGCCAGTGCCGGACACGAACCCGGCACCCCTATGTTCCACTGCCAAATAATGGTTGACGGGGCCATCGTCCAGATGCAGGACGGCCCCAAGGGCGTGCTTTGCTCCATGCGTCCCTGGTGATTCGTTGGCAGCGCTTGACAAACGCTACTGTTCTGTGCCCAGCGAACTACACCTCGCCTTTAGCACGGCCAGATGAACACGTCTCAGGTGTCGCCGCGAACCCACTTCGCGTGACCGTCCTGCACGATGCACATGAGGAACAAGCCGTCCGGTGCTTGCGCAACGTAGTACTCGGGCCACTGCTCGCAGTCGGAGTTCTCTTGCTTGACTCCAGCCATCGGAGGCGAGCGGAACCATCTGGTCTCTCGCCTCCTCGCTGAGCCACAGAACAGGAGCCGTCCCGGCTGGGTGGCGAAGGTGATGTTGTAATCTACGGTGCCGAAGACGTAGTAGGTGCTGTTGTCGCACGGTGCACCGAGGACGATGCCCGGCGTGATGCCCGGCGTGCAGGTGGGATAGTCACAGACGGTCGGTCCGGCTGCGGCGGGAGCTGCCATCAGCACGCCCACATTCACCAACGCGGCAACCGCTGCCACGACGAATCGCACTCAATTACTCTGGCACAGCAGAAAACGGAATTTCTTCGATTCGGAGAAGATGCGCACAATCCGGGTGTCCCGCGGTAATAGAGGACCCCTGATTAAGGGTGATAACGTGGCTCTCCTTGCAGGTGCTAGAGGGAGGTGACCATGCCTTCGCCGGAGCGTTCACCTGGGGCGCTCGATGCCGAGCGTTGTGACGACCCGTCGGTAGTCGAAGCACTCGAAGAGGTCGCCCAGGCGGAAGCGCGAGCCGAGGCTGCTCGTGCCCGGGTGCTACGGCTGAGGCTCGACGCCGATGCGGCGTCGAGCGGTCAGGTTGACACGATCGAAACGGCGGACGCGGAGGGCAGCGACGGTGCCGTCGAGGAGAGCATCGGTGACGCGGAGCCGGCCGCGACGAGATCGGCTCGGTTGCGGCGGAGGGCGCTGCGGCGCCCGGGACGGAAATCACTCGCTGTCGGCACAGCGGTCGTGCTCATCTGCGCCGCGCTGGCAACAAGCGGTTATGTGGTGTGGTACCACCACAAAACCATGGAGGAGCGGCAGCGCGCGGCAGATTTCGCCGCGGCGGCCCGTCAGGGGGCCATCACGCTGATGTCGATCGATCCCAATAAGGCCAGAGACGACGTGCAGCGCATCATCGACGACAGCACGGGTCCGGCCAAGGCCGGGATAATGGTCAGTGCAGACGAGCTGGTCAAGGCGGTCGAGCAGTCGAAGATCGGCACGAAGGTCGCCGTGAAGGCCGTCGCCGTCGAATCGATGACCCACGATTCGGCAGTGGTCCTCCTCACGGCGAGAGCCGAGGTCGCCAATCCGGGCAAGGATGGACCCCCATCGCGGTCGTGGCGAATCGTCATGGACCTCCAGCGGGACGCCGGCCGAATCAAGATGTCGAAAGTCGAGTTCGTGCCGTGACGGTGGACGATTCGGGAATCGACGACATGGCACCGTCCGAAGCGGAGCCGGTGCGTCGCCGTCGAATCAGTCTGAGCTGGCGCTGGACCCGCCGGTGCCTGTCGAAGTGGCGTCCAATTCTTCTGGCGCTCTTGCTCATTGCCGCGGCGGGTTTGGCTGCCGGCTTGTTCTTCTTTCAGTACCGCAAGGATGAGCAAACGGACACAGCGACGGCAGATGAGGCGGTCAGGGCAGCTTCAGAAGGTGCGGCAGCGCTCCTCACGTACTCGCCTGACAATCTGAGCCGCGATTTCGCCAATGCAAAGTCGCGGCTCACCGACGACTTTCAGGATTACTACAAGCGGTTCACCGAGGTGATCGTGGCGCCGACGGCCCAGCGCGGACTGACGATGACCGCCCGCGTGGTCAAAGCCGCCGTATCGGAGCTGCATCCGAATTCAGCTGTGGTGCTAGCTTTTGTCGATCAGACAACGGCGAGCCCGGACAAGCCCCAACCGGTGGATACCGGGAGCAGCGTCCGCATAACGCTGTCAAAGGTCCAGGGTTCGTGGCTCATAGCGAAGTTCGATGTCCTGTGAATACCATCGCTGGCTGTTTGGCGCGAATCGGCGGCGCAACCGGCGGCCCGGTGTTAGTCTCGACATTCAAGAATGCCGCAGCGCTGCTAGGAATTTAGCCAACACTGTCCGCGTCGAGGAGCACGTGACGTGATGCGATCAATGGGCACAGTCGCAAGCGCAAGTCTGTTGGCTGCCATGGTGACCGGCGGTTTGGGCGCGGCACCGTCAGCCCTGGGGTCGGACGACGGCGACCCGGTCAACGGGACGTACATCGCCACGTCAGTCGGCGAGTGGGCCACGACCAACGAGTCATTTCACGACGAGCCGACGGTGCATAGCACGTGGACTATCACCACCTCCTGCACGACTGCGCAGGACTGCAGCGGTCAGGTGACGAGCGACCAGGGCTGGAGTGCACCGCTGATCAAGCATGACGGAACGGTGTGGTTCCTCAGACGGGATGTGCCGAACTGGGAATCATGCCCCGACGGCACCGCGGCCACCGGGCACCAGGTAATCTATTTCATTCCCGTCGGTCAGGACGGCATGGTGCAGCATGGGTCGTCAACATTGGCTGGTCAGGACAAGACGACCGGCCCGAGCGGCGCCTGCGGGGCCAATAGGTGGCTGGTGATCGCGATGCCGTTCAGGCTGGACAAGCTTCCCTGATCGGCCTAAGCCTGATTGGTCGATGCGCGCCGAAAGGCTTCAGGGGCTAAGCATGTCCTGCCACGTTTTGGGCTTTGACGCCCTGACAAGATTGGACTGCCGATAGAGCTGCCCGTCGGGAGCAAGATATCCGCCGGTCTGCGGGTCGTAGTGAACGACGGCCACCGATGGGCCGGGTCCGGATTCACTGTGGCCGAAGGAACTTGGCGCCGCCTGCGGTCGCCCGCCGTTGGACCCGTTAGGTGCTTTTGACTCGTTGGGTGGTGACGCAACGTCGGCTGGTGCGGGAACGTCAAGCGGCGCGATGGGCGGAATGTCAGCCGACTGTGGCGACATGCTGGCCACCGGCGGTACAGGGGATCCCGGCGGCGTTGGTGGTGATCCCGGCGGCGCCAATCCGGGCGGCAGCGGGGTTCCCTCCACTGGCCCGAAGATCCTGTCGCGGAAGAAGTTGACGCGGTCATCGGGCGGAATGCCTTGCGCGAGGAGGTTCGGATCCAGCGGGTAGGTGCCGAACACGTGCTGCCTCATCGCCAAGGGTTCGAATGGCTTGTCGCTGTTGCAGATCTCGACTGTCGGCGCACGCTTTCCGGGATGCCGCATGCAGGGGTAGTTGCGGGCACCGCGAACCGCGGCCGGTGAATCCTGCGGCAGTTTGCAGTAGATCCCGTCCGGCGTATCGACTATCGTCAGGTCGGCTGGCGAACGCCATTGGTTAGGCGGTAGGAAGCCGACCGTGCATGCCGGCGGATCACTGATGGTGACTGTGAAGTTGCCGCGGGACAATCCGATCGAGTTTTTCGGCTGACTGAACGATTGAATAGCGGCCACGAACGGCGGCAGCAACACCAACACTTGCTCAAGCGAAGCATGATAGGCCACGAAGATCTCGCCGACGGTGGCCAGGTTGGCAAGCAAGACCGGCAACGTCGGTTTGACTTGTTCAAGCAGCCGGGACGCTTCGTTCAAGGCGCCGGGCCCGGTGTCCAGCAGGGTGCGCACCTGTGCGTCGTTGGTCACCAACTGGTCGCTGAATCCGGCAAGACTGCGCGCCCACAGCCGGATCGCGTCGGTCGTTTTTGCTTGCGAGTCCAGCAACGGCGCGGTGTCCTCGGTGAGGGCGCGCGCGCGGCCGGCGACGCCGTTGAGGTCGCCGGAGACTCGTGCTGCCGAGTCGAACAGCGATCCGAAGTCGTAGCCTGCCCCGTTGAATCCCTTGAACGACTCGTCGAGCAAAGCGCTGAGTCTGCCCTTGGGGATGCTGTTGACCAGGGCGCTGGTCCTGTCGAGCAGGGGCCCGACCGGTTGCGGGATCGTGGCGTCATGCACGGCGATGACTGAGCCGTTGTGCAGGTAGGGCGGCGAGTCGGTTCGTGGCCGCAGATCGACGTACTGTTCGCCCACCGCGGAGACGCTGCGCACCTCGGCTTGCAGGTTGGCCGGGATCTTTTGCGAAGAACCAAGGGACAGCGTCGCTTTCGCCCCGCGCGGCGTCAATGTCACCGCGGTGACCTTGCCGACCTGTACCCCGCGGTAGGTGACGTTGCTGAACCGGTAGAGGCCACCGGCGGCGGGTAGGTCCAGCGTGACTGTCATCCGCCCGATTCCCAGCAGGGTAGGCGCTTGGAGGTAGCCGACGGCCATCACGATCACACCGATGATCCCCACGATCGTAAAGATCGTCAGTTGGATACGGACAAAACGGGTTAGCATCAGCCACTCCCATCCGTCGGTGGGCTCGCGTAGGGCGGCATCGGCGCGGGTCCCGCCTCTGGCGGCGCCGCTGTCGGAGGTGGCGTCGGCGGTATGGGTCGTGGCGGTTGCGCATTGGCTGCGGGACAAGGTCCGACCGCCCCGTCGCACGCGCCTATTGGCGGTGGCGGGAACGGTGCGCCATATACCGGTTGCGGCCCCGCAGTGGGCGTTAAGGGAGCATCGACGGGTGGCGGCACCGGTCCGGGAGCCCCCGGATGAAGCGGATCGGGCGTGTACTGGTATTGCAAGTAATACGGATCCCCGGGTGCCGGTATCTTTTCCGCGCCCAACCGTTCCCAGTGGGTGCCCAGCAAGGTTTCGCTCCTGAGCGCGGCGTTCGTCAAGTCGAGGACGACATACACGTTCGCGTAGTCGCCTCTAAAGGCGCGGTCGATGATGGTTTGAGGGAACGGGAACGTCGGCGCCTGGGACAGGGCCGCGTCGAGGTCCGGCCCGACGTCAGCCAGCGCACCAAGTATCGGCCCTAGATTTCGCAGGTTTTTGACCAGATCAGCCCCCGCGTCGTTGACGAGCCGGGTGGCGGTGTCGCTGAAGACGCCTAGTTTGTCCAGCGCGGTGACAATGCGCGGCCGCTCGCTGATCAGCACGTCCAGCGCGGGCGGTATCTTCCGCAGCGCGGCCGTTATGACATCACGCTGTCCGGCCAGCGTGTCGGCGAGCCGGTTCAAGCCCTGTATCGACGCGACCAGGTTGTCGCGCTGCTGGTCGAGTGTGCCCACGAATCGGTCGAGTCGGATAAGCAGATCGCGAACGGCGCCTGCGCGCCCGGACAGGGCGGCGTTGAAATTGTGGATGACGTCGCCGATCTGCCCCAGCCCTCCGGAGTTGAGGACGACTGACAGCGACGACAGGGTCTGCTCCGTCGACGGGTACGTCGAGGCCCTGTTCAGCGGAATCGTCGCGCCGGGCTTCAGCCGCCCGTTGCCCGGCTGGCCGGGCGGCGGATTCAACTCCAAATGCATGGATCCGAGCAGGCTGGTCTGGCCCACGCTGGCGACTGCATTGGCGGGCACGACGACATCGCGCTTCACCGAGATCTCGACATCGGCGTGCCAGGCTTTCACGGTCATCTTGCCGATACTGCCCACCACGACATCGTCGATCAACACCGGCGAATTCGACTCCATCGAGCCGACATTAGCGATCTCCACGTGATAGATATCGGCTCCCGGTCCGCGTCCCACCGCCCCTGGCAGCGGTAGCGAGTTCAGGCCGTTGAACGCGCACCCGGTCCCGGCCAGCACGACGCAGCAGCCGACGACAAGCATCCGCCGCACCGGCACCCAGGCGGTCATGGTTGCGGCCCTTCCGCCGGGAGCAGACCAGGGATGTTCGCC
>NZ_JBARMY010000293.1:0-1935 GCF_049802695.1 Mycobacterium sp.
CAGCGAGGGATTGGTCGAGGTCGCGGTCGTAGCGGCTCAGGTCGGTGGTGAAGTGCGGCGTCTGCCCGGCACGCGATGACCGACCGCATTTGTGTAGGTCGAGGGCGTAGAACGCGAATCCACGGTCGGCGAAGTGGTCGGCCAGGGCGGTGTGGAAGAAGTAGTCGGTGTATCCGTGCACCGCCAGCACCGCGTGCGGGGCCGCGGCGGCGTCACCGCGGCGCACCAGCGTCGCGACGATATCGCCCTCGCCGTCGGGGTCCCGTCCCAGCGGCATGGTTTGCTGCCAGTAGCCGGGCAGGACGTCGGGCTGCCAGCCAGTCACCACGCCAGCTTAAATCGTGCCGGGCCGGCAGGGCGCCGCGTCGATCGCGAGCGCGGCTGAAAGCCGGGCGAAGCAGGTCGCCGCCATCTGCCCCAACGTCGACGGGCCGGTCCCGGCGCAGCACCCGATAACCTGAGGTGCGGTATCCCATGCGGCAACTCCACGAAGGACGAACCACCCGGTGTCAAATTCGCAGGTAATGACGACCGCGAAGACCGATGTCGTGCTGGTGGGTGCCGGAATCATGAGCGCCACCCTGGGCGCATTGCTGCGGCGGCTGGAACCCGGCTGGTCGATTACCCTGATCGAGCGCCTGGACAGCGCAGCCGCCGAGAGCAGCGACCCGTGGCACAACGCCGGCACCGGCCACTCCGCCTTGTGCGAGCTGAACTACACCCCCGAGCGGAACGGCTCGATCGACATCACCAAAGCGGTGCGCGTCAACGAGCAATTCCAGGTCACCCGGCAGTTCTGGGCGTACGCGGCGGAGAACGACATCTTGACCGACGTGCGCCGGTTCTTGAATCCCGTACCGCACGCCAGCTTCGTGCAAGGTGCTGAACGCATCGACTATCTGCGCCGGCGCCGTCAGGCGCTGGCCGGTAACCCGCTGTTCGCCCGCACCGAACTGATTCTCGACGTGCAAGAATTCGCCCGCCGGTTGCCGTTGATGGCCGCCGGCCGTGACTTCACCGAGCCGATCGGACTCAACTGGGCGCCCGACGGCACCGATGTGGACTTCGGAGCGCTGGCCAAGCAGCTCATCGAGTTCAGCGTGCGGGGCGGCACCACCGCGTTGTTCAGTCACGAAGTGCGCAACTTGTCCCGACAGTCCGACGGCAGCTGGACGCTGTCGATCCGCGACCGACGCAGCGGTGCGAAGCGCAGCGTCAACGCCAGATTTGTGTTCGTCGGGGCGGGCGGCAACGCACTGCCGTTGCTGCAGAAATCCGGCATCAGGGAGATCAAGGGCTTCGCCGGCTTCCCGATTGGAGGCCGATTCTTGCGCGCGGATTCCCCGGAGCTCACCGCCGCGCACCGCGCCAAGGTCTACGGCGCGCCGGCGACCGGCGCGCCACCGCTCGGGGCGTTGCACCTCGACCTGCGTTTCGTCGGCTTCAAGCCGTGGCTGGTATTCGGGCCGTACGCCGGCTGGTCGCCGAAATTTTTGAAACAAGGGCATTTCAGCGATCTGCCCCGCTCGGTCAAGCTGAACAACGCGCTGCCGATGCTCGGCGTCGGTGTCAGCCAGCGGTCACTACTCAGCTACCTGCTCGGGCAGCTGCGGCTCTCCGAGCCGGGGCGCCTCGAGATGCTCCGTCAATTTGCCCCGACCGCGGCGGAATCGGACTGGCGACTGATGGCGGCCGGTCAACGAGTCCAGGTGATCCGGCGGGACCGAAGCAAAGCCGGGCTGCTCGAGTTCGACACCACGGTGGTCAGCGCCGCCGACGGCAGTATCGCGGGGTTGCTGGGCGCCTCGCCCGGGGCGTCCACCGCCGTGCCGGCGATGCTGGACGTGCTGGAACGCTGCTTCGCCGATCGCTATCAGTCCTGGTTGCCGATGCTGAAAGAGATGGTGCCGTCGTTGGGGGCGCAGTTGAGCCGGG
>NZ_JBARMY010000294.1:0-9385 GCF_049802695.1 Mycobacterium sp.
GCCCCTGGCGGGGTCCAGCAGGGCGTTCAGCGCCCACGTGCTCGCTGCTCCGGCGACGGCACCGGCACCGAGACGCAGTGCGGCCCGGCGGCTCAACTGCGGCATGAGCGGCATTTTGCCGCGACCACCGCGGGGACCAACAGGACCACGCCAGACTGTTATCGGAAGGTGATCGCGATGACGTGCCGGCCATGCTGAAACAAAGGACGATTAGTGTAACATTGTGCCAATGACGGAGCTCTCGCGCACGCCGCCGGCGCGCGATGGCAGCCTGCCGCTGGGGCCACAATCGTTGGTGTGGCGCTACTTCGGGGACAACCGGATGTACCTGATCGGGCCCCGACCGGCGGTGCTGCAGAACATGCTCGCCGAACTCGGGCAGGGCGTCCGGGACCACTCGGTGTTCTTCGACGACACCGCCGCACGGGTCAAGCGCTCGCTGCCACCGATCTTTATGACCGTTTACGGTTCCGACGACGACCATCCGGGCCACCAGGTACGCGACTTCCACCACCAGATCAAAGGCGACATGCCCGACGGAAAGGGCAAGGCTGCGCGCTACCACGCCCTGGATCCGGAGACTTACTACTGGGCGCACGCCACTTTCGTCGAGCAGGTGCTCTACTTCGCCGACACCTTCGTCAAACGCCTCACCGACGAGGAAAAGCGACAGATCTACCTCGAGTCCAAGACGTGGTACCGCCGCTACGGGGTCAGCGAGCAGTCGATGCCCGCGGACTACGCCGACTTCCAGCGGTACTGGGACCACATGCTCAACCGCGTCGTCGTCGCGCACCCGACGGCCAAATACGGTGTCGGTTATGTGACCAGGGGCGTTCCCTGCCCCGAAGGTGTGCCGCCGCTGGTGTGGCGGGTGTCGGCGGTGGTGCTCAACCCGCTCGCGGCTTTCCTGACTACCGGCGGTCTGCCACCGCAGGCGCGCCTTTTGTTGAACCTGCCGTGGAGTGCGCGGCAGGAGCGTAGGTACCAGCGTTTCGCGGCGGTGTGGCGCTCCCGGCCGGTCAACTGGCTGTGGAAGCGACTTCCGATGTGGTTGCGATACAACAGATTTGCGCGTGCAGGATATGCGCGCGGCTGACCCCACCACCCAGGCGATCCTCGACGCGGCCGTCGTCGAGTTCGAGCAGCACGGCTTTCGCCGGGTGGCGCTCGACGACGTGGCCCGGCGGGCCCGGGTCAGCCGCACCACGATCTACCGCCGATTCGCCGGCCGCGACGAACTGGTGGCGGCCGTCATCGACCGCGAGAACGCGGCCCTGTTCACCGACATCGCCGATGAACTGAAACGCGTGGGCCCGCAGACGAATTACTACGTCGAGGCGTTCACCTTGTCGATCGTGCGGTTTCGCCAGCACCGGGTGCTGAACCGGATGATCGCCGATGAACCGGGGCTGGCCCTGGAGTTGGGCCACCAGCACTACGGCGCTGCCATTCAGCGGATGGCGGCTGCGTTACGGGTGATCTTCCCCGCCGGCTTCGCCGAGCGGATCGGCGCTGCAGCCACCGACGAACTGGCCGACACCATTCTGCGTTACGCGGCGGTGGCGCTGCTGCTGCCGAGTCGCCGGCCGTTGGTCGGCGACGACGACATCCGCGCCTTCGCCACCGAGCACTTCCTGCCCAGCCTGCCCGCGGCGCTCAAAGCCGTTCCGGTATGAATCACCCGGGCGTCGTCTCGCCGCCGCTCAGCCTGGTGTCCTGGGCGGTAGTGGTCGCGGGATATTTTCTGGCCAGGTGGTGGCGCGGGCGCAGCGCTGCGAAGAACCGGTCGATAGGCTCGAAAAGAGCTGCTTGACGAGCGGCGGTGATCACGGGGGAGACCGGCATGGAGACGTCTGCAGAACTGCGACAGGGGCTGTCGCAGCGTCAACTCAACATGATCGCCATCGGCGGTGTCGTGGGCGCCGGGTTGTTCGTCGGATCCGGCTTCGTCATCAGCGCGACCGGGCCCGGCGCATTTCTGACTTATGCGCTGTGCGGCGCACTGATGATTCTGGTGATGCGGATGCTGGGCGAGATGGCGACCGCGAACCCGTCGACGGGGTCGTTCGCCGATTACGCCCGCCAGGCTTTGGGCGGCTGGGCAGGGTTCTCGGTGGGCTGGCTGTACTGGTACTTCTGGGTGGTCGTGGTTGGTTTCGAGGCGGTTGCCGGCGGAAAAATCATCACGTACTGGTTCAACGCGCCGTTGTGGCTGCTGTCGCTGATCCTGCTGGTGACGATGACTGCGACCAATTTGTTCTCGGTCTCCTCGTTCGGCGAGTTCGAATTCTGGTTCTCCGCAGTCAAGATCGCGACCGTTGTGGCCTTCCTCGCTCTCGGCGCCGCATTCGTGCTCGGGCTGTGGCCACACCGCCACCTCGACTTCAGCAACCTGACGTCGCACGGCGGGTTCTTCCCGAAAGGCGTCGGGGCCGTCTTTGCCGCCATCGCGCTCGTGGTCCCCTCCATGGTCGGCGCGGAGGTCGCGACGATCGCCGCGGCCGAAACCTCGGATCCTGCTCGCGCGGTCCGGCGAGCGACCAATTCGGTGGTCGCTCGCATCGCGATCTTCTTCGTGGGTTCGGTCTTTCTGCTCGCCGTGATTCAGCAGTGGAACGCCCGCGAGGTCAGCCTTTCGCCGTACGTCGCCGCGTTCAAGACGATGGGGCTCCCGGCCGCCGATCACATCATGAATGCGGTCGTCCTTACCGCGGTGCTGTCGTGTCTGAACTCGGGCCTGTACACCGCGTCTCGAATGCTGTTCGTGCTCGCCGCTCGACGCGAGGCGCCATGCCAGTTGGTTAAGGTCGGCCGGCGCGGGGTCCCATATACCGCGATCTTGTCCTCCTCGGTGGGGGGTTTCGTGTGCGTCCTGATGGCCTGGGTCGCGCCGCGCACCGTGCTCCCCTTTCTGCTCAACTCGGCGGGCGCCCTCGTCTTGTCCATATATTTGCTGATTGCGCTTTCGCAGATTGTTCTGCGCCGCCGGACACCTCCGGAGAACCTACAGGTGAAGATGTGGTTCTTTCCGGTTTTGTCGATCATTACCGTTGCCGGCATTGTCGGTGCGCTGGTGCTGATGGCGTTTGAACGACTTGTGCGCATCCAGCTTTGGCTTGGTCTGGTGTCGTGGTCAGTGGTGATTACGCTGTACTTCGTTGGGAAATCGCGGCGCCGGCCGGTCGAGCGCGAACCCGAGCAGCCGCCGACCGGCGCGGCCAACCGGGTACTGGTGCTGGCCAACCAAACCCTCTCAGCGGCGGAACTCTTCGACGAACTTCGACGGGTCGACGCCGAACGGGGTGCGGAATACTTCGTCTGCGTGCCGGCCAACCCGATCGACACCGGGCAGGCCGAGATCGGTGCGGTCTACGTCAGGAACGCCACCATGCAAGCCGCACAGCAGCGGCTCGACGACATGCTGAGCGCGATGCGGGAGATCGGCCTGCGAGCCGACGGAGCACTCGGCGACTTCCGCCCGTGGTGTGCCCTGGCCGGCGCCGTGGACACGTTCCAACCCGATCAGTTGGTCATCTCCACGCTTCCGGTCGAGCAATCGGCCTGGCTTCGCGACGGCTTGATCGCCCGGGCCTGCTCGACGTACTCGATTCCCATCCATCACGTGGTGGCCAGCGCCCCGGCGTTGGGCCTGGCGCGCTGAAACCGCGGTATAGCCTCAGGCGACGTGGGCGCCGGCAGGGGAGTTCAGCAAGCCCAACTGCTGCAAGTCGCTGACATACTTGTCGATCAGCGCTTCGGTCAGATGCGGCACGTCCTTGCTGTCACCGATACCCGCCGAACGCACTGCGGCACGGAACTTTTCGGCGGGCATCTGGCTCCCCGGCAACGGAACCGCGGGCTTGGCAAAGGCGCTGAGCAGCGGCAACAGCGAGTTCTTCCGCTCATTGTCCGGCAGCGACCGCATCGCAGCCTCGAACCGGCTCAGCCACTGGTCGTAGTCGTCGATGCGCTCGATCTGATGACCGCCCGCGACGAGCCAGTCGACGAACGTGTCCAGTGAAATCCCGTCGTCGTGAGTGTTGAGCACGTTGTACGTGCGATAGCCGGAAGAATCCGGCGTGTCCCCGCCGAGTGTGGTGATCGCTTCGGCGGTGAAATCGGCGGGCAACCCGTCGTAATGGGCGCGCTGGCGGTTGCCGTCGGCGTTGAGCTGGTAGAAGGACCGCGGTGCGATGCCAGTAGTGAGCAGGCTCAGAATCAGCCGGGTAAACATGTCCGTCGCGTTGACCTGCCCGCGGTAGCGGCTGTGCGCCAGGATCATGTCGGAGCGGAACACGGCGACCGGCAGGCGACACAGGTCATGGGCATCGCGCAGCAGCACTTCGCCGGCCCATTTGCTGGTGGCGTAGCCGCTGGCGTAGGCGGCGTTCAGCGAACGGGACGCCGACGCATCCCGCACGTCGACATCCTCACCGAGGAAACCGCCGTCGGGCAGCGCGGTCACCGCAACGGTTGACAGGTAGCTGACCGGCTTCAGCCGGTTGGTGATCGCCAACTTGACGATTCCCGCGGTACCAACAACGTTGGGCCCGAACAGCTGGCTGTAGGGCAGCACGTGGTTGACCATTGCGGCGGCGTGCACGATCAGGTCTACCGACTGAGCAAGCCGATTCCAGGTCGCGGTCGCCAGCCCCAGATTCGCCGCCCCGAGGTCACCGGCGAGGACCTCGAGGTGCTTGGCGGCCAGCCCACGGAAGTGCGCAGACAACTCCGGGTCTCCGCTGTCGATGGCGGCCTCGATGCGCTGACGCGCAGCGGCGGGATCGGCACCGCGGACGATGCAGATCAGCCGTCCGCCGGTCTCGGCCAGCCGCTCCAACCACTCCAGGCATAGGAAACGCCCGAGATACCCGTTGGCGCCGGTCAACAGGACGGTGCTGACCGGTCTTTCCGAGCCGCTCGCCGGTGTAACGCTCTGCGCTCCGAGGTGTTGTGCGGTGGCCAATGTCTCGGCGTCGATGAATGCATTCAGGGTCAGCTCCGCGGCGCGAGCGACGGTCGCACCGCGGCCGTGCACCGAGGCGAAGGTGGGCCGCGTCGACGCCGAGTCGCGTTCGCCGTCGATGTAACGGGCGATGGTGCCAAGCGTCGCGGTAGGGCTGACGATCGTCTGGACCGGAACGTCGATGTGGTAGATCTGCTCCAGCAACGAGCCGAACGAAAAGGCGGACAGCGAATCGCCACCCAGCTCAATGAATCTCGAGTCGGCGGGCATCCGGGCACCGGTGGCCTCGCCACCGAGGGTGGCCAGGGCGGCGTGCCGCACGGTGTCAATGGTCGACAGTTCGCGCGCGGCGGCGCGAAGCTGGTCGACCCGGTTCTCCTGGCTCGCGGCGATGTCGGCGTACATCGCCTCCAGCTGTTCGCCGTAGCGTGCCTTCAGGGCGGGGCGCAGCAGCTTGCCGACCCCGGACAGCAGGCCGTTGTCGCGGCTGAACGGCTGAGTCTCCACGATGAACTCGCGTGGAATCTCGTAGGAGTTCAGCCGGTTCGACGCGGCGATCTGCTGTAGCGAGTCGGCTATCAGCGCGTGCGCATCCTGATCGCCGATTGCGTCGACGTTGGGCACGATGACCGCCAGCAGGAACGGCTGATCGCTGCTGCCGTGCAGAAAGATCTGCCGAATGTAGGGGCTGGTGGAAAAGGTCGCCTCGAGTTGAGACACCGCGACGAACTCGCCTTGGGAGAGCTTGATGACGTTGTTGCTGCGGTCCAGGTACACCAGATGGTCCGGCGCTGTCTCGGCCATGATGTCGCCGGTCTTGTAGAACCCTTCGTCGTCGAAGATCTGGGCCGACAGCTCGGGATGCTTGTAGTAGCCGGGGATGATCATGCTGGCCTTGACGTGAAGCTCGCCGCGCGGGTGCGGTTGGTCGGTCGTGAAATAACCGAGCTCGGGAACGTCGACGAGCTTGTACTCGGTGACCGGTGGGCGCCGGATCACACCGTTGCGCATGATTCCGCCGCCGGTTTCGGTGGCGCCGTAGCCGTCGGCGACCGTGACGTCGAGCAGCGACTCGATGAAGGCCCGCATCTGCTTGGACAGCGGTGCGCTCCCGCACATCGCCGATAGCACGCGCCCACCCATAAAGTCCTGCCGCAGCTCGGCTTTCACCTCGTCGTCGAGCTGTTCGCTGACCGGGTCCCCCGTCGACCGGTCGTCGAGTTCTTTGCGGTAGCGCCGGAACATCAAGTCGCATACGCGCGGGACAAGGTTCAAGGCGGTGGGGCGGATAAGGGCGATGTCGTCGAACAGGGTGGACATGTCGCTCTTGGCGGCGAAGTAGCCGGTGCCGCCGGAGGCCAAGGTGGCGATCAGCCATTCCAGGCCGTATACGTGCGATAACGGCATGTATTGCAGATGGATGGCGGGTATCTGCTGGCCGATGTCCAGCGAAGGGGTGTGCGGGCGCTGCCATAGCCGGGTCACCATGTCGGCGGTGTACATCGCGCCTTTGGGTGCACCGGTGCTGCCGGAGGTGTAGATCAGCGTGGCCAGCGGGTTCTCCTCCGGCGGTGGAATGTAGGCTTGCGCCTTCGGCAGTTCGGCGGCGGCGTCCAGTTCGTCGGCCAGCGGAACCATGTCGATGCGGCGACCGGCGGATGCCAGGCGTTCGGTCGCCGCCTGGTACCGCTCGCGGTGCCCGTCGTCCTCTCGGGTGTAGTCGAAGACCACCAGACGCTCCACTGCGGGAATGTCGATCAGCACATCCACTGCACTCCCCAGCGCTTCGATGCTGACCGTGAAGATGCGCGGTGCCGTCTCGGCGATGATGGGACGTAGTTGCTCAGCGGTGGAACTGGTTTGCAGCGGCACGAAGACCGCTCCCAGCCGGACGCAGGTCAGGTAGATCGTGGCGTAGTCGATGCTGGTGAAACCCAGGACGGCGATGAATTCGCCGGGTTGGAAACCGCCGGCGAGGTTCGCCTGCCACGCCGTGGCCAGATCGGTGACGCGGTCCTGCAACTCGCGGTAGGTGATGGTGTGGAATGCCGACAACAATTCGGTCCCGGTGCGGCCGGTGGTTTCGTCGTGCCGCACCTCGCAGGCGCGCTGACCCAACGCCGGCCGGTCGGCGTAACCGGACAGATACTCCTGCGCCACATTCCACAGCCGCAATCCGGGCCGGTGCGCGGCGTCGGTGACCTGCGGCAGCGTTGCCGCAGCCCGGAACTGCGGGTCGGCTGCGTACAGCTGCTTTATGCGCTCGGTTAGTCGCTGTTGTCGGCGTTGTTGTCGGCCTTCGTCGCCCACGAGTGGCCTCCCTCCGTGCCGTGTCGAAGCCGTGCCTCACCCCGCGCCCGTATACCCGCGCCCCCATCGGTCCAGTCTTCAGCGAATCAGAATGTGAGGGCTCACTCTGCCTTGGTGAGCAGCACTGCCTGCTCGAACGGCAACCGGGCGAAGATCGGCCGCCAACCCCCGCTTACGTGCGGCGCCGCTTCGGCTTTAATAACCGTTTGAGGTCCGGTGACGGCAAACGTCTTGCCGTTGCGGCGCATCCGACCGCCTCCTGCCGCATGCAGGTTCTTAAGCCAGTCCCGGTCGGGGCCGTAGGTCAACAGGATTGCCAATCCCGGCTTCCCGTCGACCTCAGCTGGAAACACGTTCAGCGGGGTGCGATACGGCTTGCCGGAGCGTCGCCCGACGTGCTCGAGGATCCCGAACGGCGGAAGCCGGCCGGCCCACAGCCGCTGGATCGGATTGGTGACGTGCCGGTTGAACCGGGCGAGCCGTTGCGGTAGTTGCATGCCGCAATCAAACTCTTAGCTTATGGCCTACCTCAAGCCCCCGTGGTTCACCGTCAAGGTCTTCAACCGGATTGCGATGGCCACCGGCGTCAGTAAGAGCGAAACCCTGACCGTCACCAGGCGGAAGGGCGGGCAGCCGCAGAACATCCCCGTCGTCACCGTCGATGTCGGCGGCAGGAGGTATCTGGTATCCACCCGCGGTGAGTCCGCATGGGTCAAAAACGTCCGCGCCAATCCCAACATCACACTGACCAACAAGTCCGGCGCCGTCAGGTACATTGCCCGCGAAACACCTGCGCAACAGCGCCAGCCGGTTTTGACCGCCTACCGGAAAAAGGCCGGCAAGGTGGTGGAAGGCTATTTCCGCAAACTGCCCGACCCAGCGGACCACCCAGTGTTCGTGCTCACCGAGGCGACGACGTGACAGGCCGCGGGCGATAGCCACGTTCGGAAGGCGCCTTACGACGGCGCTGAGATCGACGCCAGCGCGCAAATGCGCGAGTAGTCCGAACCCTAACGTCGATTTCGGCACAACGGACATGCCAACCGCACAGCAGGCCGCTCACAACTACACCCTGTAGTCGAGCTGATCCGAGCGGCTGGGACACTGGTAATCGTGCATGTTACTGAGCGGACCGGGGCCTCGACGCAGGTTTCGGCGAAGCTGTTCGAGGACGCCTGCGCGGTCATTCCCGGTGGAGTGAATTCCCCGGTGCGGGCGTTCAACGCGGTCGGCGGCACCCCGCGGTTCATCACCGAGGCCCACGGCTACTGGCTGACCGACGCCGACGGCAACCGCTACGTCGACCTGGTCTGCTCGTGGGGGCCGATGATCCTGGGTCACGCTCACCGGTCGGTGGTCGAGGCCGTCACCGCAGCGGCCCGCACCGGGTTGTCGTTCGGCGCGCCCACGCCGAGAGAATCCGAGCTGGCCGCCGAGATCATCGGTCGGGTGGAACCGGTCGAGCGGATCCGGCTGGTCAATTCCGGCACCGAAGCGACGATGAGCGCCGTCCGGCTGGCCCGCGGATTCACCGGGCGCGCGAAGATCGTCAAATTCTCCGGGTGTTACCACGGCCACGTCGACGCGTTGCTCGCCGACGCCGGTTCCGGCGTCGCGACGCTGGGACTACCGTCTTCGCCCGGTGTCACCGGCGCCACCGCCGCCGACACGATCGTGTTGCCCTACAACGACGTCGAGGCCGTGCAACAAACTTTCGACCACTTCGGTGACCAGATCGCCGCGGTGATCACCGAGGCCAGTCCCGGCAACATGGGCGTCGTCCCGCCCGGCGCCGGCTACAACGCCGCACTGCGGAAAATCACCGCCGAACACGGCGCGCTGTTGATCGTCGACGAGGTGATGACTGGTTTCCGGGTCAGCCGAAGCGGTTGGTACGGAATCGACCCGGTCGCCGCCGACCTGTTCACCTTCGGCAAGGTGATGAGTGGTGGACTGCCCGCCGCGGCCTTCGGCGGACCGGCAGAGTTCATGGAGCGGCTGGCGCCGCTGGGGCCGGTGTATCAGGCCGGGACGTTGTCGGGCAATCCGGTGGCCACGGCCGCCGGGCTGGCGACGCTGCGCGCCGCCGACGACGCTGTCTACGCC
>NZ_JBARMY010000295.1:0-3575 GCF_049802695.1 Mycobacterium sp.
GAATTGGTGCTTCCACACCGGCAACTGCGCTTTGATCGCGTCGACCAGCCGGGCACACGTCTCGAACGCGGCCCGGCGATGGTCGGCGGCGACGACGGCCACCAGGGCCGCCTCCCCGATCTGCAGGATGCCGATGCGGTGGCTGGCCGCGACGGCCCGCACGCCGAAGGACTGCGCGGCGACGTCGCCGACCACATCGGCGAGCACCTGGCCGGCCGAGGGGTGAGCGGAGTATTCCAGCCGCAGCACCTGACGGCCGCCGTCGTGGTCCCGGATCACGCCGACGAAGCCGACGACGGCTCCTGCCGCGTCGTGACTGACCAGAGCCTCGTGATCGGCCAACGCGATCGGTTGCTCGGTCAGCTCGGCGCGCAGGACCTGTGGCGCCATCAACCCGAGTGGTCTTTGCCGGCCAGTTGGTCCAGCGCGTGGTCCAGCACGGCGGCGAGCACCGCAAGCCCGTCGCGCACCCCGCCGGGCGAGCCGGGCAGGTTGACGACCAGGGTCCGGCCGGCCACGCCGCACACTCCGCGCGACAGCACCGAGGTCGGCACTTTCGGCAGCCCTGAACGGCGAATGGCATCGGCCAGACCCGGCACCTGGTAGTCCAGCACCGCCGCGGTCTGAGCCGGGGTGTGATCCGTGGGCGAGATTCCGGTCCCACCGGAGGTGATGACTACGTCGACGCCGGCGCTGACCGCCTCGCGCAGCGCCTGACCGACCGGCTCACCGTCGGGAACCACTTGTGGCTGCGCCGATACGAACCCACGTTGCGCCAGCCAGTCCGCGATGATCGGACCGCTTCGGTCCTCGTAGACACCGGCTGCGGCCCGAGTGGACGCGATGACGATGCGGGCGGAGCGTGCGCTGATCACCGCGTCCAGGTTCCGCCGCGACCGCCGTCTTTGCGCAGGACCCGGATGTCGTCGATACGGGCGGCCGGGTCCACCGCTTTGATCATGTCGTAGAGCGTCAGGGCAGCGACACTGACAGCGGTCAGCGCCTCCATCTCCACCCCGGTGCGGTCGGTGCTGCGCACGGTCGCGGTGATTTCGATGTCGGATCCTGCCGCGGCGAAGTCGACGTCGACGCCGGTCAGCGCCAGCTGGTGGCACAGCGGTATGAGGTCGCTGGTGCGCTTGGCGGCCAGAATGCCCGCCACCCGGGCGGTGGCCAGCGCATCACCCTTGGGCAGCCCACCGGCGGAGATCAGCGATACCACCTGCGCACAGGTGCGCAACGTGCCGGCCGCGACGGCAGTGCGCCTGGTTGGCTGCTTCCCGGTCACGTCGACCATGTGCGCCTCTCCGCGCTCGTCGAGGTGCGAGAGCGCACCGGCGCCCGACATCGCGTTACCGCCTACCGGTTGACGATAGTGACCGGGTGCACGTAGGGCAGGTCGTCGGAAGGCACCGGGAAAGCGACATCACCGAAGGGGGACAGCGCACCCACCCGATCACTCGCCAGTTCGCTTACCGCATGATCCTCGGGGTCCGTCGTCGGCCAACCGTTGTCGACGTACTTGGTTTTCCGCGATTTGTTGTCCGAGTTGTCAGCCACGCTTTCCATTCTGACAGGTCTTTCCCGTTGCCGCCGAGAGTGTCAACCACCAGCGCTCGCCGTTGACCGAGGTGTTGGTCGCTTGGGGCGTTGGTACGCCCAGCTGTTTTACGCTGGTCAGCGATGACCGAACACACCCCGGGTATGGCGCTGGGGTCCTGGCTGGCCGACTTGTCCGACAAGCGGCTGATCCGTCTGCTGGAACTGCGGCCGGACTTGGCGCAACCACCACCGGGCAGCGTGGCCGCGCTGGCCGCCCGCGCTCAGGCCCGGCAATCCATCAAGGCCGCCTGCGACGAATTGGATTTCCGGCGCCTGGCGCTGATCGATGCGCTGTTGGTGCTACACGCCGACACGACCGGGGTTCCGGTTGCCAAGCTGCTGACCGTGATCGGCGAGCGGGCACCGGAGGCCGAGGTAGCCGCGGCACTGGACGACCTGCGCGAACGCGCTCTGGTATGGGGTGACGCCCAGGTGCGGGTTGCCGTCGACGCCGGCAGCGGGCTGCCCTGGCATCCCGGGCAGGTGACCCTGGAGGACGAATCGCGGACAGCAGAGCAGATCGCCGAGTTGGTCGACGAACTCGGCGACCCCGAGTCGCAGGTGTTGGACAAGCTGGTCGACGGGTCGCCGATGGGACGAACCCGGGACGCCGCACCAGGTGCGCCGCCGGACCGGCCGGTGCCGCGCCTGCTGGCGACTGGTCTACTGCGCCGGATCGACGCCGAGACGGTGATCTTGCCCCGCCAGGTCGGGCACGTACTGCGGGGCGAGCGGTTTGGCCCGGCAAAGCTCATACCGCCCGACCCGGTCATCTCGACCACCACCCCGGCCGACGTCGACGCCGCGGCGGCCGGCGCCGTCATCGACCTGCTGCGCGAACTCGACGTGCTGCTCGACACGTTCAGCACCGCCCCCGTCGCCGAACTGCGCAGCGGCGGCCTCGGTGTACGCGAAGTCAAACGGTTGGCCAAGCTCACCGGCATCGACGACGAACGGCTGGGACTGATCCTCGAACTCGCCGCGGCGGCCGGTCTGATCGCCGGCGGTAAGCCCGATCCACCGCCACCCGACGGCGACGGACCGTATTGGGCGCCGACGGTCGCCGCCGACCGGTTCGCCGAGACATCCACGGGTGACCGCTGGCTTCTGCTGGCCAATACCTGGCTCGATCTGCCGGCCCGCCCGTCGTTGATCGGCACCCGCGGGCCGGACGGCAAACCTTACGGCGCGCTGTCGGATTCGGTGTACTCGACGGCGGCTCCGCTGGACCGCCGGCTAACACTGAGCATGCTCGCCGGGTTGCCGCCCGGCAGCAGGGTGGACCAGACCACCGCGTCGACGGCGCTGGTGTGGCGTCGTCCGCGGTGGGCGAAACGACTGCAACCTGAGCCGGTCGCCGAACTGTTGAACGAAGCACACCAGCTGGGGCTGGTGGGTCGCGGCGCAATCAGTACACCGGGACGCGCGCTGCTGGCCGGCGACGCCGGCGTCGTCGACTCGATGAACCGGGCGCTGCCGAAGCCGATCGACCACTTCCTGGTGCAGGCCGATCTCACCGTCGTGGTGCCCGGACCGCTGGAACGCGGACTCGCCGAGCAGCTGGCCACCGTAGCCACCGTCGAGTCCGCCGGTGCTGCAATGGTTTACCGGGTCAGCGAATCATCGATCAGGCACGCGCTGGACATCGGCAAGACCGCCGACGCGTTGCACGCTTTGTTCACCGAGCACTCCAAAACCCCCGTCCCGCAGGGGCTCACGTACCTGATCGACGACGTCGCGCGCCGGCACGGGCAACTGCGGATCGGCATGGCCGCGTCGTTCGTGCGGTGCGAAGACCCCGCTCTGCTGGCCCAGGCGGTGAGCGCACCGGCCCCCGCGGACGTCCAGCTGCGGGTGCTGGCGCCGACGGTGGCGATATCGCAGGCGCCGATCGGCGAAGTGCTGGCCGCATTGCGGGAAGCAGGATTCGCGCCGGCCGCCGAGGATGCCTCCGGCGCCATCGTCGACATCCG
>NZ_JBARMY010000296.1:0-16270 GCF_049802695.1 Mycobacterium sp.
AACAACCACCCGGCCAGGGCGGCGGCGCGGGTGCCGTCGGCGAGCACATGACCGACTTGCATGACCGCGACGATGCCCGGCGCACGGCCGGTCGGGATGCTCCGAACACCGGTGAATACGTGCAGCCGCCAGGGCGTCCGTCGAACGTCGAGCTGCTGATCGGCAAGGCCGACCACGGCGTCCAGGCAGCCGTTCCAGGAGTCGTCGGCGAGCTGATGCACGACGACCTGCGCCGGCTCGTCGGCGCCCGACACCCACTCCGGGTAGGTCAACAGGCATCCGTCGTCGACCCGCAGGGTCAGGTCAGGACAGGCGTGGGCACGGCCGCGAACCTCGTCGATCGCCCGGCTGAGCGGTTTCGGCTCGCCGTCGAAGGCGTAGAGCAGGAATTGATCATTGGGCACCTTGGCCGACATCCAGTAGAACTGCGCGTCGACGGCGGTCATCCGGGCGGCCATAGCTGCTGCGAGCCTACGTGGGCCGGTGGGTCCTTCGTCGTCTGCTCATAAGACGCTAGCCGGGCGAGCCGATGAAACTCAGCACCAGCTCGGCGACCTGCTCCGGCTGATCGAGCTGCAGGAAGTGGCCGGCGTGGTCGACGATCGCGACGTCGCTGCCCGGGGGTAGCACCTTCTCCGTCCAGTGCGCAAAAGCCGCTGTAATACAGCCGTCGTCGCGCCCGTGCAGATACAGGCTCGGCAACTGCGGCGGCAGGATCCACTGCCGGTGCAGATCGGCGTACTGCGCGGGCGGACGGGTGTTACGGGCGGTGGCCCGGTAGGGCCCGAGCGCGGCGCGCCAGCTTTCCGGTGTCCCGATCGCCGCGTCGACGTGGCGCAGATCCTTCTTGGCGTCGTAGTTGGGTGACCACCGCCGCCATAGCCGCGGCATCACCCAAGACGCGGAACGCTCCGGCAGCAAGGGCAATTGAAAGTAGAAGATGTACCAGCTGCGCCGTAGCTGACCTGGCAGGTGCGCGATCAACCTGCCCCGGTCAGGCACCCGGCTGGGTGGATGAAACGTCGCCGCCGGTGGGACCGACATGATCACGGCCTTGGTGAATGGACTGTCGGGCATGGCCGCCAGTCCGGCCGCGGCGATCGCGCCCCAATCGTGGCCGATCACCACGTCCTGGGCCGTACCGCCTGCCGCCGAACGAACTCGCAGCGCGTCGTCCATCAAGGCACCCACGTGGTAGCTGCCGTCCGACGGAATCGACGACGGCGCATAGCCACGCATGAACGGCGCGATCACCCGCCAACCCGACTCAACGAGGCGGGGAGCGAACTTGCGCCATCCGTAAGCGGTGTCGGGAAAACCATGCAGGCACAATGCGATCGGAGCGTCAGGCGGTCCCCAGCTCAGCGCCTTCAAGTTGACCGCCGGTGCCCGCACATCAATCCAGCCCGGTTCAGCCATCACTGCCCTCTCCAGTCTCTCCGGGTACGGGGTCCGCAGGCGCCTCCGGGTCCCCCGCCGAGACGTTAGACGGTCTCGATCTGCCACACCAGCGACACTGGTCGCGGTGCCCGGCCACATGTACTTAAAGCTTGGCGGCTGCTTCTTCAAGGTCGGCGATGACGATCTTGCGCATCCCGAGCATCGCCGTCGCTGCGGCCGACGCGCGCGCAGGGTCGCGGTCGCTGAGCAGCTCGAAGAGCCGCTGCGGCACAATCTGCCAACTCAGGCCATAGCGGTCCGCACACCAGCCGCACTGCGACTCTCGGCCGCCCTCGGTCAGCCGGCTCCAGTAGTAGTCGACCTCGTCCTGGTCTTTGCAGTGGATGACGAACGACACCGCTTCGGTGAACGGAAACTGCGGTCCGCCGTTGATGGCGAAGAACCGGGCGCCGTCGAGCACAAAGGTGGCTGACATCACCGACCCCGGTTCGCCGGGACCTGCGTCGCTGTACCGGCTGAGCGCCTCGATGCGGGAGTTGGGAAAGACTGAGATGTAGAACTCGGCGGCTTCCTCGAGGTTGTTGTCAAACCACAGCGACGGGATGATCGACGGCATGGGCGCCTCCTTGCTCGGGTCGTCTTCGTCAGTCGTCCATTCAACTTATGGGGTCCCGCGTACGCATACCGACAGCACGTCGCCTACGGCGCCGAGGCTCGGCGTAGGTAACGTCAGCCGGAAGCAATAGCCGATAAGACCCCGGGGAGGAGTGCGTGAGCGCTGTGACCAGCAGACCGCAGACTGTCCAGTTCTCCGGCGTGGACGGGATCACTCTGGTGGCCGACGAGTGGAATCGCGGCGCACAGGCGTCGGCCGGCCGGCCGGCGATCCTGATGTTGCACGGCGGCGGCCAGAATCGGTTCTCTTGGAAAAACACCGGCCAGATTCTCGCCGACCGCGGTTATCACGTCGTGGCGATCGACGCCCGCGGGCACGGTGACAGCGATCGCGCGCCCGATGCCGACTACGCCATCGAGACGTTGACTAAAGACATCATGCAGGTCCTGGCAGCGATCGATCGGCCGGTGGTGTTGATCGGGGCCAGCATGGGCGGGTTGACCGGCATCCTCGCCGCCGACTGCGCCGGCCCGGAGAAGGTGACCCGACTGATCCTGGTCGACGTGGTGCCGCGATTCGAGAAGACCGGCAGCGCCCGGATCCGCGACTTCATGTTCAGCGGCATCGACGGCTTCGACTCGCTCGACCAGGCAGCCGATGCCGTCGCGGCTTATCTGCCGCACCGGACCAAGCCGCAGAGCCCCGAAGGGCTGAAGAAGAACCTGCGGCTGCGCGACGGGCGCTGGTACTGGCATTGGGACCCGGCGTTCATGACGAAACCGGGCGACGACCCGGAACTGCGCACCGAGAAGTTCGAGCAGGCCGCTGTCGACCTGAAGATCCCGATTCTGTTGATCCGCGGCAAACTTTCAGACGTCGTCAGCCCGGAAGGGGTCCGGAACTTTCTGGCAGAGGTGCCCAACGCCGAGTTCGTCGAACTCTCCGACGCCGGGCACACCGCGGCCGGCGACGACAACGACGCGTTCAGCGCTGCCGTGGTGTCATTCGTCAGCCGCTAGTTACGGCAGCTGCTAGTTCTTTTTCTCCTCATGCCCACCGAATTGCTTACGCATCGCCGAGAGCGCCTTGTCAGCGAACTCGTCGAGGCGTCGGGAGGCGAAGCGGGAGTACAGCGCAGAAGTCAGTACCGGCGCCGGCACGCCCTCGTCAATCGCGGCGATCGAGGTCCATCGACCTTCACCGGAGTCGGAGACGTGGCCGGTGAAGTCAGCCAAGTCAGGCGATTGCTGCAGCGAGATCGCCGTCAGATCCAGCAGCCAGGACCCGATTACGCTGCCCCGCCGCCACACCTCGGCCACATCAGGGATAGCGAAGTCGTACTTGTAGAACTCCGGGTCGGCCAGCGGCGCGGTCTCCGCATCGCCCTGCCCTTTCTCAATGCGGGCACCGATGTCGGCGTTGCGCAGAATGTTGAGCCCCTCGGCGAGCGCGGCCATCATGCCGTATTCGATGCCGTTGTGCACCATCTTGACGAAGTGACCGGCGCCGGCCGGTCCGCAATATAGATAGCCCTTCTCGGCTTGGCCGACCTCTCCGTCACGACCGGGCGTGCGCTCGGCCGCATCGACGCCGGGGGCGACGCTTTCGAATATCGGCTCGGCGTGGGTAAACGCACCTTCGTCTCCGCCGATCATCAGGCAGTAGCCGCGTTCGCGGCCCCACACCCCGCCGCTGGTACCGCAGTCCAGCAGCTTGACGCCGTGCTCGCTGAGCAATTTGGCGTGCTTGATGTCGTCGCGGTAGTAGGAGTTGCCACCGTCGATCACGATGTCGTCGGCGTCTAACTCCTTGCCCAGCTGCTCGATCACCTCAGTGGTGATGTCCCCGGCTGGGACCATCACCCAAACCACACGCGGGGGCTTCAGCTTCTCCGCAAACTCGGACAGCGACGAGACCCCAGTGATGTTGTCGTCACCGGCCATCGCCTTGACCGCATCAGGGTTGTTGTCGTAAACGACGCCTTCGTGTCCGTCGTCTACGATACGACGAACGATGTTGGCGCCCATCCGGCCCAGGCCGATCATCCCTAGCTGCATGTTGACTGTTCTCCTTAATGTGATGTTTTCGATGCGTGGGGCTTGCCGGGCAGCCACGGCTCTTGCCAACTCCGATGACCACGCAGTAATCCGGCCGCCTCGTCGGGTCCCCAAGAGCCGGGTTCGTACTGGTGAACCTTGCCGGGTGTGTCGAGCAGCGGCTGAACGATCCGCCAGGTCTCTTCGATGCTGTCCTCTCGGGCGAACAGCTGCCGGTCCCCGATCAGCCCGGCGTGCAGCAGGCGTTCGTAGGGAGTCAGCGCTTCGCCGAGATCCTGGGTGAAGGAGGAGTCGAGGTGAAGGTAGTCCCACGAGTCACCGCTTTGGGCGACCAACTGCAGCCGGAGGCCCGGATCTGGATCGACCCGGAGCACGATCTGGTTGGGTTCGGCCCGTCCGCGGTTGGGTAGGAAGGACAGCGCCGGAACGCGGCGGGTAAATAGTCGTACCTCGGTCACCTTCTCGGGCAGCGATTTGCCCGCGCGCAGAAAGATGGGCACCCCGGCCCAGCGCCAGTTGTCGATCTCCATCCGCAGCGCGACGAAAGTCTCGGTTTGTGAACGGTTCGCGACCCCGTCGATGTCGGTGTAGCCGCGGTACTGGCCCCGTACGTATCGGTCCGGATTCAGCGCCGGCATGGCGCGGAACACGTCGGCCTTTTTGTCGTTGAGATCGTCTGCGCTGGGCCCGACCGGCGGCTCCATCGCGAACAGGGCGAGCACCTGCAGCAGGTGGTTTTGCACCACATCGCGCAAGGTGCCCACCGCATCGTAGAACTTTCCACGGTCCTCGACGCCGAAGTCCTCGGCCATCGTGATCTGAACTTCAGAGATGCTATGACGGTCCCAAAGTTCGGCCAGCGCCAAATTGGCGAAACGCAGGTATTCCAGTTCAACGACCGGTTGTTTGCCAAGGAAGTGGTCGACCCGGAAGATCTGCTCCTCGTCCAAGACTGCGCGCAGCCGGGCGTTCAGCTCGCACGCGGACTGCAGGTCGTGGCCGAAGGGCTTCTCCACCGCGACCCGTGACCGCTTCAGCAGCCCGGCCTTGCCCAGGTTCTCCACAATCGGCGCGAACAACGAAGGCGGCATCTCCAGGTAGTAGAGGCATTTGCGGTCCGAACCGATTCGTTCGGCCAGCGTCTTGTACAGCTTGGAATCGGTGACGTCACCATAAACGTAGGAAAATCGGTCGACCAGCCGGTTGAAAACCTTGGAGCTGACCTTCTCGCCGCTATCGGTGACGGCCTTGCGAGCCCGCTTGAGCAGCTCGTCGACGGTGATGTCATCACTGGCCACCCCGACCACCGGGCACTGCAGCAGCCCACGGTGCTCCAGGCGGTACAACGCCCGGAACGTCATTTTGCGGGCCAGATCGCCGGTGATGCCGAAGATCACTAGCAGGTCCGCAGCGGGGGCTTCGCCTTCGGCCAAACCGGCACCTCCCTGGAAGACATCCCGATCAACTGGCTAAACATGTGTGCCACTCGCGCCCAGCGCAACCCTAGGCCCGGCGGGTAGGCCCGACAAGCGGCAATGATCGCAGCCGAGGCCGGCCCAATGAAGGCGCTGCGAAGATAGGTGACCGGTTTTCAGACCGACCAAACACGCGGATGTCGACGTCCTTGCTGCGAAAGTGCATTCCACGACAGGGTCACCCGGGAAATGCGTTGGCAGTTGCACTTTCGCGGCCGAGGTAATCAGCGACCGGCTCATCGTTGCCCGGATGTGGTACCTCGTCGCGAGGGCGGAGGAGCTGATCGGCGAGAATGCCTGGCATGGGTGATGCACTGCATGTCGCGGTCTACGTCTTGTCCGGTGTCGCCGTCGTCGAAGCTGCCGCGATCGCGACGGTGTCGGTGCTGCTTGCCCGCAGTCGACGTGAGGTCGAGGAGTTGCGGCAGCGAACCGATACCCGCAATCGCCTCTTCTCGGGTGGCCGTGAGGCCGTCAAGACAGTCTGGGAAACGGCGAGCGTCCTGCGCAAGGACGGCTTCGGTGCCGTTGTGCGCAACTCGATCGAGGACCTGGCCGACTGGGCCGAAGTGGAGCGACCCGACCTGGCCCGCATTACTCCGAACGGCAAGGTCGTGCTGTTGTTCTCCGATATCGAGGAGTCGACCGCGCTCAACGAGCGGATCGGCGACCGCAGCTGGGCCAAGGTGATCGGCGACCACGACAAGTTGGTCCGCAAGCTCGTGAAGGAGTACTCCGGTCATGTCGTGAAAAGCCAAGGCGACGGTTTCATGATCGCCTTCGCGCAGCCCGAGCAAGCGGTGCGCTGCGCCGGCGATATCCAGCGCGCGCTGGAAGACAGCACACAGCGCAAGCGGCGCAACGCTTTTCGCGTTCGAATCGGGATACACATGGGTCGGTCAGTGCGCCGCGGCGACGACTTGTTCGGCCGCAACGTCGCGATGGCGGCGCGGGTGGCCAACGAGGCCGAAGGCGGTGAGATCCTGGTCAGCGAGGAAGTCCGCGACGCCGTCAACGATCACGACGACATCGGCCTGGACGACGGGCGTGACGTCAAGCTGAAGGGCTTCAACGGCAGCCATCGCGTCTACGCCGTTCAGACCTGTAGCTGATTACCGGTCGGTGTCATCGCTGCCGGCTACGCCGGATTCGGCCAGTCTCCGATGCAGCCGATCCCGGATCTCGTCGGCGGTGTAGGCGTTTCGTTGCCGCTGATCGCGGACCACCAGCACTCCCCCGGCCGCGACCCCTACCAGTCCGGCGACACCGAGCCACTTCCAGACGTTGCGCATCCACCCAGGCTATTCATCCCAAGAGTGCCTAAGGTGCTTTCGTGGACGTGAGCACGGTGACCCTGGATCGCGCGCTGGAGCAAACCCGCACCGGCGACGTCTGGCTGTTTCGTGGCGGGTCGGGGCCCGACCGTGCCATCCAGACGTTGACCAACAGCCCGGTCAATCACGTCGGGATGACGGTGGCCATTGACGACTTGCCGCCGCTGATGTGGCATGCCGAACTCGGCGACAAGCTCATCGACGTGTGGACCGGCACGAATCATCGCGGCGTGCAGCTCAACGATGCCCGGCAGGCCGTCGAGCGGTGGATCCACCGGTACGGTCAGCGTTGCTGGCTGCGTCAATTGACGCCTCATGCAGACCGCGATCAGGAGGACCAGCTGCTGTGCGTGATCGCACGGATGGACGGCACCGCGTTCCCGACCACCGCCCGGCTGACCGGCCGCTGGCTGCGTGGTCGTTTACCCACCGCCAGCGATTGGGTGCGGGGCATCCCGGTTGTCGACAGAAAGGTTGAAGAGTCATCCAAGCGCCGGGAGGAACGACGACGCAGAGTCGGTTTGGAAACCGCGTACTGCGCTGAGACCGTCGCCATCACCTATGAGGAGATGGGACTTCTGCTGACCGACAAGCATTCGAACTGGTTCGACCCCGGCTCATTCTGGAGCGGTGACGCGCTCGGGCTGAGCTCTGGATATCGACTGGGTGACGAGATCGCGGTTGTCGCCACCCGCTCCCCGCCGGCAGGCCCCTGACGCCTGCCGTCGAAAGAGCTTTACCGACTCAGCTTCATTATTCGGCATCGCAACGGCCTACCGGCGACGCTGACGTCAGCAGATTCTGGATAGCCGGCGCAACCAGCGCAACCAGCGTTTCCCGGTCGGCGTCCGCCAGGATGGGAACTCCGACCAGGCGTCGTCCGACGATGATCCCGACGAGCATCGATGACGCCAGTCCGGCGCGCAGTGCCGCGTCATGGTGGTCGAGTGGTCGGGAGCCGGCGCCGTCAATCAGCCGGGCCTGAATAAAGTCCCGCAGCTGCGCGCCGGCCTGCTCGTTGACGACGCCGGCGCGCAGCATGGCCAAGAGCGGCTCTGAATCCTGCGGCGAACCCTCCCACGCCGCGAGGAAAGCGCGGACCACTCGCTCACCGAGGTGTTCGTCGGGTCCGTCGAATGCGGTACTGAAGAGAGCCAGCGCTTCCGGTGATATCGACATCACCGCAGCGAACAGCTCATTTTTCGACCCGAAGAACTGCATTACGAGCGATGCGTCCACCCCGGCATCGGCGGCGACTCGTCTGATCGTCGTCGCGGCGAAGCCGTCACTGGCGAACCGGGCGCGTGCTGCGTCCAGAATGGCCTGCCGTGTCGTGCTGGTGCCCGGTCGACGCCCGCGGCGGAGCGCGCTCACCGGCCGGCTCTTTGCGGTCATGGCCTGAACCTACCGCTCGCACAATAATCTCAGCCTATGTTGATTTTATGCCCTGTTGCGGTCCACGGTCGAAGGAAGCCGGGAGTCGATGCGACCTCCGCACAACCGAGAGGCGGGAGCGATGAGTCAGTCGGAGAAAGTGTTTGAGCCATCGCACTTTGAGCCGGGCGATGCGCACGGGCTGCTGCGCGGGTTCGAGCCCGGCACCCGGACCGTGGCGGCGCGTTGCCGGATCGACCACCGATTCCGGTCGCTGCCCAGCGACATCGTGTGGGACAAGGACATCGCCGTCACCCTGCGGGACGGTGTCCACACGGCAAGATAGGCGCGGACCACTCGTTCGCCGAGGTGTTCGTCAGGTCCTTCGAACGCTTGGCTCAAGCGTGCCAGCGCCTCCGGTGCGATCGACATCACCGCAGCGAACAATTCGTTTTTCGACCGGAAAAACTGCATCACCAGCGACGCGTCGACTCCGGCGTCGGCGGCGATGTGCCTGATCGTCGTCGCGGCGAATCCGTCGCTGGCGAACCGGGCGCGCCGCGTCGAGGATGGCCTGCCGAGTCGTACTGATGGGTGGACGACGCCTGCGGCGACCCTCCGACACCGCCTGCTGCTCACGGTCATGGCTAAAATCAACCGCTTTCTAACGATAATCTCAACGATTGTTGATTTTTGGGGTTGGTCGTGCGACGATCGGAGGAGCGAGGAGGCGCACAGTTTCGAAAGGACGGGTATGGCCCACGAAGAGAAAGTGTTTATGCCGTCCCGCCCCTTGGAGCCGGGTGACAGGTACGGGGTACTGAGCGGGTTCGATCCGGGCACACGCACGCTACCGGCGGGCTTTCGCCTCGCGCCTGCATTTAAGGCCTTGCCGGTCGACATTCTGCTCGAGAAGGATGTGAGCGTCACCATGCGTGACGGTGTGACGACGTATGTCGATGTCTTGCGGCCGGTGGGCGCCGAGAAGGTGCCGGTCATTGTGGCGTGGAGCCCGTATGGCAAGGGTGAGGGAAGTGCCCCGGCGGCGATGGGGGTGTTTGGGCTGGTCGGTCTGGACAACGGGATCGTGTCGGGTCTGCATAAGTTCGAGGGGCCCGATCCGACGTATTGGTGCGCTCGGGGTTATGCGATTTGTAACCCGGACGTTAGAGGCGTCTCAGATTCGCAGGGCGACAGCGTTTTATGGGATCGCCAAGAGGGCGAGGACTGCCATGACTTGATTGAGTGGCTGGCCGCTCAGGACTGGTGTACGGGCAAGGTCGCGATGAGTGGGACCTCCTATCTCGCAGTCGCGCAATGGTTCGCGGCCGCTGAACAGCCTCCACACCTGACAGCGATCAATCCGTGGGAGGGCGTCAGCGACGTCTACCGCGATCTGGTGATGCGCGGGGGCATGCCCGACACCGGGTTCGCCCGACAGCTCCAAGACAACAGCTACTGGGGCAAAAGCCGCAAGGAGGACATTCTCGCCGAGGCAGAGCGCTACCCGCTCATGAACGGCTTGTGGCGAAACAAGATCCCGCGCGTCGACCGGATCAACGTGCCGGCCTACGTCGTGGCCAGCTATTCCAATTCGTTGCATACGGCGGGCACGTTTCGTGCTTGGCGGCGGATGGGTTCGCAACAGAAGTGGCTGCGCATTCACAACAGTCAGGAGTGGCCCGACTACTACGACGAGGCGAACACCGAGGATCTGCGCCGGTTCTTCGATCACTTCCTGAAGGGCGAGGACAACGGCTGGGAGCAGACCCCGCGCGTCCGGTACTCCCTTCTTGACCTTGAAGGCGGAGACCAAGTCAATCTGCCCGCAGACCAGTTCCCCCCGCACGCCGTCGTCTACACGAAGTACTACCTCGACGGCCGCTCGCGCACGCTGCGCACGGAGGCGCCCGCGGAGGAGGTGACGACGGCCTACGACGCGGAAGCTAATCCGGGCCTGGTCTCGTTCATCGTCGGTTTCGACGCGGAGACCACGATGGTCGGCTACCCCAAGGCGCGGCTATGGGTCGAAGCAAAGGGCGCCGACGACATGGACCTATTCGTCTTCGTTCAGAAGTTGAATGTGCAGGGGACGGCTCTGCAGGAGTTCACCGTGCCCAACCGCGGCGCGATGATCCACGACGTCACCGAGCGGGGGGCGTCCATCCTCCGGTACAAGGGCTCCACCGGCCGTCTGCGCGTGTCGATGCGGCATCTGGACGAGACGCTGTCGACCGACGAAGTCCCTGTCCACAGCTTCGACCGGGTTGAGAAACTCACGCCCGGCGCGGTCGTCGAGGTCGAAATCGATTTACTGCCGGTCGGTCTGGTGTTCCATCCTGGCGAGCAGCTTCGACTAATCATCAGCGCGCAAAATTTGTTTGGCCCATGGATGCCCGGGTTGCGTGAATACACCCCACAGAACAGCGGCCAACACGTGGTCCATACCGGGGGATCCCGCGCCTCCTATCTGCAACTGCCCACCACGACGGCTCGATGAGCCATCGACGAAGAGAACGGGCCGGCGTGACGCCCGAAGAACAGCTTGAGCTGGTTGACAAACACTATGCACTCACCGCCGCCGGGGACCAAGCGGCGGCACGAGAACTGCTGACCGACGACTTCTTCATCACCATCCCGCCCCACATGCCGTTCGCCGGGGTCTACCGAGGCAAAGACGCCTTCCGCGAATTAATCCCGATCGTGGTCCAGACAATCGCTGTGACCGACATGACGTTCGTCGCGACGACCGTCGGGAACGGTTACGCCGTCGAGATCGTCGAGTTCACCCTCGCCGGAGACGACGGTCCGCCAGTTCAAGTGCTCGAACTGAACCTATTTCGTGGAAATCAGATCTGCGAGATACGCCCCTTCTACTCCGATCCCGCCCCAATGCTCGCCGCGGCGGAAAGGCGCAATCCAACCGGGAGCTAACATTAGTAACCGTAGAACGCCAGTGTCTCACCGACGCGGCTACTTTGGCCTTGAGTGCGGCCAGACCCGCTGCCGGATAGCGCTTTCCGTCTCTGACGACGGCACTGATTTGATGCAGGTTCTCTACAGCGTCACGCGGGTTGGAACGACCAGCTATTTCGCCTCGCGTTCCCACATAATGGAGGAACAGGTATGCGTATCATCACCGTCGAAGAACACTTCCAGCATCCCGAGGTCAGCGCGCGGGTGGCGCAACTGGCCGGCCCGCCAACCGTGCCCGCCGAGGGACTCGCCGAATTCGGCAAAGCATTCTCACTCGACGCGGATGCCACCGCGCGCCTCGGCGGCAACCGGCTGGCACATATGGACCACGTCGGTATCGACGTCCAGGTCGTCTCGCATGGCAACGGTAGCCCCAGCACCCTGCAGCATCCCGAAGCAATCGAACTGTGCCAGCAAGTGAACAACGACCTGGCCGCACAGATCAACGAAAATCCCGATCGCTTCCGCGGATTCGCAACGCTGCCACTCTACGACCCGGCCGCGGCCGCCGACGAACTGCGACGTTGCGTCGGCGATCTGGGATTCGTCGGCGCCCTAATCGCCGGCAGCTACCACGGGCTGTTCCTCGACGACACGCGGTTCGATCCGATACTAACTGCGGCCGAGGCCGTTGATCTGCCGATCTATGTCCACCCCGGCCTTCCCGAGGCGCCCGTTTCCCGGCAGTACTACACCGGCAGCTGGCCCGCCTCGGTGCAGATCATGTTCTCCGGACCAGCGTTCGGATGGCACGCCGAAGCCGGCATCCACATCGTGCGGCTGATCCTGTCGGGCGCTTTGGACCTCCATCCCGCGCTGAAACTGCTGAGCGGCCACTGGGGCGAACTGGCCGCCTTCTACCTCGAACGCCTCGACGAAACCCTGGCCCTGGTGCGCACCGGCCTCGAACGTGCACCCGGCGATTACTACCGCCAGCAGGTGTGGATCACCCCGTCGGGCATGTACAACCAAAACCAGTTGAAGTTCATGATGGCTGAGTTAGGCGCTGAGCGGATCATCTACTCCGAGGACTTTCCCTACATTGTCCGCGACGACGTCTCGACCTTCCTCGAACAAGCCGGACTCCCCGACGCCGACACCCACGCCATCGCCCACACGAACGCCGAAGCACTCCTTCGCATCTGACGCTTCAAGGGGCACCACATTCGCTGAGTCAGTACACGACGCCCAAGACCGACTTCCACAGGGTGCAGCAGAAAGGGCGCGTGATTGCCGCAATGAACCCCCTAAAGATGGCGGAAGCCGCTCGGTCACAGTAAGTCCGCGCAAGACCAGAATTCGAAGCACGCCGAACCGGCATCTCGGTGTCGCAATAACCAGCGGCCAGGCCGCCTGACGACAACCGCCCGACGGCAAGCACAACCGTTGCCATCCACAATGGCTTTCGGCCTACCCACTACGGTGGGCCGAGTATCTACCATCGAACGACTCTCGTTTGCCGTGACCACTTCACGCGGCCCGGTCAGCCCAACTATTACGACCACAAGAACGTCGAAGACCTGCGCCGGTTCTTCGATCACTACCTCAAGGACGAGAACAACGGCTGGGAGAAGACACTTCGTGTGCGGTACAGCCAACAGGTACCCGGCACGAGTTTCACGGAGCTCAGAACAATCGCTTGTAGCGTCGATTCGCGGTCCGATTGACTTTGGAACTCGAACGCGAGGTCACCGAGGACCTTGGCGAGGTCACCCCCTGCGGGCGGCTGTGCGGGCATTACGCCGATTTTAGCGACTATCGTTCGCCGACTTCTGAGTCGGCTTGGTTGTCAGGCTCTGTCACTGGTCCAACGAACACGGCCAGGCCGACAGCTCAGTGGCGGGTGTCACCCGTGCTTGCGGCTGATACAGGACGTGTCAGGGCATCGCGGTAGCGACCAGGAGACGTTGCTTGCTTCGTCGTCGTCGCCATCCCCGCGGGTGAAGTATCTGCCGACCTGCTCCAGTTTGTTGCCGCAAGCCGAGCACGTCTTTCCCTCGGGGTCGCTGCGGGTGATCTCCTTGAATGGCATCGTTTGATTGTGCGACATTTCTGCGGGGCGGCGTGTCGCGTTCTATAACCAGGAGGAAAACTCGCGCCGACGAAGCGCTTTCGCCATTCATTTCTTCTGCTGCCCAGACGTTGATGTGAACGGAATTCGACTACGTGGCCTCAGCCTGTCTTCGGCCTGCGGCGCCGCCTCGCTGCTCGCCGACCTTCCCCTCTCGAACAGCAGCGGGTAGATCAGACCGCCGATCAGGCCCCCGACTAACGGTGCCAGCCAGAACACCCACAGTTGGCCTGGTGCGCCGTCCCCGTTGAAGAAGGCGACGCCGGTGGATCGGGCCGGATTGACCGAGGTGTTGCTGATCGGGATCGAGACGAGATGGATGAGCGTCAACGACAGACCGATGGCCAACGGCCCGAACCCCTTCGGGGCCCGGTCGTCGGTCGCGCCCAGCACCACGATCAGGAAGAACGCCGTCAGCAATATCTCGGCGATGATCACCGCCGCCAGCGAGTAGTGGCTAGGCGAATGCGTGCCGTATCCGTTGGCGGCCATATGCCCGACGGGCGAGAATCCGGGCTTTCCCTTCGCGATGATCAGCAGCGCGACTCCTGCCAGCAGGCCACCGACAACCTGCGAGATCCAGTACCCAGGAAGGTCCCGCCACGGCAGCCGGCCGCTCACCGCGGCACCCAGACTGATCGCAGGGTTGAAATGTGCGCCCGAGATGTGACCGACGGCGTAGGCCATGGTCACGACGGTGAGCCCGAAAGCCAGTGCCACTCCGAGGAACCCGATGCCCAACTGGTAGGCGCCGCTCCTATCCTCGGCTTGAGCGATCTGTTTGGCCGCAAAAATTGCGCTGCCACAGCCACCGAACACCAACCAGAATGTGCCGAACACTTCGGCACCGACTTTCGAAGCGAGCGACGACGATGTCATGTGCCGTCTCCTTGACGGGTGTCCCCACGACGATGGTAACCGTCACTCAGTGACGTAATCAATCATTCGCCTGGCGGCCTACCTCGCAGATTTGGTTGTTGCTCCGTGCCGGAACTCGACCACGTCGCCGTCGGCCATGACGTAATCCTTGCCCTCCATCCGGACCTTGCCTGCCGCTTTGGCTGCGGCCATCGACCCGGCGGCCATCAAGTCGTCATAGGACACGATCTCGGCCTTGATGAATCCCTTTTCGAAGTCGGAGTGGATCACCCCGGCGGCCTTCGGTGCGGTGTCGCCCTGGTGAATGGTCCAGGCCCGCGCCTCCTTGGGCCCCGCCGTCAGAAACGTCTGCAGCCGGAGCGTGTGGAAGCCGGCTCGCGCCAGCGCATTCAGCCCCGGTTCCGTCTGCCCGATCGACTCGAGCAACTCGGCGGTCGACTCGTCGTCCAGCTCGACCAGCTCAGCTTCGATCTTGGCGTCCAGAAACACCGCGTCGGCGGGCGCGACGAGCGCGCGCAACTCGGCGATTCGGGCGGCCTCGGTCAGCACCGCTTCGTCGGCATTGAAGACGAACAAGAACGGCTTGGTGGTGAGCAGGTTGAGCTCACGCAACTCCTTGGTGTCGACGCCAGCGGCGAACAGCGTCTGGCCGCCGTCGAGTATCTGTTGCGCGGCCATGGCCGCCTCGTAAGGGCGCTTGCGCTCCTTGTTGTTGCGGGCTTCCTTCTCCAGCCGCGGCACAGCGCGTTCGAGGGTCTGCAGGTCGGCCAGCATGAGCTCGGTGGCGATGACCTCGATGTCGGATTCCGGGTTCACCTGTCCGCTGACGTGTGTGACATCGTCGTCGGCGAAAACCCGCACCACCTGGCAGATCGCGTCACACTCGCGGATGTTGGCCAGGAATTTGTTGCCCAGCCCTGCCCCTTCCGAGGCTCCCTTGACCAGACCGGCGATGTCGACGAACGTCACCGGCGCCGGAACGACGCGCTCGGAGTCGAAGATCTCCGCCAGCCTGTCCAGCCGCGGGTCGGGCAGCGACACCACACCTTCGTTGGGCTCGATCGTCGCGAACGGGTAGTTGGCCGCCACCACGTTGTTCCGCGTCAACGCGTTGAACAGGGTCGACTTGCCGACGTTGGGCAAGCCCACGATTCCCAGACTCAAGCTCACAGGGACCCAAGTCTAGAGAGTGAGCTCGTGCCACGCCGCGGCATGCTGGCCAGGTATGACGGCTGTTTGCACCCACAGCCGGTACGGTCTACCTGTGTCAGCTCAGCGGGCGACGTCGGCGGTGGCGACGAGTAATCGCTCGATCTACCCGAAGATCGCCGGCGTGCCGTGGTGGGCAGCCATCCTCATCGCGATTATCGCCACCGCGATCGGGTTCGCGTTCGACGCGGGGTCGGGCAATAAGGAACTGACAATCGTATTCGCCGCCTCGTATGTGGCCGGCTGCATAGCGGCCGTGCTGGCGGTACGTCAGTCCGGCGTTTTCACCGCCGTCATCCAGCCACCCCTCCTGCTGTTCTGCGCGGTGCCCGGTGCCTACTGGTTGTTCCACGCCGCCAAGATCGCCGGCGTCAGGGACATTCTGATCAACTGCGGCTACCCGCTGATCGAGCGCTTTCCATTGATGATGTTGACCTCGGCCGGGGTCCTGCTGATCGGCGTGATCCGCTGGTATCTCGGAACGCTCACCCAAGGTCACGCCGCCGCGAACACCGACGCGGAAGCCCACGACGAGGCGGGCGACACCCGCAACGGCGGCTTGGGCGCGAAACTGGCCGCGTTCTGGAGCCGCGGTGCTACCGACGGAGCCGAGGAACCGGAACCGAAGGCGGCACGGCGGGTGCACGCGGTGGGTCAGGCCCCGAAACGCGCCAGGTCAACCAGCAGCGCCCGCTCGAGCAGCAGCACCCGATCCACCCCCAGGCGCTCGACCCCCACCCGTTCGCGCCAGCCCCGGTCCCAGCTCGATGATGCCGCTGAATTTGGCGTGGACCGCGCACAGCGCCGCCGACCAAGGCCCATCCGCGACGTCGACGCTGACGCGGAGCAGCCCGCGGTGCCGCGGCGTCGTCCCAGGC
>NZ_JBARMY010000297.1:0-5144 GCF_049802695.1 Mycobacterium sp.
CAGCTGCACCGTCAACTCGACGCGTACCTGGACGCCGGTTTGACGAAATTCGTCATCCGGCCGGCCGGCCGAGCGCCGCTCGAGGCATTCATCGACCGGTTCGTCGACGAGTTGTCCGGGCGGCAGAACTGACCAGCACCGCCACCGGTTCGAGGCGTAAGCTATTCGTTAGCTGTGCAAACGAATTGTGGGTGTGATGCAGGAGGTTTCATGGCGCGAACGGTCGGAGATACCTGGGACATCGTGACCAGTGTCGGCTTCACGGCGCTGGCGGTGACGGCAGCGCGAGCGCTCGACGCCGCATTGATTCCTCCACTGGCCAACGACGATTACGCGGCGAAGTTCGTGGCCGCCGCCGGTGAGCCGAATCTGATCGCGGCAGTGGCCGACACCGATATGAGCAGCGCGGCTGCTTTCAATGCCCAGTGGGTGGGAGTGCGAACGCGCTTCTTTGACGACTTCTTCACCCAGGCCGGCCACAGCGGAACGCAGCAGGCCGTCATCCTGGCCGCCGGATTGGACAGCCGCGCATACCGACTGGCGTGGCCCGCCGACTACCCGGTCTTCGAGATCGACCAGCCACGCGTACTCGAATTCAAGCAAGAGGAGCTTGACCGGCAGGGCGTGGTTCCGGCCACGCGACGTGTCACGATCGCCACTGACTTGCGCGACGACTGGGCCGGTGCGCTGCTCGCGGCGGGCTTCGACCCCGCCCGCCCGACGGCCTGGGCGCTGGAGGGCCTGCTGCCCTACCTGCCCGGTGCGGCCCAGGACGCGCTGTTCGAGAAGTTGCACGAGCTGTCCGCCGCCGGCAGCCAGATAGCCGCCGAACTTGGGCCGCAGCCGGGCGAGGTGCAGGAATTCGCCGACAGCATCCCGATGATCGCCCAGGACGGCACCCAGCCGCCGATCGCGGATCTCTGGTATGACGATCCACGCATCGACACGAAAGCCTGGCTCGCTGAACTAGGATGGCAGGTCGTCGACGCAGACCTGGTGGCAAAGGCCGCCGACGACTACGGCCGGCCCTTCAACGGTCTGCCACCCGCCTTCGAGCGACTAATGCGCACCAAATTCTTCAGCGCCACCCGCAAACGGTGACGGCTGACAGCTGATCGTCACCCGTCACGGCCCCTTAAGGCGCGGTACCTGCCCGCAGCAAGCTAGCCACGGCCCGCGACTTGGACCGGTCGGGTGGGTGCACCGAACCAGGAGCAAAGCGCCTCGCGCAGCCCGACGGTTGCGGTGTCCGCCGGTTCGCCTAGGGTTGCCGCCCAGGCGATGTGTGCGTCTGGCCGAATGAGCATGGCGTCGGCAGGGCGGTGCACGGTCCGGGCGGTGTGCACATCGATGCGCGGCAACCATTCTCGTGCGGTGTTACGCAGCTCCGAGCGATCGGCCAGGTCAATGAAGACGGGTCGAGCGGCTCGCATGAGTACCGCGACGCTCGTCGCGCCGTGTTCGGTGCGTAATCGAAGGTCCGGAGCGAATGCTCCGGTCAACGCGTGGTCGTTGGAATGGCGCATCCGGTAGCAGACGTCGCTGCCGGCGATCAGGGCTCCGATCCGGCGCAGTGGCTGCTCGTCGGCGAGAAGCTCCAGGAACAGATCCCGAAGCGCGTCGGCGGCGCTGTCCGTTCCGCGGCGCAACGCCACTTGAGCCTGGGTGTGCAGCATGGTGCGTGCGCCGGCAAAGTGGCGTTCATCGTGATAGCTGTCCAGCAACCCAGCCGGTGCCCAACCGTGGATTTTTCCGGCCAGCTTCCACGCAAGGTTGACCGCGTCGAGCATGCCGACGCTGATGCCCACACCCGTGGCGGGAAACACGTGAGCCGCGTCGCCGGCCACCAATACCCGTCCATCCCGGTACCGTTCGGCTTGTCGCGCCTGAAATTGATAGCGCGACAACCGGATCGGCTCACCCAAGGGTACGTCGACACCAATCACCCGGAGTATGCTGTCGCGCAGCTCGGTCAGCGTCATCGGCGCGGCGTCGTCGACCGCAGCGGCCTCGTCTTCGGTGGTCTGAATGAGCAAAGCCTGCGAGGAGAGCGGCCCGATCGCGAACACCCCCCGATCTGTGCGGGTGAAATTGGCCCTGACGCGACCCAGCCCCGGCACGTCCAGCTCACCGCTGTCCAGCAACCGAACTGACTTCGGCATGGTGAGCTGCCCAAGCCGATTCACTTGCGGGTATGTGGTGCCGGGAAACGAGATACCAGCTTCGACACGCACCTTGCTGTGCGCACCGTCGCACCCGACCAGGTAACGGCCCGATACCCGATGCAACCCGGCAGGGCCGTTCACCTCTGCGGTCACCGAGGCGGACTGTCGACTCAAGCCGACGACTTCATGCCCGCGGCGCACCTCGGCGCCCAGGTGGCGGGCGTGTTCGTCGAGCAGACGCTCAAGTTTGTGCTGCGGCAACCGCAGCCCTTGCATCGGAGGGTCGCTCAACGGCGAGAAGTCCACATGCAGGTCGCCGAACGGTAGCCGGGCCGGGGTATGAATAGGCCCGATGCTGGCGGCTCCAGCTTGCTGCAGCAAGCCGCGGTATCTCAGCAGCTGCACACTTCGCCCGCCGAAGCCGTTGGCGCGCAGCGTCTCCAACGGACCTGCCCGACGCTCGAGCACCAGCGGTCGAACACCCGCCAGGCACAGCTCGGCGGCCAGCATCAGACCCGTCGGCCCTGCGCCGACGACGATCACCTCGACATCGTGTAACCCGGTCTTCGGTGACGACTCAGGCACTTCACCACCCCCAGCTCGCGTATTCCGGCCCAGGGCAGCGATTCTGAAGCATGACCCGGGCCTTGCCGCAAGCCCCAGGGTGCGATATAAGTTGAAAGTGGAAGGAGAACACTCTCCGTCCCATTTTTATGTATTCACTTTCTATGTACTGCTGGCGTGCCTTTCTCACTCAGCCAACGCGCGACCCACAATCAATGGATCCGGCTTTCCCACCACCTCATCGTCCTTGTCTTCGTAGTCGAACTTGGCGAGGACATGACGCATGGCGTTGACGCGGGCCCGCTTCTTGTCGTTGCTTTTGACAACGATCCACGGAGCGATATCGGTGTCGGTCGCAGTGAACATCTCCTCTTTCGCCGCGGTGTAGTCGTCCCACTTGTTCAGTGACTCGATGTCCGTCGGCGAAACTTCCAATGCCGCAACGGATCGACCAGCCGAACGGCAAACCTGGTGCGTTGCTCGGCGGGGGACACCGAGAACCACAGCTTCGTCAGGTGTACCCCGTCATTGACCAGCAGTTGTTCGAATAGCGGTACTTGCCGGATGAAGTCGGCGCATTGTTCAGAGGTGCAGTAACCCATCACCTTCTCGACGCCAGCGCGGTTGTACCAGGACCGGTCGAACAACACCATCTCGCCGGCGGCCGGCAGGTGGGTCACGTAGCGCTGAAAGTACCACTGCGTTTGGTCACGCTCGGTGGGCTTCTCGAGCGCCACGACTCGTGCGCTGCGCGGACTGAGGTGCTCCATGAATCGCTGAATGGTGCCGCCCTTACCGGCGGCGTCACGACCCTCGAACACGATCACGTGGCGGGCGCCGGTGCGCCTGCTGTGACTCTGCAGCTTCAGCAGCTCAATCTGCAGCCGCCGCTTGGTTCGCTCGTATTCGTCGCGCGGCATCCGTCCGTCGTACGGGAATCCCTCGCGCCACGTTTCGACAGGATTTCCGTCGCAATCGAGCAAGACGGGGTCGTCGTCGTCCTCGTCGTCGACGGTGTAGCCGTGTTCGGGGGTGGAAAGGTCGTCGAGATCGATTTCGGGCATGAATCAACGGTACCCAGGCGCGCAATTCGTCACCCGCAGTTGTCAACACGCGTTTAGATGGCGGTCAGCTCGCCGGGCAGCTCGTCGCTGAGCACGGACTGGGCAAGCAACTCCCCGAGCAGCGGCCCGAACTTCATCAGGTTGCTGCCGACGAACGCGACGACGCAGCCGCGCCTGGTAATCGTCCAGCCGTCACCGCCGTCGTCGAGCCACGGGGCACGCACCGTTACGCAGTCCACCCGGTCGACGACCGAAAGCGACGGGAACAGTGCGCGCACAGTGTCGGGGTCCGGTATCGATTGCCCGAAGGCCCAACGCCCTGTGCTGCCGAGCGGTAATCCATAGCCCTCGGGTGATGACAGGCACGCAGCACCGGTGGCGTCGGCGCCTTCGTAGGTGAAGCGGGTGTGCGGGCCGAACTCGATGCCGAGCGGGCCGAAGAGTGTCGGTGTCTGCACACCAGCGCAGATCAGCACGCGGTCAGCTGACACGACGGTGCCATCGGCGAGGGTCGTCAAACCGTCGTCGGTCACCGACACCACCTCACCACAGCGCATTTCGACTCGTCGCGCCAACGCGGTCAATGCCCGCCGGATGCGCAGGCTGCCGCCGAGCGGGTCGAAGACTGCAGTCTCCCAGGGAGCAGCGAGGAACGGTATGCGCTTTGCGATGTCGGTACGGCCCAGCCGGTGAGACTCCGCACCGGCGGCTGCCATCGCCGCCGCGGTGTCTTCGCCGGCGCCGACGGCGATGAAACCCTCGTCACCGAGCAGCCGGCCCGCGCCCAACTCGGCCCCCCAGCGTTGCCACCCGCTGCGTGCCTGAACCGCCAACCGGCACAAGGCCGGTCGCCGGTGCGCTATCCGGAAGATTCGGGCCAATCCGGTGGACTGCTCGGCGAACGGCGCACCGCGCTCGAAGACGGTCACGCGCTGTCCGCGCTTCGAGAGCTCGTAGGCGGCGGCCAGCCCGCAGACACCGGCGCCGATGACGACGATCATCGGTGAGTCTCCGCACCGACAGCTGTTTTCGCGGTGCTAGAAGAAGAACCCGGCGTAGGGTGCGTCGGGAACAGCGAATAGTCGGTCAGCCACCTCAACCGCTGCCGCGTCCTCGGCCCGGGCCAGCCCGGCCACTGCCAGGGCGCGCCACGTCGACCCGCCGAGCAGAACGGCGGCCAGGCCTGCCACACCGACGTGCAGATCGGGGCGTCGGTTTGTCGGTTCCGCGCCACTGCCGGTGATGGCGAAGGCCGCGGTGTTGTCCGCCAGCAGCGGGTCGATGACGGCGACGGTGACGGCCCCGTCGCCGAAGTATCGGCGTGCGGCCAGGACCTTCTCGGCGTCGACGA
>NZ_JBARMY010000298.1:0-10218 GCF_049802695.1 Mycobacterium sp.
TTGACGAAGTAGGTTAATCGCAGCCCAGTGTCCTTGGCGAACTGTGTGTACATGCGTACCACGTCACTGTCGACACCGTCGTCAAGTGTCAACGCCAGCGAATCACCCTTGCCCGGCAAGCTCCACAACGTTCCGCGGCCCGGCAGCAGGATTCGAGATGCTGCCGGCGGCGGTGGCAGCAGTCCGGGCATTCGATACGTCGCCGACGAACCCGAGGGAGCAGCCGCTTTGGCGACGGCGACGACTCGCGGTGCCGCACCAACTTGACAGCGGGCCATACCAACGCCTGAAACGACGGCGACCGCCAGACCTGCCATGAATTTGCGCCGGTTCAGCTCTGACACGTGAACTCCATCAGATCAAGACGCAAATTCCTAATGCGGGCCGCGAATCGGCGGCAACGCATTTTCACCGTCGCGAACCGTACCAAGAGCAACGCCAAATCCCCGTTGAACACCGCCGTGGTAAGACGTTTCGATTCAATCACGGGTTCTCCGCTGGACCGGAGCGCCGCGCCCGGCGAGATCGTCAGTTCACCTCAGTCTGGCGCCGCAAACCGGCCACGCGCCCCAGCCCTGTCGTCCCCGAGTCGCCATCGCGATCGCGATCTGCTCTTCTCGGGTGGCCAGGTCGGCACGCGGCGCATAGCGCAGCCCGCCGTACGCCTCCCAGGTGGTTTGGTTGAACTGCACGCCGCCGTAGAAACCGTTGCCGGTGTTGATGTCCCAGTTGCCGGTGGACTCGCAGGACGCCAGCGCATCCCATGTCGCACCGTCGCTCACCAGCGGCACTTCAGTGCCCTCCTTGGCGCCGATCCGCTGAACCGATGGGCGCGCAGGTGTCACAATCTCGTGCGCCAAGAGTTGCCGATCGGCTACGGCGCCATTGACGGTCAAGACGGCGAACGTGACGTCCTGCGTGCCGGGAGTGCCGGGCGCCTCGAAGATTTGGCGACTGATGTTCATCGTCGGGTCCTCGATGCGCCACGTCGACGGCGGCAGCGGCATGCGCGCGGTGATGGTCTGCGTCCGGACGCGAGTGACCTCGACCTGCATGTCCTCGGTGACCGGCGTCGACGCCGGCGGCACCACGTTGTCTTGTTGTTCCAGCGGCGCGCCGGTCGCGGCCAGCAGCATGCCCACGTTGGGCGCCGCCACGCGCCGGGTGCTGGGCACACCGCCGTCGTCGATATGAACATCCTTGGGGCTCACCAGCGGCAGCGCCATGCCCGCCAGCGGTAATCGGCTGGCACGGGACGCCGCGACGGGGGCGGCGTCGCTCATCGACAGCTGCTTGAGGGCCTCATCGACAGTGGTGGCCGTTGTCCACACCTGCTTACTCTGCTGGCCGTCGATCGACACCTGCAGCGGCCGGCCGCGTCGCAGCACGATGGTGTCGGACCCGCGGACCGGCAGATCGGCGGCCGGATAGAGCTCGTCGTGGTCACCGACGGTTAAGCCGTTTTCCCGCAGCACATCGATTACCCGCGACTTCATCGTCGACACAGTCTTCGATGAGCCGTCGACAGAGAGCGTGACGGCTTTATGCACCGCGACGCAGTAGCCGCCGGCGACGGTCAACGCCAGCAAGACCGCACCGACCAGGGCACGCTGCACCTTCGTGTTTCGGGGGGCCACGTTGGCGTCACATTTTGTGGCCGGGCGAGTCTCGCGTCGGCGCAACTGCTTTGGCAACTCACCACCGGGACCGGGTGTGCCAAACGTCGCGTCCTCGACCTTATCGATCCGTTCGGCGTCGGCGAGCATAGCGGCCGCGGCCGCCTCAGGAACAATGTTGGCCCGCGCCCGCGTCCCGTCCTGCGCGACTCGCACCAGCCTGACCATGTCCGCCGCCTGGCACAACGCCAAAGCCTGCGCGAAGAGGTGCCAGAGCGCAGACGGGTGCGCCCTGCGGAATTGGATAATCGCTCGATAGTCCGGGCCCGCCCCAGCGGCGAGCCACCGGAAGGGCAGTTCCTCAACGCAACTGCGTTCGATCACCCGTGACGAGCGCACCCCGATGATGTAGCCGTATAAGAGGATGCGCAGCATCGGCCGTGGATCGTAGGGCGGCGCGGCGCGCCCGTCGGTGCAGGCGGACCAAATCGGGCCAAGGTCCAAATGCTCATCGACCAACTCGGCAACACATCGGGCCAGGTGCTCGGCCGCCCGGTCATCCAGCGACCGCGGGAACCATCCCTGATCGGGACCCAATACCCGGGAAGCCTTGTCCGCCGGACGAGTCGGCCTGGTCATATGGGCTTGTGCACGTCGTCCAAGATCAACCTCGAACAATCCACCATCACTGGGTTCATCGGCCAGCCCATCGTCGCGCGTCCCGGCGCAATCGGCCGATAACCCGCCCGGCGTGTCGCCTATCCACCTCCACGCAGATCCAAGACCTCTGTATGCGCTGAATACCGCACCATCAAAGTTCAGTATGTTCTGGGCGTTTCGCCGCAATCTGGGGGCCGGGCCGCGAATACTTTAGCTATGTTGGATCGCCCGACTTCCGTATTGGTCGCCAAGCTGGCGGGGTGCTGCCTGTTGGCCGGGGTGGTGGCAGCGGCATTGATGTTTCCAGTCGCGGGCGGTATCGGACTGTTGCTCAACCGCGGCTTCGACATTGTCGCCGCCGACTCCGCACAAATCCTCGAAGGTGATATCCCGCAGGTCTCGACGATGGTCGACGCCGCCGGACACCCGATCGCCTGGTTGTATTCGCAGCGGCGATTCGAGGTCCCCACCGACCAGATCGCCGACACCGTGAAGCTGGCCATCGTGTCGATCGAGGACAGGCGGTTCGCTGAGCACATCGGGCTGGACTGGCCCGGCACGCTGACGGGCCTGTCCGGTTATCTGTCGGGCAACCTCGACACCCGCGGCGGATCGACTCTGGAACAGCAGTACGTCAAGAACTACCAGTTGCTGGTGACCGCGCACAACGACGCCGAGAGGCGAGCCGCGGTGGAGATCACCCCGGCGCGCAAACTGCGCGAGATCCGGATGGCGCTGACGCTCGACGAGAAGTTGTCCAAAGCCGAGATCCTCACCCGCTACCTCAACTTGGTCTCGTTCGGCAACGGCGCGTTCGGTGTGCAGGATGCCGCTCAGACGTACTTCGGCATCAACGCCTCGCAGCTGAACTGGCAGCAGGCCGCGCTGCTGGCCGGCATGCTGAAGTCTACGAGTGCGCTCGACCCCTACACCAATCCTGAGGAAGCGCTGCTGCGGCGAAACGTGGTGCTGGACACCATGATCGACAATCTCCCGCAGTACTCCGGCGAGTTGAGTGCGGCCAAAGCCCAGCCACTGGACGTGCTGCCCCAACCGAATGAGCTGCCGGGTGGCTGCGTTGCCGCCGGCGATCGCGGTTTCTTTTGTGACTATGTGCTGGACTACCTGGCGCGAGCCGGCATCAGCAAGGAGAAGGTTGCCCGTGGCGGTTATCTGATCCGCACCACGCTGGACCCCAGAGTGCAGACGTCGGTCAAGCAGGCCATCGAAAAGTTCGCCAGCCCGACGCTCGACGGCATCGCCAGCGTGATGAGCGTGATCAAGCCCGGCAAGGACGCGCATCGGGTGATTGCGATGGCCACCAACCGCAACTATGGCCTCAACAACGACGCGCACGAAACGGTGCAGCCGCAGCCCTTTTCGCTCGTCGGCGATGGGGCAGGCTCCATCTTCAAGATCTTCACCACCGCGGCGGCGTTAGAGATGGGCATGGGGATTAACGCTGAGCTGCAGGTGCCTGGCTTCTTTCAAGCCAAAGGCATGGGCAGCAGCGATACGCCCGGCTGCCCCCGAGAAACCTGGTGCGTCGCAAACGCGGGCCGCTATCGCGGCTCGATGAACGTCACCGAGGCGCTGGCCACCTCGCCGAATACCGCATTCGCGCGGCTGATCCAACTGGTAGGGGTGCCGCGTGCGGTCGACATGGCGGTCCGGCTGGGGCTGCGGTCCTATGCGATTCCGGGAACGGCGCGCTCCTACGACCCGACAGGCAATAAAAGCTTGGCCGATGTGATCAAGCAACAGAACATGGGCTCGTTCACTTTGGGTCCGTTCCAACTGAATGCACTCGAGCTCGCCAATGTGGCGGCGACCCTCGCGTCCGGCGGCATGTGGTGCCCGCCGAGCCCGATCGACAAGATCCTGGACCGCAAGGGCAACCGGGTGTCCGTGAACACCGAAGCCTGTGACCAGGTAGTGCCGGAAGGACTGGCGAACACGCTCGCGAACGCCTTGAGCAAAGACGACCAGGGCGCCGGCACCGCTGCGGGCTCGGCCAGCGCTGCGGGCTGGAAGCTGCCGATGTCGAGCAAGACCGGAACCACTGAGTCGCATCGATCTTCGGGATTCGTCGGCTTCACGAATAGGTACGCGGCGGCGAACTACATCTTCGCTGACACCAGCGCACCCTCGGGCATCTGTTCATACCCACTGCGCAAGTGCGGCCGCGGTGACCTGTACGGCGGTAGCGAGCCTGCTCGCACCTGGTTCGAGGCGATGAAGCCTCTTGCCACCGATTTCGGCGACGTCCATCTGCCGCCAACCGAGCCGCGCTACGTCGACGGCGCGCCGGGCGGCCGGGTACCCGATGTGTCCGGCCTGAAGCTGGACGCGGCGCGTCAGCGCCTCAAGGACGCCGGTTTCCAGGTCGCCGACCAGCCCACCTCAGTCAACAGCTATGAGCCCTTCGGTGCCGTGATGGGAACCACCCCGAGCGGTCAAATCATCCCCGGCTCAGTCATCACGATCACCATCAGCAACGGAGTTGCGCCGGCACCCCCGCCGGCTCCGGTGCGGCGGCGCGAGCCGATTGTTGAGCCCGATAACGATGCGGTTGGCGGTCCAAGCGACACAGGCCCTCCCCCGCAGGGGGATTCACCGGGCTTCCAAATTCCCGGGCTGCCGCCGATCAACATGCCAATGCCCGAACCGCCACCGCCGCCTTAAGCGCCCCGTTACCAACGGGCGCGGAAGTCGGTCGTGGTGCTGTGAAAAGCTGAGGCCTCCCAGGCGGCGGGCGTCGTCGACTCACCACACCGGCGCAATCCCAGCGCGAATCCTGCCGACCTCAGCACGGGCAAACCGCACCCGACCGGTGTCCGCGCCCCGCTCGGCGGCCAGCGCACGGGCCAGGTCATAGGCAGCATGGAGCACGTAGCGGGCCCGCTTGCGTTCGCGACGCTTCCGCCCGGCGGCTTTGCGATAACGCTTGCGCGCCTTGCGGTTACCAACCATCGCGTCGAGTTCGGCCGAAGTGACGACCCCGCGGGCCTCCTCCGGAGCCATCACATCGCGCAAAAAGTTTCGCTCCCGCGCGACCGTCGCGTTGTACACCCGCACCGCGATGACCAGCGCCGCGACGATCAACGCGAGCAGCAGACCCAGCGTCGCCAACGCGCTTTGGCCGGTGACGGTCGTCGCGGTGTCCCAGGCCCCATGCAGCAGCATCGCCGTCACCACCAGCAGCAGACCCCGCCCGATCCGCCGGGGTTCAGCGGGCCGGCCGAGCAGATAGATCAGCCCGGCGCCGAAGATCGCGCTGTACACAATGTGCGCGCCGACCCCAGAGACCATGCGCAACACGATGGTGCCCAGCGATGCCCCCACCTGATTGGCGCCGAACTCCGAGCCGGCCGACGTCAGCGCGTAGGAGATGTCTTCGATGATCTGAAACCCCAGACCGATGAACGCGCCCAAGATGAATCCGTCGAACGCGCTGCGCACCTGCCGCGGCGCCAACGCGATCAACAGCAGCAAACCGAAACCTTTCGACCACTCCTCGGTGAACGACGCCGAGAGCCCCGCCCCCCAATCCAGCGCCCACGCCTGACCAAAAGCTTTGGCGTACAACGACATCAGCGCGTCGTTGGCGTTGGCCGCCATGTTCCAGGTCGCCGCGAACCCGCCGTACAAAAACCCGACGACCATCAGCTTGGCGGGCAGCTTGGCGTAGCGGTCGATGTGCACGGTGAACCACCAAAACAGCGCCGCGTAGATGCCGAACAACGTCACCGCCAACCCGATCGCCGGGCCGTAGGCGTTGTAGTCGCGGGCCAGCTTGGCGGCGAAGCCGAACACGCCCGTTACCACCAGCGCCAGGTATCCCCAGAATGCAAGATTGCGCGGCTGGTAGAAGCTGAACCGCCTGCCCCACCCTGACAGGTCCAGCGCGACGTCGCGGGCACGGTCGAGGTCGGTCAGCGTCGTCGTCACGACTTCCCCTGTCCGCCACGGTTAATGCTGCGGATCATCCGCAGCACGGCCGACGTGGGCTCGGTGCCGCCCTCGGAGCGTCCGGTCGCCTCGGCCTCCACCCCGTGTTGATCGAACACGAACGCTGCGATCACACCGTCTCTTTGCGGACCGGTGATCCGCGCCGTCGCACCTTGCTTGCCCTGATCGTTGACGATTGTGGTGTGCCCGCCGGTGACATGCACGCCGCGACCGCGGTTGAGCGCATCAGACGTCTTCTCGATCTGGTCGAGCAAGTCGTTGGCGTCGCCGCGGAAATGCGCCGTGCGCACCGTGAACGTTACGCCCTGGTTCACGACGGTCGCGGTCTCGGGATACGCACCGGACAACGGGGCACGACCGGCGCGGACACCGGAGGTGATCCCCCAGCCGGCCTCCGGAACAAACGTCACGTCACCCTGCAGCTCGATGACGTCACCGGCTTTCACGACGTCGCGGTAGGGGACCGCGGCGTTGACGAGCGGCAACACCACCGACATCACGAAGGCCAGCGCGAACACCGCCAGTGTGGGCGCGATGGTGCGCCGATCCAGTCCGAACAATCGCTGATCAGCGGGCACCCAGCGGTCGTCGGGTTCGAACCTCGACGCCGACGATTCGTCGGTTGCGACATCCGGCATAGCTGCCCATCCCCCCGGGGTTGCGCTGGTCGTTTTTGACCAGCGTGCGTTAGACGACGACACGGGCTAATTGGTGCCGGACCGCGCCGATTTCGGTGAGTCGTTCGCCGTCCCTGGCAGTCGGTGGTGTGCGTTGGTTGATTGCCGGGTTTCTTGGGTGACGATCAGCAAATTGTTGCTGGTCGCCCAGGCTTGGTTGAACGTGGCCATCGGGATCTGCTCGTCGCGCCCGTTGGGGGTGCCGCTGTCGTTGAGGTGGACGATGTCGGCGCCGGTGTCGACTCCGGTCACGACCACGGCGTGGTCGGCCGTGGTCCGCTGGCCCTGGCCCTGCGGGTAGTTCCAGATGGTTTCGGCGTTGAGCGCGGCGATCACTTTGTGGCCGCTGGCCAGGTCCTGCTCCACTGTTTCCATGGTGTTGCCGGTTGTGAGGTTGGACTGGATGCCGTATTTCTGCAGCAGCACGACCATGTCTTCGGGTGAGGTGCCGTCAAAGGAGTAGATGGCGCCCCGGTGGGCCACGCTTTTGGTGAAAATGCCGCGTAGCTCGACGCCGACTTGGGTTGGTTCTCTTCCGGTGAGCTGGCCGACCACGTCGGCGACGGCCATCAGGCCGCAGTCTTCCTGGTGCTGGTAGCGCCAGTAGGCCGCGTCGGCTTGGGGGTTGCCGTACATCTGGCCGTTCGGGTCGCCGTGGGCTACCCCGGCCAACCCGACGAAGGCCGCGACGATCAGCGGGGCCACGCCGGCGGCGCGTTTCGCGTTGAGGTTGTCGCTGAACATGCGTCATTCTTAGCACTTGCCGGACTTCGAAGGCTTGCCGTTACCACGTCTGCCTGCGGTCGAAGTCCCGCAGAAACCCGGTCAGGTTCACCCATGCTCTGTCAAAGGCGCTCAATTGCCAGCGCACCCGCCCGCCTCAGGTTTCAGCTGCATCCGCGACCAACGCTTGCCGATTCTCGTCATGTATCGAAAACCCGGTACCAAAACGTCGGACTCTGTTCAGCATCTCGTCGGCTTGGAGAGGTCGTTACGCCACTACAACCCCCAAGACTCCCGGACATGAGCACTCCGGTAAGCACTCCATCGCCCGGGCCCGGCTGGTGGCAGGCGGCAGATGGTCAGTGGTACCCGCAGCGGTGGGAGACGACGTTCACCTACTGCACGCACGAGTCGCTGGAAGCGGTGATAGCGGAGGCCAGCCGCTTGACTCAGGAGTACGGACTGCAGGGCTGGGAGATCGTGGGCTCCTCGGTGCAGCGGGTCCAGGTCGCGCACCATTTCAGGGGATATGACAAGGGCGGCGATCTGTATTTCGAGTGGAGCATCGTCTCCACCATGAAACGGCCCCTCCCGCCTAGGTAGGCGTCGTCCTCGTCCTTGATCCGCTCTTGCTAATCGGGTGTCGACGCTCGCGGCCTAAGTGACAGGAAGCGTCACCACTTCCCCGCTATTGCCGCTACTTTCACCGTCGGCGACAACCATACGGCTACCGCGTTGACGTCACCTATATCGCGGTGTGTACTGGAGATCTATCACCGAATCAGAGCCACCGGCATGTATGTCGCAGTACTCCGATTTCTCGCTTCTTAAGGACATGTCATGAAAGCTCTGATTGTTGTCGCTGTGGCGCTGCTCGTTGTCGCCCTATTCGTTCTGTCGCTCTCGGTCAGGGTGGTCACTCAATACGAGAAAGGTGTGTTGTTCCGGCTCGGGCGAGTGGTGGGTGTGAAGGAGCCCGGCCTGAATTTGATCATCCCCGTGATCGATCGGCTAGTCCGTGTGTCGTTGCGTATTGTGACGATGCCGATCCAGTCGCAGGGCATCATCACCCGTGACAACGTCAGCGTTGACATCTCCGCGGTTGCCTACTTCCGGGTCGTCGACGCGGTGAAATCGGTAATCGCCATTGAAAACGTTGGAGCCGCAATCAATCAGATCGCGCAGACCACGCTCCGTAAGGTCGTCGGCCAACACACCCTCGACGAGGCGCTGTCCGAAACGGACGTGATCAACGCCAGCATCCAGACGATCCTTGACGGAGCCACCCTCGAGTGGGGCATCGAGGTGAACTTGGTTGAGCTGAAGGACATTCAGCTGCCTGAGAGCATGAAGCGCGCGATGGCCCGGCAAGCCGAGGCAGAACGGGAGAAGCGCGCCAAAATTATTGCGGCGGAGGGCGAGTCGATGGCCGCAGCTGCCCTCGGGAATGCCTCGGATACGATGATGGCACATCCGCTCGCGCTGCAACTGCGGAATCTGCAGACGCTGGCCGAACTCGGTGTGGAGAAGAACACGACGGTCGTGTTCCCTGCGCCGATTATGAGCGCAATCGGCGAACTTGGCAGTTTTCTCGCCCGTGAAACCGCTGCCGCACAGGGGATCACACCCCCGCCGGCCGCCGTCAAACCACTGGCGTCATCGGCCGCCGGTGACGGGACCAAACCAGAGACCCCGAATGGTACAGCGCCCAACCCTGAGCACACCGCCGTCTGAATCGGTGCCGCACGTTCGGCGCGTCACACGCAGGGATTTACGCGACGCCGGACCCGCCGGCTTCATCTGAATCATCGGAAAACGCCGATCGCAGAACGGTATTCACCGGTTCACCAGAGGCGTAGAGTGGAAAACATTGGCGATACTTCGCACATGGCCGCTCTGAGGTCGTGTCGTCGCCGATTCGAATGATGTTTGGCCGACTCGAGGCCAAGACAGGAGCGTCGCCATGACGCTGCAAGAAGCCCAACCCGAAGTCGGTCGACACTACACCCCACCCGATCACACGCCGCGGCTGCGACTGAAGCCAAAAGCGCCTGTATCCGGCTATGTGGACGGGGCCTGGTGGCCGCATTCTGACGACCTCACGAAAGAGCTTCCCGATTTGCTTGCGGTGCTGTCGGTTCGGCTCGGTGCCATCGATCGTGTGATATATCGCCTCAGCGAATGGGCTACAGCACCCGCTAAACTCGCGACCGGCGGGCGCAAGGTGCGACTCAATGGATACCGAATTCAGCCGATCAACACCCTTGAGGTGGTCGGCGTCCACCGCAACACGATCCTGCTGCTGGTAGTCCCGCCGTACACCGACCCCGACCACGCGCACAGCACCTTGATGGCGGCGGCGGCCCCGGACAACAACTGGACCGTCGACGACCTACTCACGGTCAGCGTGTGAGGTAGGGAAGCTCACACGCAACCGGCTGCATGAGTAATCCCATGCAGCCGGTTGCTGGGTGAATCGGGGTCCTCAACGTGCCGGTTGCCCATCGGTTTGCCGGACGCGCGAGAAACGGCTGAGCAGCCCACTCCCCGGCCGGCGGGTCGTCTTCGTC
>NZ_JBARMY010000299.1:0-3186 GCF_049802695.1 Mycobacterium sp.
AGTCGGCGACGAGCGGTTGGGCCGGCCACGCGTCGACCCGCAGGTGGGGCCCCGCCTCGAGCTGCTTGCCGAACTGGTAACCGGTGGCACGGGCGCCCCGGCTCCGGTGGTGTCGGCCGTGGCGCACGGCGAGCTGCTGGCGCTTGCGCCGTTCGGCAGCGCCGACGGCGTGGTGGCCCGGGCAGTGGGCCGATTGGTGACAATCGCCAGCGGCCTAGATCCACACGGCCTGGGGGTGCCCGAGGTGTACTGGATGCGGCGTGCCGCGGAATACCGGAACGCCGCCCAAGGCTTCGGCGCCGGCACACCGGACGCAGTACGGGGCTGGTTGACGTTGTGTTGCCGTGCCATGCAGGCCGGCGCACAAGAGGCGCTGTCCATCGCCGAGACGATGTCCAACCGCTGAGTCGAGGGTATTAGCCAGCATGGCGGCAAGCGGATGGCCGGCAACATGCAAAGCGGGCGACGATCCGAACAAGTTCGGCCCGCCGCCCGCTAGCACGGAACCCGGTTACCAAGCGTGCAACTCGTGGCTGCGTGGGTGGCCTCGGCGCTCTTGCGCTGCGCTCGGCCGCAACCCCACCCAAAGGGCCGTCGAGACCGTCCGCTCTTCGCAATTTCGCAGGCCCGCAACACTTCTGCCTTTATAGCGGCTGTGACTCCGCGTGGGTGCCGGGTACCGTGCTGGGTTGCCCGGGTCAGGAAACCGAACCTTCTCCTCCGGTCCGATCTTGGCTTCACCGAGCTTCCGTGTCTCCTTTGTACTCCGTGGCCTTTGTCACATCAAGGCCCAATTCCGCCACAGCCTGGCTTTATTCCGATCTGAAGTTTGCTGGCGGACGCGTCAGAATGCGAAGCGGCGCAGCAGCGAATAGGTGAGCGCTCCGGCGGCCAGCGCGCTGACACCGACCGCGGCCGTCGTGGCGACAGCGGCACTCGACGGCGCGGGAATCCGGTCCCGCAGCGACACCGGGCGGGAGAACGTCAGGATCGGCCAGTCCCGAGCGCTGGCTTCCCTGCGCAGCGCGCGATCGGGATTGACCACCGTGGGGTGGCCGACGGTCTGCAGCATGGGCAGGTCGGTGATCGAGTCGGAGTAGGCGTAGCAGTGTTCGAGGGGATAGCCCTCGCGGGCGGCCAGCTCCCGGATCGCTTGCACTTTCCCCTCGCCGTAGCAGTAAAACGCCACCTCGCCGGTGTACTTACCGCCTTCGACGACCATCCGGGTCGCCATCGCATGGGTGGCGCCGAGCGCGCGGGCAATCGGCGCGACAATCTCTTCACCGGAGGCTGAGACCACTACGACATCGCGCCCGCACAACTTGTGGCCCGCAATCAGGTTGGCGGCCTCTGCGAAAACCAGCGGGGTGACGATGTCGTGCAGCGTCTCGTTGACGATCGACTTGACCTGCTCGACATCCCAGCCGCTGCACATGTGGGTCAGATGGACGCGCATTCGGTCCATCTGGTCGTGATCGGCACCCGAGAGCGTGAACAGGAATTGCGCGTAGCTCGACTTCAGCACCGAGCGGCGGTTCAGCAGACCCTGATCGAAGAACGGTTTGCTGAAGGCCAGCGTGCTGGACTTCGCGATGACCGTCTTGTCGAGATCAAAAAAGGCGGCGGTGCGGGCGGCCGGACCAGTCGGTGTCTGCTTGTTCGGTGGCGTTTCCTGCGGGCCGGCCGAGTCGGAGACGGTCACCGATTCAGCATAGGGTGATCGCCTGCGGATGTGGGGCTGCGGTGCTCCAACCGGCGGTGACGGTGGTTGAAGCCGGAGCCGTCGCAATGCATTCGCCGAGCGAGAATCACTCGGTTGTTCGGCGTTCCGTTGCCGGCAGACTCTTGCGCTGACAAGCACTGTCGTGTGTATAGTAAGCAGTACTCGGCCCTGTGCCGAGGGTGTATCAGCCCGACCCCCCGGGGCTGATACACGACGACCCTCGCCTCCTCCCCCCCTGGCGGGGGTCGTCCCTTTTCTGGGGTTATTCTCAGTTTCGATTCTGTCGCCATGTGGCGCGTGCACTACGCGATATCGCACGGCAATATTTCATATCCGGCATTCGAACCGAGTTCGCTGCGCCATTTATGCACAGCCCTCGGGTTATCCACAAATCGTCAGTTGCGGCCTGGCGACGGACGTTCGCGGTAAGCCATGGTGAGCCGGTGGCATCCCCTCGCGGCACTGACACCGCAGGAATCCCCGGTGTGCTGGCGGTCGTGGCCGACTCCTCGTTGCGCGAGGAGGTTGACCGCGTCACCGCGGCCGTCGGCGCCCGGGTGGTGCATGCAGCGGTCGGGTCGTTGTCCGGGTCATCATCGCCGGCACCGGTCAGCAGGCAGACATGGTCCGCCGCGGCAGCGGTGGTGTTGGACGAGACGGCGGCGAGCCGATGCAGTGAAGCAGCCCTGCCACGGCGCTCGCATGTCGTTCTAGTCAGCGCGGCAGCACCGGCGCCCGCCACCTGGGCGGCGGCGATCGCGATCGGAGCACAACAGGTGCTCACGCTGCCCGCCCAGGAACGCGAACTGGTCCGTGAGCTAGCCGACGCCGGAGAGGACGCGGACGGCCGGCGGCGCGGCGAGGTGATCGCCGTGGTCGGCGGGCGGGGCGGTGCGGGCGCATCAATGTTCGCAGCCGCCTTGGCGCAGATGACGAAGGATGCCTTGCTGGTCGACCTCGACCCGTGGGGCGGTGGCATCGATCTGCTGCTGGGTGGGGAGAGCGCACCCGGCCTGCGCTGGCCTGACCTGGCATTGCAAAGTGGCCGGCTGAATTGGCCGGCGGTGCAGGAGGCTCTTCCACGGCGCCGCGGTGTCAGTGTTCTGTCCGGCACCCGATGCGCAGTCGAGCTCGAGTCCCGGCCGGTGGATGCCGTCATCGATGCCGGCCGTCGCGGCGGCGCGACGGTGATCTGCGACGTGCCCCGACGGTTGACCGACGCCGCCCAGACCGCATTGGAAACGGCGGATCTGGTCGTCCTGGTCAGCCCGTGTGACGTGCGGGCGTGCGCGGCAACGGCGACCATCGCGCCGGTTTTGTCCGTGGTCAACCCGAACATCGGGCTGGTGGTGCGCGGACCGTCACCGGGCGGCCTCCGCGCAGCGGAAGTTGCGGCGACCGCGGGCATACCGCTGCTCGCCTCGATGCGGGCCGAACCGCGGATCGCCGAACAACTCGAACAT
>NZ_JBARMY010000300.1:0-4238 GCF_049802695.1 Mycobacterium sp.
CTGGTGCATCGATGGTTCTACCATGACGCCAACAGACCTATTACGTGGGAAGCCTCATGATTACGGCGCGCCGTTGACGGTGACCACAAAGTCAGGAGGGACTATGACGGCCGGGGAAACCGATCTAACGTTCGAACCATTCACGCCGGGTCCGTCTGAGCAGCTGCCGGCGGTCCTTGCCGAGCTGCGCGAGCGATTCCCCGTGTATCACACCAGCTCAGACATCTGGGTGATCTCGAGATTCGACGACGTGAAGGCTGTGCAGTCGACGCCGGAGTTGTTCTCGTCGCGACCAAATCCCTACGAGGGAGCCGCGCCCCCCGACGACGAGATGACACCCGAAAGGCTCGACCGCCTGCTTGCGCTGGCCTCGGGCATGCCGGTGGACATGACCGAGATGGCCTCGGCGAAAACCATCGCCGCCGCGGACCCGCCTCAGCACACCCGGATGCGCCGCATCGTGAGCAGGGGCTTCACGCCTCCACGCATCAAGGAGATGGCGACTGCGATCGAGGAGATCGTCGACCGCTGTTTGGCCGGAATCGAGGATCAACCCACCTTCGACGTGGTGCAGCGGCTGGCCGTTCCGCTGCCCGTCGAGATGATCTGCCACATCCTAGGCATCGACGGCAGCCAGTACACCCAGGTCAAGCGCTGGTCGGACGCTTTTGCCGCCGCAGCGGGTGTGGTGTTCACCAGCCCCGCCGAGCGCAACGAGTTGATGTTGGCGACGGTCAAAGAGTTCAGCACATACTTCGTCCCCCTTATCGAGGCACGACGCGCAGAGCCCAAGAGCGACCTGGTCAGTGCGATGGTCGCCGCGATCGACAACGAGTCGCTCAGCACCGTCGAAACGTTGATGGTGGCCATCACCATTATGGTGGCCGGCAACGAGACATCGACGAATCTCATCGGCAACACCGTGGTCGAATTGCTCTCGCACCCGGATCAACTCAAATTGTTGCGCGACGATCCCACCCTGCTGCCCAATGCGGTGGAGGAGGGCAACCGATTCACCTCTCCGATCCAGTTCGCCTTTCGGGAGGCGATCGAAGACACCGAGATCGCCGGCACACCGATTCCCAAGGGCGCCAGCATCGCGCTACATATGGCTGCGGCCAACCGCGATCCGCGTCGCTTCGATGACCCAGATCGCTTCCTCATCGACCGGCCCCCCGGCAGGAATCTGGCATTCGGTCACGGCATCCACTTCTGCCTGGGCGCTCACCTCGCGGGCCAGGAAGTGCGCACGGCGATCGGCGGGTTGCTGCCGTACCTGGACAGGCTCGAGTTAGTGGGACCACTACAACGCAACCCGACCGCGCTTCTTAACGGCTGGCAAAAGGTCGACCTCGCGTGGGTCTGATGGATGGTCCGCCGCGTTGACAACGGATTCGACATTTGCCGCGCGCCCTGACCTGGTTCGCCTCGACCCGGAAGTGCGCCCTGCGGCGGCTGCCCACGATGTGCTCGAGTTCGAGTTGGCAACGCTGCCGGCCGACCGCGATCGGCTCAACACCACCAGTGCCCAACGCGCCGCCGCGGTTGATGTCACTGGCATTGACATCGAGTCGCACCAGATCGCCGATACCGGCGGCGCGAACCTCGACCTCCGGATCTACCGGGGCGCCGCGACGTCGGCGGTTCCGATCGTGGTGTTTGCCCACGGCGGCGGATTTGTCACCGGCAATCTCGACACCGATCACTCGCTCTGTGCCGAGCTGGCCCGCTCTGTGAACTGCGTGGTCGTCTCTGTCGATTATCGGCTGGCGCCCGAACAGCCTTGTCCGGCCGCTCTCAACGACGTGCACAGGGCTTTCGACTACGCGATAGCACACGCCGGCCCACTCAACGCAGACCCCGATCGCATCGCGGTGGTCGGCAGAGACGCGGGTGCCGCACTGGTGGCCGGTCTGGCCCAGCGCATGTTCGACGCCGAAGGCCCACAGATTCGCCTGCAACTGCTCCACGAACCCATGCTTGATCCCGATCCCACGCGATCACGCCGGGAGTTCGCCCGAATTCCCGGCTTGAGCGGTCACGCAATGGACCGCGGCTGGGAGCACTACCGCCACGGCACCGCGCCGTCTCAGCACATCGCCCCCGCGCACCGGCGCAACCTCGAGGGTCTGCCGCCGGCATTCATCAGCTGCGCCGATATCAACCCCTGTCGCGACGAGGCTGTCGGCTACTCCAACCGACTGTTGCACGCCTACGTGCCCACCGAATTGCACGTGTTCGCGGCGGCATTTCCCGCGATGGAATCCATGCACGAGCACGGGGCGGTGTCCCGGGACTTACGCGCGCTGCAGGTGCGAAGTCTGCGGCGATCTTTCTCCTATTGATCCCGAGATCGCCGCCAACGAGGGAGACGACCATGAGGCCAAGGATCGCCCGTACACTGCTGCTCGACGACCGAGACGGCAATGATGACCTGCTGCAGCACGGCGCCGTGGGAGTGACCGCGTGAGCACTGATGCGGCCAACGAGACGCTTCCCGCGGGCGTGCAGGGCGCGGCGGACCCGAATTTCGCATGCGCCGTACGCACGTTTGCCAATCTGTTTCCGGGCCGGCGGTTGGGCGGCGGCGCGTTGGCTGTGTATCTCGATGGCCAGCCGGTCGTCGATGTGTGGACGGGTTGGGCGGACCGCCGTGGCGAAGTGCCGTGGTCGGCCGACACCGCCGCGATGGTGTTCTCGGCCACCAAAGGCCTGTCCTCGACCGTGATCCATCGGCTGGCCGACCGCGGCCTGCTGGACTACGACGCCCCGGTCGCCGACTACTGGAAACAGTTCGGGGCAAACGGTAAGGCAGCCATCACGATCCGCGATGTGATGGACCACCGCGCGGGACTGTCTGAGTTGCACGGCGCGAGCAGCGCCGAGCTGCTGGACCACCATGTGATGGAGGAGCGACTGGCCGCCGCGCCGGCTGGGCGGCTCCTGGGCGAGTCGGCCTACCACGCAATGACTTACGGTTGGCTGGTCTCCGGGCTGGCCCGATCAATAACCGGTAAGGGCATGCGTGAGCTGATCCGCTCGGAACTGGCTCAACCCCTCGATACCGATGGGTTGCACCTGGGCAGGCCGCCCGCCGACTCCCCCAGTCGGGCAGCGCAAATCATCATGCCGCAGGACACTCGCGCCAACCCGCTCTTCAATGTGGTAGCCCCCCGGATCGCCGGGCTGTCGTTGTCGGCCATCTTCGGTGCCCTCTACGTCCCCGGAATGAAAGCCCTTGTGCAGGGGGACATGCCGATGCTCGACGCGGAGATTCCGGCGGCCAACGGAGTCGTCACCGCGCGTGGGCTGGCCAAGATGTACGGCGCTCTCGCTAACGGCGGCGGCGTCGAGGGGACGCAGCTGTTGTCCGCGCAGCTGGTGCGGGGTCTGACAGGCAAGCTCAGTCGGCGACCCGACCGCAATCTCGTTTTTCCGATGGGTTTCCACCTGGGGTATCACGCCGTCGTGATTCCAGGAATTCTGCCCGGATTGGGCCACGTCGGGCTGGCCGGAACCGTCGGCTGGGCGGACCCCGCAACCGGGCTGGCATTCGGGTTCGTGCATAACAGGCTGCTGAGCCCGATGGTGCTCGACCAGATCGCGTTCCTGGGGCTGGGTGCCCTGATCAGAAGGGGCGCGAGCCTCGCCCGAGAGCGCGGAGCGCAACGCGTACCGCAGCTGGGATCCAGATTCATCGAACCGCGACACGCAGCTAAACACTGACTTCTGTGTCAGCGAAATCGACGTTGAGAGGACGGGAATGCCGTGGCGCGGGACAAGTCAGCTCGGCCGAACCTAAACGGCCATCAGCCGTCAGAGGAGCCCGTGCCGAGCTGGCAGATACGCAGCGTCGATCGATCGCTGCAAAGCGCGCGCGCACGGGCTAAGGAGCGAAGTGAACGCTTCGTCGATGCTGCCGTGGAACTTCTCGGCGAACGGGATGAGAGTGACCTCTCCATCCAGGACGTCGTCGACCGCTCCGGTCAGTCACAGCGCACCTTCTATACGTTCTTCGACCGCAAAGACACCCTGATGCTCGCCGTCTACGAGACGATTCTGCGCAACACCGCCATCCCGTGGTTGCGGGGGAGGTGTGAGGGCATTGAGGAGCCGGTATTGCGGCTTCGGGCAGTGTTGGAGGCTATCGCCAGTGCGACGCCGGCTCGGCTCTCACGCGCGTTGAGCGTTCTTCACCTCTGGCTCGCCGAGACCCGCCCGAACGACCTTGGGTACGC
>NZ_JBARMY010000301.1:0-18952 GCF_049802695.1 Mycobacterium sp.
GGCCTGGGGGTGTCGGCGTTGGTGGTCGGCGCCTGCGGCTGGGCGGCCCTCGAGGTGGTCCGGCGGCACGTCGACGAGGCGCTGGGCGACACCACCGGCGACATCCGCTCGATCGCCGACGTCATGGTCGATCATGCCGAAGGCGGCCTGCATCACTGGTTCAACCTCACGCTGGCCGCCGGTGGTCTGCTGGCGGCGTTCGGGGTAGTAGTCGCGGTGCTGGGCGGTCTGCGCCCTTCTCACTGAGAGAGCGGCACTTCGGCGAAAATCTGTCCAGTCGGTTGCGGCGATCCGCCGCCGGGTTCGACGGTGAAGGCGAGAGCATCGGAACGCCCGAGGCCGGAGATCACCGCAGTAGCGGACGGGGCCACTTCTTTGGCGTCCATCGTGCCCGCCGATGTCGGCCCATGCGTCCCGATCAGCCACATCTGGTACACCGATCCCGGCGACGGGGGCGGCACGTTGTTCAACACCAGCACGGCGGCGCCCTTGCCGCGGGAGAACACCACCGTCGCCGTTCCGCCGCGCAGCAGGGAAGTGCTCACCGTCTGCACATCGGGCGCCGCCAGCACCTGCTCGGCGACCGTCGGCGCTGGGGACGGCCGCAACGCGATACCCGCGCCGAAGGCGGCCAAGCCCACCACGATGACGGCTGCTGCAGCGAGAAGTATTGTGCGCCAACGGGTATCGCGGGCGCGTCCGGGTTGCGCGTCGCCGAGCACCGCTGCCCGTAGTTGGGCCGGCGGCTCGGCTGCGGTCACCGCCGACATGATCGCCAGGGTCTCCTGGACGGCCAGCACTTCATCGTCGAAGGCTTCGGCGACCGACTGCGGCGCCTCAGCGACCTGCCGCTCGATATCGGCACGCTCAGCGTCGGACACGGCGTACAAGGCGTACGCCGTGGCAGCATCCAGCAGGGGAGATTCAGTCGGCTCGGTCATGTCACATCCAGACAGTTACGCAGACCCCGAAGCGCATCACGCATCCGCGATTTGATCGTCGACAAGTTGGTCGACAACTGCTGCGACACTTCCGGGTACGTCAACCCGTCATAGTAGGCAAGTTGGATGCACTGGCGCTGAATGTCGGTCAAGCCCTCGAGGCATTCGGTCACCCGGCGACGCTCGTCACCGGCGATAGCCGAGTCGGCGACGACATCGGTGGCCGGTTCGATGGCGGCCGCGCCGTAGCGCGATTCACGCTGACTGCCGGCCTGCTCAGCTCGCACGCGATCGACGGCGCGCCGATGCGCCATGGTAAGCACCCAGGCCAGGGCCGAGCCCCTCGCGGAGTCATAGCCTTGCGCGGTCCGCCACACTTCCAGGTAGACCTCTTGGGTGGTTTCCTCGCTGTACCCGGCGTCGCGCAGCACCCGTGTCACCAACCCGTACACCCGCGCGCTGGTGCGGTCATAGAACGCGGCGAATGCCTCCGGATCGCGGCGCGCCACCCGGCGCAGCAACGCGTCCAGATCATTGCTCAGCCGCGGCGCTCGAGTCATCGACCGGTAGCTTATCCTCTCCACCGCGATGGTTGTCATTGCCGCCGCGGTTCCGCGCCGATGACGGCGACCAGGAGTCCGACCGGCTGTTGCACATCAAGTATTCGGATCCGCTGTAAGCCCGGACGGGCGTACTCAAGTCGCAGATTTACAGTCGCCAACTGTCTTACTTCCGTAAGGTCAAGCGAGAGCTATACAGGGCAACGAGAGCACTTTGGCTCCACGCCGGTGACGGGGGTGGTTCCAGCTATGGGTCAAACTGAGCGGCCTGCGCGTCCGCGGCGCGAAAGTGGTTTGCGACGGTCGCTGCAGGAGTTTCTCGCGCTGCCGCTGGCGATGGTGTTCGGATTCATCACACTGGCGGTGATCACCGGTGTGCTTGATCGCAGCGATGCGAGATGGCTACGCCCGGTCGAGCAGTTGTTGGCCGCGGTGGTGCCGCCGTCGGAAAACCAGGCGATGCTGCGCACCGTGGGGCCCGGCGTGCTCACCCTGATGACGATCACGTTTTTCCTGCTGCTGACGCTCGTGCACCGGATGGCCGACGTCTTCACCTGGGTGGTGGTCGAGCCGTTCCTGCTGCGCCGCACCAACCAGGCTTTCTTCGGCTACTTCGCCGGGCTGTCGGTCTACTACGTAATCGTCGTCGGCGTGGTCGATCCCAACAACGCGGTGTTCTCCACCGCGGCCGCACTGGTACTCAGCGTCGTCGCGCTCATCGGACTTGTCGTGTTCGGATATCTGGTGCTCGATCAGCTGCGTCCGCCCTCCGTCGTCGAGGGCATCGTGCGGTTGACCCTGCAGACCCGTGCCGGCAGCCAGGCCCGGCTGCGACGGGTGCGCAATGAACCGATGCTGGTCAATTTGCCGGCGACGACGGTGCGGGCCCAATGCAGCGGTTATCTCGTCCACATCGATCTGGACGCACTGGCCCGCGCGGCCGACTCGGTGCAGGGCGCCGCGGAGATCGAGCTTTGCGCCCGGTTGGGCAATCACATCGTGACCGGCTCCGATCTGGCTGCGGTGCGCGCCGAGCGGGACGCCGACCGGGAGCGGCTCGCGGAGGCCGTGCTGGACGCGCTGCGCTGCGGACGGGAACGCCAACTCGACCGGGACCCGGTCTATGGCGTGCATCAGCTCTCAAGCATCGGGTGGGCGGCGGCCACCCAGCGCGATCCCGAGGCCGCCATGGTCGCGGTCGACGGACTGCACACTCTGCTGAGCATGTGGGCGCAAGAGCCCGGTCGGGGCAGCGAAGCGGCCGAAGACGGTGGTGAGCTGCCGGTGGTATACCGCGATACGACCATTCCTGAAGTGCTCTCCGCGTTGGCCAGCATCGCGGTCGGCGCCATCGAAGGCGGTCAGCATCAGACCTGCGCTCAGGTGCTGAACGTCTTCGCCATGACGATGCCGCGGCTGTCCCCGGATCACCAGCACGCCGCACTAGGTGCGGTGCGCCGCACGTTACCGACCGCCACCGCGCACCCGTTCAGCGCGGAGCTGGAACGGGCGCTGACCGCGCTGAATGGGGTGCTCAAGGACGTCGGTTTCGCCGACTTCGCGACCCAGCTTGCGCAGGTGAGGTCGAGGCTGGACGGTCAACTTCTCGACACCCCGGCGCCCGCGAAAGACTGACGCCACTGTGGTTGCGTTTACCCCGGGCGGGTATCGGCGTGCGAGGCGCACACCGGAGAGAGGCGGCACCTCATGGCACAGAACTCGGCGAGCGGCATCGGCGGAACGCGGGTTCGGTGGGCGCCAGTTCAGCTGGCCGCCCTGCTAGTCGGAGCGATTCAACATGGCCGACAACTGGCTGCACCTGGCCCTGGCCGTCGGCATGCTGGGGCTCGGCCTGCTGCTCGGCCGTCGGCCGGCGAACGCGGTGCGCTCCAACGCGCTGCGCTGACCTACTTGCTGTAGCGGTCGCGCAGTCGGCAAAGTGTGCTCTCGATGCCGGCGGCGTTGCGTTTTGCGAAACCCGTCAGTTCATACCATTTGATGCGGTCCCTGATGGGCCCGATGCGGCGGTAGTCGAATGTTTCGGTGACCCGGGTGGTCGCCGGACCGACGGCTTCGAACTCCCATCGCCAGCGGTGACCCATCGGGTGGCGCCACTCGAGCAGTTGATCAGGTTCCAGTGCGGTCACCGTGCTGGTCACGCGGTAGGGCACGTTGAACATCGTCATCTTGGTGCCGAATCGGGCGCCCTCGCTGAGACGTTCCGGTCCGCTGATGTTGCCGCGCACGGTGCCTGATCCGTCGAGCTCCTGGTGGCGACGCGGGTTGGCGACGATCGCGAACAGCTCGCTTGCCGGGGCCTGAACTTCCACCGAGCGGCTGATTTGCCGCGGTCCGGCATCGACGGTGGTCACGGTCATGGCTTGCCTCCTCAGTGCGGTTGCGCACGTCAGTCTTCGGCGTGCCGATCATGATCCCACCGCTCGAGTCGTGCCTGCAGCTCGAGTAAGCCCACGCCGGCCAGCGGGCTTCCTACCGAAAAGACCGCCACCATCAATAAATTCATCTTCGCCTCCCGGCTCTTGTATATGAGACGGTGGCGACGCCGGGCAGGTTCACTGTCCGAGCTGATTCGCCGATCAGCGCCGGCGAAGGCCGATGCACTTTGGTTAAGCGTTGCGCTCCGAGAGGTTGAGGGAAAGCAATTGGCGACCCGCACGCCTGTCGGATTCGAATCGTTGCAGCGCATCTGCGACCGATGGCATTACCGGAAGGCTCGCGGCGAAGTCACCGATGCGTAACAGGGCGTGCACCGCCGGACCAGCGACCAAAGCCCAGGCTAGACCGCTTTCCCGGCACTCCTCGTCGAGGGCGACGAGCACCTGTAGTCCCTGAACTCCGCAAAAGTCGACGGCACGCAGATCGACGACCAGCGGATCGCCTTCGGCGGTCAGCCGAGAGACCGTCTTGCCGAAACTGTCGGCATTGGAGGCATCGATCTCGCCACTCGCCGTCAACACGATCGCCTGCCGGCGCGCATGGACTTTCCACCACGCGATGCGACCGTCGATGATGTAGCCCGACCTGGCGGGCAGGCTGTGAGTGGATGTGTGGGTATGAACGATAGTCATTAGTGGACCCATCGTGAAGCACTGCTGAGTTTTCTTGAAAGCGCAGATCGCAGAGGCTGTTTGCCTGGGCGCTGATCGCGCGTTCGCTAAGGCTGGAACCTCAACCCCTCACGACAGCATATACACATTGCGTCAGTCGTGCGCCTGAAGAACGAAGGTTCCGCTGAGCCCATCTGTGCACGCGCACGGATTCGTCGAGCCCGTGCCATACGGGCGGCGGGGCACAACTTTGCGGCTGAGACCAATCCACGCGGCGATCGGCTTCGAATCCGAAACGTAGGGACCTGACAGTGGGACGGTTGTGCAACTAAGTATTCGACGATGAGCCCGCCGCGACGTGACGGTCGACTTGTGAGCGTCGGTGATCGCGTGCAGCGAGGATCCCGCATGCGGTCTGAAAACCTCGCTGAGCCCGGCGAATACGGGTTTCCCGCTCGGTTGTGGCGCGCACTGGCACGTCACCGTCCTCCCGGAGTCGACCGGTTGCAGCGTTGGCGCAGTCCCCTGCGCGGACCGTGGCTGACGTCGGTGTTCGGTCTGGTGCTACTGGTGACGCTGCCGGTCGTCATTCTCACCGGCTTACTGTCCTACATCGCCTACGGTCCCCAGTTCAATCAGGCGCTGCCCGCGCATGTCGGCTGGCTGCGACTGCCGACCTTCGACTGGCCCACGCGCCCCGTCTGGTTGTACCGCGCCACGCAGGGTCTGCACGTGGGGCTGGGTCTGGTGCTGATTCCGGTGGTGTTGGCCAAGTTGTGGTCGGTGATACCACGGCTGTTCGCCTGGCCGCCGCTGCGGTCGCTCGCGCAAGTGCTGGAACGGCTCTCCATCGCCATGCTCGTGGGCGGAATCCTGTTCGAGATCGTTACCGGCGTGCTGTACATCCAATACGACTACGTCTACGGCTTCAGCTTCTTTCCCGCGCACTACTACGGCGCATGGGTATTCATCTCGGGCTTCATGATGCACGTCGTCGTCAAGGTGCCGCGCATGCTCTCCGCACTGCGTTCCATCTCATTGCGAGAAGTCTTGCGCACCAATCGGGCCGGTACCCGGGCCGAGGCGCCGGACCCCGACGAGCTGGTGGCCGCCAACCCGGCACAGCCGACGATGAGCCGCCGCGGCGTCCTCGGGCTGGTCAGCGGTGGCGTGCTGTTGACGGCGCTGGTCACCGTGGGACAAACGCTTGGCGGTTTCGCACGGCACCTTCCGCTGCTGCTCCCGCCCGGTGACACAACAGGAAACGGACCCAACGACTTTCGAATCAACAAGACCGCGAAAGGTGTCGGCGTCGACCCCGCGGAGACCGGTGCCAACTGGCGGCTCACGTTGCGCGGCGGGCCGGCGCCGGTGGTGCTCGACCGCAATCAGCTGATTGCCATGTCGCATCACAGCGCCCGGCTACCGATTGCGTGTGTACAGGGCTGGTCGACCGAGCAGGCCTGGAGCGGGGTCCGGCTGGCGGAGCTGGCGGCACTGGCCGGTGTCCCGGCCGCGCGTTCGGCTCGAGTGTCATCGTTGGGACGCAGAGGCAACTTCAACCGAGTGACATTGCAAAACAACCAAATTCGTCATCCGGATGCGCTACTGGCATTGCGGGTCAACGGCGCGGACCTGTCACTTGACCACGGTTATCCGGCACGGATCATCGTTCCGGCGCTGCCGGGCGTCCACAACACCAAATGGGTGAACTCCATCGACTTCGAGGCCAACTGAATGCGAAATCCGTCCACAGGGTTCCGTGCTGCGTACGGTTCCAGTGCACTGCATCTGCTGACCATGGTGGCCGGCTTCGCGCTGCTGGGCTATCTCATCCTTACGGCTAAGCCGTCGACGCTGTGGACTCCTGAGGGCAGCTGGTGGAAATCGATGGCGCTGTGGTTCGCCGCGGCGATCATCTTCCACGACCTGGTGCTGTTTCCGGGCTACGCGCTGGCGGATCGGATGTTGGGGGTGCGCCTGCGACGGCGTAAGCAGCCGCGGGTCTCCGTGCGAAACCATCTGCGCGTGCCCGCATTGGGCTCGGGCCTGATGCTGCTGGTGTTCTTCCCCGGGATCCTCCGGCAGGGCGCGACCCTCTACGGCGAAGACACCGGACTCACCCAGCAGCCGTTCCTCGGCCGATGGCTGATGCTCACCGCCGTGCTGTTCGGCGGCAGCGCCCTCAGTTATGCAATCCAGCTCACGGTAGCGCAGCGACGTAACACCACAACCATCGAAAGCAGGCAGCGTTGACCGTCGAACAGGCAACCGAAGAGTTCAGCACCACCAGAAGCTGGTCGATGGTGGCGGTCTCGCTGACCGCGACGTTGTGCGCCAATGTCTTCATCAACGGCGTTGCCTTCCTGATCCCCAAGCTGGTCTCCGACCGCACCAGCCTTGCGGAGGCTGCTTTGCTGGCGTCGATGCCGAGCTTCGGCATGATGCTGACCCTGATTCCGTGGGGATATCTGCTGGACCGGGTCGGCGAGCGGATTGTGCTCTCGGTGGGTTTGGGGTTGACCGCGGCGGCAGGCTTCGCGGCGGCATCAATGCACTCGATGGTCGCGGTGGCGACCTTCCTGGTCCTCGGCGGCATGGCCGCCGCCAGCACCATCACGGCCAGTGGCCGGCTGGTGACCGGTTGTTTTCCGCAGGAGAAACGGGCGTTGGCCATGGGAATCCGGCAGACTGCGCAGCCGCTGGGGATTGCGGTCGCCGCCCTGGCGATGCCCGAACTCGCAAAACGCGATCTATCGCTGGCGCTGATGTTCCCCGCGGTGTTGTGCGTATTGGCCGCGGTGGCCAGCGCGGTGGGTGTGCAGGACCCGCCGCGCCCGGACCGGGAGGATGCTGATCATGAGGAGCTGGCCAATCCGTACCGTGGGCCGACGTTGTGGCGGATTCACGTCGCGTCGGCGCTGCTGATGGTGCCGCAGCCAGTCGTGTTGACGTTCATGCTGGTCTGGTTCATGGACAAGCACGGCTTGTCGGTGGCATGGGCCGGTGTGCTGGTGGGCGGTTCACAATTGCTCGGCGCGCTGGGCCGCATCGCGGCCGGCCGATGGGCGGATCGCATCGGCTCGCGGATGCGGCCGGTAAGGAAAATCGCGGTCGCCACCGCGGTGGTCATGCTGGTGCTGGCGTTCACCGATCACCTGGGTTGGGGGCTCGCGGTGGCGGTGATGGTTGTCGCGGCGGCGATCGCGGGCGACAACGGGTTGCCATTCACGACGATTCCCGAGGTCGCCGGCCGATACTGGAGCGGATGGGCACTGGGCACACAGAACACCTTTGAGCGTCTGGTCGTCGCAATCGCGCCCCCGGCGTTCGCCACATTGATCACCGCGGCCGGTTTTCCCCTGGCTTTCGCGGTGTGCGGCGTGTTCCCGCTGGCGGCCTTGCCTGTGGTGCCGCTGCGCGCCCCGTGCGACCGTGCTGACTGTTCGCCGGCCGGCGCCGACTCACACTGAAATACGCCGACTTGTTCAACGGGCTCGGTATCAGCCCAGCATCCGGTGCAGGAACGCGAAGCACAGACCTTCCCGGAAGGCGGTCTGGGCATTGTCGGCGGCGCCGGCGTGCCCGCCCTCGATGTTCTCGTAGTAATGCACCCGGTGCCCTGCGGCTTCCAGCGCAGCGGTCATTTTGCGGGCATGTCCCGGATGCACGCGGTCATCACGGGTGGACGTGGCGATCAGCACCGGCGGGTACCGGTGTTCTGCCGAAATGTTGTGATAAGGCGAGTATTCGGCGATGAACTTCCAGTCGTCGGGATCGTCGGGATTGCCGTATTCGGCCATCCAGGACGCGCCGGCCAGCAACAGATGGAAGCGGCGCATGTCGAGCAGCGGCACCTGGCATACCAGCGCACCGAACAGCTGCGGGTATTTGGTCAGCATGATGCCCATCAGCAGACCCCCGTTGCTGCCGCCGCGCGCACCAAGCTGAGCCACCGTGGTGATACCGCGGTCGACCAGATCGGCTGCCACGGCGGCGAAGTCCTCGGCCACCTTGTGTCGGCCCGCCCGCACCGCCTGAAGGTGCCAGGCCGGGCCGTACTCACCGCCGCCGCGGATGTTGGCCAGCACGTAGGTGCCGCCGCGCGCCAGCCACAATCGGCCGAGCACACCGGCGTAGCCGGGCGTCATGGACTGCTCGAATCCCCCGTAGCCGCCCAGCAGAGTAGGCCCGGGTCCACTGGCGCCGTCGGGTCGCACAGCGAAATAGGGAATGCGGGTGCCGTCGCCGGAAGTCGCGAAATGCTGCGTCACGCTGATGTTTTCAGCGTCGAAGAATGCCGGTGCGGCTTTGATCTGGCGGAGCGGCTCGCCGACGGAGCCGTGCAGCAGCCGTGACGGTGTATCGAATGAGCTGGAGTCGAGGAAGATCTCGTCGCCGGTGTCGTCTGCGGCGACGATCACCGTGTTGGTGTTGGCGGGAACGTCGCTGACCGGTTGGCGCTGCCAGCTGCCCGGTGTGACGATCTCGACGCGGCTGGCCACATCGACCAGCGTCACGATGAGGAGCCGGTCGCGCGTCCACGCGTAGTGGTCCAGGCTGGTGTGCTGGTCGGGCTCGAACACCACCTGCAGTTCGGCTGTCCCGGCCAGGAAGGTTTCGTAGTCAGCGGCCAGTAGTGAGCCGGCGCGATACTCCGCGGCGCCGGTCAACCAGTCGGTCCGCAGCTCGATCAGCAACCACTGACGATGCGCCGACACCGTGGCATCGGTCGGCGCGTCGATGCGGACCAATTCCGCATCGCGCAGTTCGTAGACTTCGTCGTTGTAGAAGTCCAGCGCCCGCCGCAGCAGGACTCGCTCGAAGCCGGGCGTCCGGTCCACCGATGCCGCCACCACAACGTCGCCTCGTGAGCCGGCGAACACGGTTTCCGCCTCGTGCAAGGGCTGGCCCCGCCGCCATCGTTTGACCACCCGCGGATACCCGGAGTCGGTCAGCGAATCCGCGCCGAAGTCGGTGCCGACCAGCACGGTATCCACGTCGGCCCAGCTCATCTGCGACTTGGCCTCCGGCAGAGTAAAGCCGTCGGTAAGAAATTGCCTTGTCGGCATGTCGAATTCGCGCAGTATCGCGGCATCGGATCCACCGCGGGACAGCCAGACCAGCGCCCGGCTGTACTCGGGTTCGATGACGTTAGCCCCCGCCCACACCCAGTTCACATGGTCAGTGCGACTCAGCTCATCCAGGTCGATGATCACTTCCCACTCGGTGGCGTCACCGCTGTAGCTGTCCAGCGTGGTGCGCCGCCACAGCCCGCGAGGATTGGCGGCATCGCGCCAGAAGTTGTAGAGGAACTCGCCGCGCCGCCGCACGTACGGGATGCGCGCATCGGTGTCGAGCACCTCGAGCGCCTCGGCGCGCATCCGCCCGAAATCCTCGTCGCACAGATCAGCCACCGTTGGTTCGTTGTGCGCACGTACCCAGTCCAGTGCGTCGTCGCCGACGACGTCCTCGAGCCACAGGTACGGGTCGTCACCGGAACCGGAAGCCGGCGTAAAAGCCATGGAAGTCATTGGAAGCCATTGTGGCCGCAGCGGTACTGTGACCTGTATTACAGCCTAGAACGAGGAGCTGATCCAATGACCGTCTACGCACGTCCGGGTGCTGAGGAAGCGCTGATGTCGTATGAACCCCGCTACGAGAACTTCATCGGGGGCGAGTGGGTGGCGCCCGCGGGCGGACGGTACTTCGAGAACCCCACCCCGGTCACCGGCCAGACGTTCTGCGAGGTGGCCCGCTCCGGCGAGGCCGACGTCGAGAAGGCGCTCGATGCCGCGCATGCGGCGGCACCGGCGTGGGGCAGAACCGCACCCGCGGAGCGCGCGGCGATTCTGAACAAGATCGCGGACCGTATCGAGGAGAACACCGCCGCGCTGGCGCTGGCCGAAGTCTGGGACAACGGCAAACCGATCCGGGAGGCGCTGGCCGCCGACATCCCGCTGGCTGCCGACCATTTCCGGTATTTCGCCGGGGTGATCCGTGCCCAGGAGGGATCGCTGTCGCAGATCGACGAGGACACCGTGGCGTACCACTTCCACGAGCCGCTCGGGGTCGTCGGGCAGATCATTCCCTGGAACTTCCCGATCCTGCTGGGCGCATGGAAACTGGCGCCGGCGCTGGCGGCCGGCAACACCGTCGTGCTCAAGCCGGCCGAGCAGACACCGGCCTCGGTGCTCTACCTGATGTCGCTGATCGGTGACCTGCTTCCGGCCGGCGTGGTCAACATCGTCAGCGGGTTCGGCGTCGAAGCCGGAAAGCCGCTGGCATCCAGCGATCGAATCGCCAAAGTGTCGTTCACCGGAGAGACCACCACCGGCCGGCTGATCATGCAATACGCCTCGCAGAACTTGATTCCGGTGACCCTGGAACTCGGCGGCAAAAGCCCAAACATCTTCTTCTCCGATGTGATGGCGGCCAACGACGACTTCCAGGACAAGGCGCTCGAGGGGTTCACCATGTTCGCCCTCAACCAGGGCGAGGTGTGCACCTGCCCGTCGCGCAGCCTGGTCCAGGCCGACATCTACGACGAGTTTCTGGAGTTGGCCGCGATCAGGACCAAGGCGGTCCGTCAGGGCGATCCACTGGACACCGAGACCATGCTGGGTTCGCAGGCCTCCAACGACCAATTGGAAAAGGTGTTGTCCTACATCGAGGTTGGCAAAGACGAGGGCGCCAAGCTCATCACCGGCGGCGAGCGTACCGAGTTGGGCGGTGACCTGTCCGGCGGCTACTACGTGCAGCCCACGATCTTCGCCGGGAACAACAAGATGCGCATCTTCCAAGAGGAGATTTTCGGCCCGGTGGTGGCGGTGACGTCGTTCCGCGACTACCAGGACGCGATGGGCATTGCCAACGACACCCTCTACGGGTTGGGGGCCGGTGTGTGGAGCCGCGACGGCAACATCGCCTACCGGGCCGGTCGCGAGATCAAGGCCGGCCGAGTGTGGGTCAACTGCTACCACATGTACCCGCCGCACGCCGCGTTCGGCGGCTACAAGCAGTCGGGTTTCGGTCGGGAGACGCACAAGATGGCGCTCGACCACTACCAGCAGACCAAGAATCTGATGGTGTCCTATTCCCAGAAGGCGCAGGGCTTCTTCTGATGCGCGCCGGCGACGATGCAGAGCGCAGCGATGAGGAGGAGCGGCGCCATACAGTTGGTCGGGTGCTGATCACCGCGGCCGCCGCGGCGTTGCTGGGCCGGCTGCAGGAGCAGCACGGTCCGGTGATGTTTCACCAGTCCGGCGGCTGCTGCGACGGCTCCTCCCCGATGTGCTACCCGGACGGCGATTTCATCGTCGGCGACCGCGACGTGCTGCTCGGTGTGCTCGACGTCGGCGCCGGAGTTCCGGTGTGGATCTCGGGCCCGCAGTTCGCCACCTGGCGACACACCCAGCTGATCATCGACGTGGTGCCCGGCCGCGGCGGCGGGTTCAGCCTCGAAGCACCGGAGGGCGTGCGGTTCCTGTCCCGCGGCCGGGCGTTCAGCGCCGACGAGCAAGCGGCGCTGGCGGCCGCGAGCGCGATCAGCGGCGCCGAGTATGCCGGCGGTCAACGTCCGCTCGCGCGGAGTCCGGTTGTCGCTGAAGTCCCCGACGCCTGCCCGGTACCTGCCGGGCACATGCCGGGTGGGGGGCACCTCCCGCTTGCGGGGGAGTGCGGCGGTAACACGAAGTTGTCGCAGTAAGGTCATATGGTGTGATTCCGCTTCCGCGCACCTGGGTGCTGGCCAGCGCGATGCTGGTCGGAGCGGCAGTCGGATTGCTGAGCGGAACCGCCGGAACAGTGCTGGTCCGCGAACACATCCGGCCCGGTCTCGTCGTCGCCGCGGTCGTGGTGGTACCCACCGTCACCGGGCTGGTGTTGGTACTGCTGTCCAGGCGCCGACTGCTCACCGCGCTGGGCGCGTTTCTCGTCGCACTGGCCCCGGGATGGTTCGGTGCGCTCGTTACGATCCAGGCGGCGTCCGGTGGCTGACGAGGAGGAGGAGTCGTCGCCGGGAACTGCGGCGTTCGTCCCGGACTTCGACACCGGTGAGCAGTCGCTTCCGCTGGAAGCGTCACCGGCCGCGCACGAGCCGAGCACCGATGAAAAGGCCGCGCTCCAGGCGGCACAGCCCCGTGACGTGCCCGATTCGACGGCGATCGCCGCCTCGAACGCCGGTACGCCCGCTGTCGAGGCGCCGTCGGCGCTGCCGGGGGAGCCGTTGCCACCGCCCGTGCAGCCGGTCACCGTCCCCGGCCGCTACTACTACCTGAAGTGGTGGAAGTTCGTGCTGGTGCTGGCAGGGGTCTGGATCGCGGCCGGCGCCGTCGGCGTGGTGTTGTTCTCGTGGTGGTACCACGCGGACAACAAGACACCGGCGGTGTTCGTCGTGCTGGTCTACACCGTGGCGAGCACTGTCGGCGCGCTGATGCTGGCGATGATTCCCGGCCGGCCGTTGCTGTCAGCGTTGGCTATCGCGCTCAGTTCGGCGGTGTTCGCCTCGCTCGCCGCGGCAGCGCCGCTCTACGGGCATGACCACTGTCAGCGCACGCAGCACTGCCTGGTAGGCCTGGTGCCCTACTAGTTAGGCTCTGCCCGAACGATTTCAGTGTGCGATGAGGGTGGAAGTCGGCCGCGTGATCGCCATGGGCGCAGCCTCGGGCCGCGAAAGCAGCACCGGCGTCAGGGGCGAGGCAGCCCGTACGCCCGCGCGACAAAGCTTTCTACGACCGCGCGCGGCGCGAGGCGGCGCAGTGTGAAGACCAGCGGTGCGTTGCTTCCGACGGCGTACAGCGGCTTCGGGCGTGGCGCCTCGATCGCCTTCGCGATGGTCTCGGCTACTTTGCCCGGGGCAATGCCGTGATCGATATTGTGATCGAGTTTCGTCATCATCTTGCCGAATCCGGCCGCGTAGACGGAGTCTTCGTTGATGTATCTGGTGCGCCGTTCGGTGATGCCGGTGTTGATCGAACCGGGCTCGACGGTGGTGATCCACACCCCGAAAGGCGCCAACTCCAGCCGGGCCGCGGTCGCGAATCCTTTGATCGCCGCCTTGGATGCCGCATAGGACGAGCGATAGGCCAGTGGGAAGCTGGCCAGCATCGAGCCGACCATCACGACACGGCCACTGCGGCGTTGCCGCATCCCGGGCAACATGCGCTGCGTCAACTGGACTGGGCCAAGCACGTTGAGCCGAAACAGCCTTTCGACGGCGTCGGCAGGCAGCTCCTCGAGCGGGCCGGCCTGGCTTTCGCCCGCATTGTTCACCAGCACGTCGACGCCGCCGATGCCGTCGGCGAAGGAATCGATGGACTGCGGATCGGTGAGGTCGAGCGCACGGTAGTTGACGCCGGAGAGCAGCGAACCCGGCGCGATCGCGTCGGGCTTGCGGCTGGTGCCGATCACCTGGTACCCACGGTCGCGAAGCGTTGCGGCCACTGCTTTCCCGATGCCCGACGATGCGCCGGTGACTACTGCTCGTCTCATGTTCCCATCGAGCGTAACGTCCCGGCGACTTCCCGTTCGCCGATTCGCCCTCGCGTTACGCTCGCGAGTGCAGCCGCCACTAGGGTGGGTTCGTGACTTCCCACTATGACGTCGTCGTTCTCGGAGCCGGCCCGGGCGGATATGTCGCCGCCATCCGCGCGGCCCAGCTGGGACTCAACACCGCAGTCGTCGAACCTAAATACTGGGGCGGCGTGTGCCTTAACGTGGGTTGCATTCCGTCCAAGGCGCTGCTGCGCAACGCAGAACTGGTGCACATCTTCACCAGAGAGGCCAAGACGTTCGGCCTCAGCGGTGAGGCGACCTTCGACTACGGCATCGCCTTCGACCGCAGTCGCAAAGTGGCCGAGGGCCGCGTCGCCGGTGTGCACTTCTTGATGAAGAAGAACAAAATCACGGAAATTCACGGCTACGGGAAGTTCACCGACGCCCAAACGTTGTCGGTCGAGCTCAACGGCGGCGGCACCGAGACAATCACCTTCGGCAACGTGATCATTGCCACCGGCAGCAGCACGCGGCTGGTTCCGGGCACCTCGCTGAGCCAAAACGTCGTCACCTACGAAGAGCTGATCATGACTCGGGAGTTGCCTAAGTCGATCGTCGTCGCCGGAGCAGGCGCTATCGGCATGGAATTCGGTTACGTGATGCGCAATTACGGCGTCGACGTCACGGTCGTGGAGTTTCTGCCGCGCGCGCTGCCCAACGAGGACGCCGAGGTGTCCAAGGAGATCGAGAAGCAGTACAAGAAGCTGGCCGTCAAGATCTTGACTGCCACCAAGGTGGAGGGGATGCACGACGACGGTTCCCAGGTGAAAGTGACGATCAGCAAGGACGGCAACACCAGTGAACTGGTCGCCGACAAAGTGTTGCAGGCCATCGGTTTTGCACCCAATGTCGAAGGCTATGGCCTGGACAAGACCGGGGTGGCCGTGACCGAGCGCACGGCCATCGGCGTCGACGAGTACATGCGCACCAGCGTGCCGCACATCTATGCGATCGGTGACGTGACCGGGCTGCTGCAGCTGGCGCACGTCGCCGAGGCCCAGGGTGTGGTGGCCGCTGAAACCATCGGCGGTGCAGAGACATTGGCGCTCGGAGACTACCGGATGCTGCCGCGCGCGACGTTCTGCCAGCCGCAGGTGGCCAGCTTCGGTCTGACCGAACAGCAGGCGCGCGACGAGGGATACGACGTCAAGGTCGCCAAGTTCCCGTTCACCGCCAACGGCAAAGCGCACGGCCTCGGCGACCCCAGCGGTTTCGTCAAGCTTGTCGCCGACGCCAAGTACGGTGAGCTACTCGGCGGGCATCTGATCGGGCACGACGTCTCCGAGCTGTTGCCGGAGCTGACGCTGGCGCAGAAGTGGGATCTGACCGCAAACGAGTTGGCGCGCAACGTCCATACCCACCCGACGATGTCGGAGGCGCTGCAGGAGTGTTTCCACGGCCTGACGGGCCACATGATCAACTTCTGACGGCGATGCGCTACGGGCTACCCTGGCCGGGTGGACAACCTGGTTGACGAGCCGGAGGTGAGAAGCCAGCACGGTCGCGGTCCGACGGTTGTCTGTGTGCTCGCCGGGCTGACTGTGGGCTATCTCGGGTGGCTGGTGGCCGTGTCGATCGGAGAAGCCGTCACCACGGTGAGCCAGTGGAGTTTTGCCGTGCTGGTCGTGTCGGTGGTGGTGGCCGTCGCTGCCGCGCTGTGGGGACGGCGACTGCGTCGCGGGGGAAGCCAGCCGCTGGCGGCATTCGCGATGACATTGCCGGTGCTGCCGGTGGCGCTCACTTTGGGCGTGCTGACCTACACCTACCTATGACGGTTCCCGCTCCGGCGGGTGGTCGAGCGGGATTTCGAGGGCAGACATCGTCGCCGCCAGTCCGTCGTATTGCCCGGCGAGCATGCAGAATTCGATCAGCTGACGCCGGTCGAGGTGGCCGGCCAACTGCTGCCAGGTTTCATCGCTGATCGACCGCTGAAGTACGAATTCGTCGGCGGCCGCCAATAGCGCCTGCTGGCGCGTTGTGAGCCCGTCCGAGGCGTCGGGCCAGGCGAAGATGCTGTTCTGCGTCTGGTCATCGAGTCCACGGCGGCGACCCAGGCGCCGGTGATGTTGCAGCTCGTATTCCGAGGAGCGCAGATGAGCCACTCGCAGAATCACCAATTCGGTGTCCGCACTGGGCAGCCGGCCGCGCAGCAGCGCACCGGAGTAGGGCATCATTGCCAACCACAGCCGCTTGTGCTGACCCAAGACGGTGAACAAGTGCATTTGCGGGGCGCCGACGGTGCGCGCGGAGGCCCTCGCCACGATCCAATTAATCAGGCCGATGTCGCGAATCCGCCCGGCCGCGGGAATTCGGCCGGTCATGCCTGCTTCACCAGATAGGGCGACACAGTGCTGCGGTGCTCGTCGAGATCAAGGGCACGGCCCAACGCCGGGAACGCCCGTTGCGGACAGTTGTCGCGCTCGCAGACCCGGCACCCGGCTCCGATCGGTGTGGCGTTCTCCCCGGACAAGTCGAGTCCTTCCGAGTACACCAGGCGATGTGCCTGTCGAAGTTCGCAGCCCAAGCCGATCGCGAACGCCTTACCGGGCTGACCATACCGCGAGGCGCGACGCTCCACGGTCCTGGCCACCCACATGTAATTGCGCCCGTCGGGCATCTGGGCGATCTGCACCAGGATCTTGCCCGGGTTGGCGAACGTTTCGTAGACGTTCCACAGCGGGCAGGTGCCGCCGCTGGAAGAGAAGTGAAAACCGGTCGCGGACTGGCGTTTTGACATGTTGCCCGCGCGGTCGACCCGGACGAAGGAGAACGGCACGCCGCGCATCGTGGGCCGCTGCAGCGTGGACAGCCGGTGCCCAATCGTCTCGAAGCTCACCCGGTAGAACGCCGACAGCCGCTCGACGTCGTACCGGAAGTTCTCGGCGACATCGTGGAACTGCCGATAGGGCAGCACCACAGCTGCGGCGAAGTAGTTGGCCAGCCCGAGCCGGGCCAGGGTGCGCGACGCGTCGCTGGTGAACTTGCCGTCGGTGACCATGCTGTCGATCAGGTCGCCGAACTCCAGGTACGCCAGTTCAGCGGCGAGCTTGAACACCTGCTGACCCGACGAGAGGTGATTGCTGATCTCCAGCGTCCGGGACGCCGGGTCGTAGCGGTGCAACACCGCGTCGCCGAGATCGATGCGCTTGTTGATGTGCACACCGTGCACCTCGCTCAGCCGGCTGGACAACTCGCCGGCCAGGTCACCGCGGTGCATCCGCATCCGGTTGGTGAGGTCCTCGGCGGCGGTGTCGAGCTCGTGCAGATAGTTCTGGCGCTGGTAAAAGTAGTCGCGCACCTCTTCGTGCGGCATGGTGATCGATCCGCTGCCACTGCCGTCGGAGAACCGCTCCTCGGTGGCGGCCGCCAGTTGCGCCGTGGTGATCCGGTAGCGGCGGTGCAGATTGACCATGGCGCGGGCCAAGCGGGGGTGGGCGCTGACCATGTCGGCGACCTCGGGCAGGTCGACGCCGATGTCCAGGTCGCGGTCCATGGTCACCTCCCGCAGTTCGGCGACCAGCCGGGTGTCGTCCTGGGAGGCGAAAAAAGTCGCGTCGACCCCGAACACCTCGGTGATCCGCAGCAACACCGCGACCGTCAGCGGTCGTACGTCGTGTTCGATCTGGTTGAGGTAGCTGGGGGAGATCTCCAACATCTGCGCCAGCGCAGCCTGACTGAAGCCGCGCTCGCTGCGTAGTTGGCGAACGCGGGAACCGACGAAGGTCTTGGCCACGCAACGAGCCTACCCGGGTGTGAAGATTCAGTTCGCAGAGTTGGCAAGCGGCGTGGATTAGCGCCGCCGAGCCGTCGTCTGGGATGATTCGCAGGAGGGAGAAACCCACACCCGTAAGGACGGACTGGGAGAGTGGCACAAAGCGCTTTGGACACATAGGAGTACCGCGGTGAGCCTGGACAAAGTGTTGATGCCGGTGCCCGACGGCCACCCTGACGTCTTCGACCGCGAGTGGCCGTTGCGGGTGGCCGACATCGACCGCGAAGGCCGGCTGCGATTCGACGCAGCCGCCCGGCACATCCAGGACATCGGCCAGGATCAACTGCGGGAGATGGGTTTCGAGGACACTCATCCGCTGTGGATCGTCCGCCGCACCATGGTCGACCTGATCCGTCCGATCGAGTTCGGCGAGATGCTGCGGATGCGCCGGTGGTGTTCGGGCACGTCCAACCGCTGGTGTGAGATGCGGGTCCGTATAGATGGGAAGCGCGGCCGAGGCTTGATCGAGTCGGAAGCCTTCTGGATCAACATCAACCGCGACACCCAGATGCCGTCGCGCATTTCCGACGACTTCCTGGAAGGCCTACGCCGCACCACCGACATCGGCCGGTTGCGGTGGAAGGCCTACCTGACCTCCGAAAGCCGCGAGGACGCGATGGAGATTCACGACTTCCCGGTCCGCGTCACCGACATCGACTTGTTCGACCACATGAACAACTCGGTTTACTGGGCGGTGATCGAGGATTACCTTGCGTCGTGCCCGCAACTGCTGAAGGCGCCGCTGCGGGTGACGATCGAACACGATGCACCGGTGGCGCTTGGCGACAAGCTGGAGATCGTCTCGCACGTACACCCAGCAGGCACCACTGATCGATTCGGTGCTGACTTGACTGATCGCACTGTTAGAACGCTCACATACGCGGTGGGCGAGGAGACCAAAGCGGTCGCGGCGATCTTCCCGCTGTAACACCGCGGGCAATCTCTGATCAGCGGCCGAAACTCGGCCATGACCTGCACGTTCGTTGTTACTGCTGGGTAGCTACTGAACCGGTTCAGTTAGAGGCGGCCTTTGCAATCTTCGCAAAATTGGCCAGC
>NZ_JBARMY010000302.1:0-13619 GCF_049802695.1 Mycobacterium sp.
ACCCACCGCAGCGCGATGGCTCGTTCCACCAGCACCCAGGTGACCAGCACCCCCAGGGCGATGATCGGCTCGGGGCGCAGGCCGTTGTTGAACGGCAACCACGCGGCCAAGAACACCGCGCCCGCGGTGAAAATCGCGACCCGATTGGCCGCCAGACCGCCCCGGCCCGGACCTAACCGCCGCAGCATCCAGTGGCCGATGATCAGCCAGCAGCCGATCCCGGCCAGCGTGGCCGGCAGCCGCATCCACACACCGGCGGTGCTCACCGACGCCAACTTGCTCAGCAGCGAGAGATACCAGTCGAACGGGGCGTCCGTCGTCCCGAAGTACCGGTAGAAGTTGGCGACGTAGCCGGCTTTCGGTGCGACCCGGGCGATCGTCAGGTTGTAGCCGTCGTCCGACGAGGTGGCGCCGATGACGTGCCAGACCAGCAGTGTGGCGATCACACCGAGGTCGGCGACCCAGACTGCCGCCCCCACGCGGCGCCCTGAAGCAGCCCGGCCACCTCGGCTGCGACGGTCGAGGACGGCCATCGCGACGATGGCGACCAGGACGGCCAACGCTCCGACGGCCATCACGATCCTCTTGAGGGCTGTGGGCGCGGTGATGAACCGGGTGTCGACGTCGATGCGGGCCGACAACCCCGGCTGCGCCGCCACTTTCAGGTCGGTGAAGATTCCGCCGACTTGCGGTTTGTTCTCCGGCGGCAAAACCCCGGCGGCGCCTGGAATGCCGATGAAGTCCGCGCCCGCGCCGCCGCCGCCACCCCAGAGATGCAGCACGCTGCAAGCTCCGGCGGCGATCGCCGGCCTGGGTGCCACCGCGGCCACCGAATCGCGGAACGCGACGACGACCACGTCTTTGTCGGCGCGGACGAACAGCCCGCTCTTGCCGGCCTGAAACCCCTCCGCGGGCAGCGTCGAGAGCACCAGGCCGCCGGCGGGCGGCAACGTGGCGATCGCGGGGCAGGGGATCGAGATGTCAAGAGCCTGGGGTGCGCCGGACACCAGCGGAGCGGTGATGCCGGTGACGTGGCCGTCAGGGGTGGCGCCTTGCGGCCACAGGATCTTCGCGGTGGTCTGCTTGACCGGGAGCAACGGGACCACGCTGCACAGCAACAGTCCCGCGATTCCCGCGACGACGGCGATCAGCCGCGCGGTGTGCCGCGCCGATCGCTCATTACCGTCCTGGGACACGAGGCTCGATCGTATGCGATCGGTCTGGGTGTCTGGCTGCAGCAGGGCCGTCGCCAAGCCGGCCCGGCGACGCAAATCATCAGTGCCGCAGCGGCGCGGGACTCCACAGGCCGCTGCGGGTCATCGAACCGAGGTCGAGGCGCGCCGGCGCCGCATCCTGGTAATACGGCGTCAGCTGCTGCAACGCGCCCCAGTCCCGGAACCAGTCGTCCTTCAAATAGCTGGGCACGGTGGTGGCGCGGTCGAGCAACTCGGTCACGCCCAGCGGGCCGCCGCCGTTGTTGTCCATCACCGGGGAGTTGGCCTCGGCGCCGAATCGGTCGGGCAGGATGCGCCACTTCGGTGCTTCGATGACACCGTTGCGGTGGTCGAACGGGCGTTGGCACGGGAATGCCAGGCCGACCAGCCAGTCCAGCAGTACCGGCTCATCGGAGCCCACCACGTCCTGCAGCGTGCGCAGATGCGGTATACGCGGCGGCGTGACGGCGATCCAGTGTTGCGGCGCCAAGTCCTCGTCGCCGGCGACGACGCGAACCTGGCTGGCGTTGGGGGGTATCGCGGACAACGGCGCCCGCAGATTGCGCCAGGCCGGTTGCGCCCCGACGTCACCGAAGCTGACGGTGCCGCCGGGTTTGCCGTCGGCTGCTCCTTGATCAGTGGCCCACTGGACTTCTACCTCGCGCGGGTCGAACCGGCCCGCCGCTGACACCACCAGCAGCGGCCCGGCCGCATCGCGCTCGGCTTTTGACGGCAGCCGGTACCAGGCCGAGCGCAGCCTGGCAGGTACCTGCACACCCGGGCGCCAACTACCCAGGACCGGGATGCGGGCCGGGTCCAGGTTGTACGGCAACCGGGCACGGGACCCGTTGATTCCCGGCGCGGCCGTAGTGCCGCCTTCGGTGCCGGCTTCACTGCTGGTGATCAGCCCGTCGTTGTCCAGGAAACTGCGATCACCCGGGCGTTCCATCACCGGGTCGGCTGAGACGTCGGCGGGAATACCGTTGGGGTCGAAGCCCTCGGCGAAACCCGCGCTCAGCGCATCCTGGGCCGGTACGCCCACTGGGCTGAGCATGCCGTCGTTGGGGTCGAGTTCGACCAGCACGTCGTCCGCCAGTCCGCAGGTCTTACCGGTCCCCAAAACGGGCAAGGCCTGCAGGTTGGAACGGCCCACCGACCACGCCGGATACTGATCGGTCATCGCCAGAGTCAGCGACAGCACCTCGAAGAACACCAACGCCCAGGCCGCGATCGCCAGCGGGGAATGCAGGGCTCGGGTCAACCTCGAGTCCAGTCGGGGCTGCCTGCCCCGCGACGAGCCGTCGCTGAGGAAATGGATCCACGCCGCAACCAGCAAGGTGAGCACCGTCAACCCCAGCAGCAAGGTGGTGAAGCCGAACTGCCATTGCGGGAACGCATTCGACCATGGCACGCCGAAGTTCGACACATACCACCAGCCGTTGACGCTGGCGAACGACAGCGCCGTCACGAACAGCACCAGGGCCGCGAACAGGGTGCGGTTGCGCCGGGAGCGCATCGCGGCGGCCGTCACGGCGACAGCGGCCAACGCCCCCAGCGAGCCGGCGACGCCGGCGAACACGCCGAAGTGGTGGGTCCACTTCGTCGGGGTGAACATGATCGCGATGAACGAGATGATCGTGATGCCGATGATGCGACGGGTGGGCCCGGCGGCCGTGCCCGGAATGCGCCCCTTCCGCAACGACACCGCCACCGACACCGCGAGCGCCACCAGCAACGCCAGCACGGCGAAGCGGCGGGCGACCGACCCGTCCGGGCTGGCCATGAACAGGCGCTCGTAGCGAATATGTTCGTCGAACCAGCTCAGACTCGGTCCCACCGCACGCTTGACCACGCTGGCCTGAAGTTCGCCGGCGAAGGTCTGGTCGCGGAAGATCAGGATCACGGTGACCGACGCCGCGGCGACGATCGGCGTCAGCAGCGGCAGCACGCCAAACTGTTGGGATCGGCGGCGGATGATCGTTTGCAACGGTCCGACCGCGACCAGCAGGGCACCGATCGACGCGATCCCGGTCGGCCCGGAGAACAACGTCAGCGCGCCGACAATGCACGCGACTGCGACCGGTAACAACCTGCTGGTGGCTACCGCTCGTTCCACCGAGCACCAGGTCAGCAGGATGCCCAGCGCGATGATCGGCTCGGGGCGCAATCCGTTGTTCAGCGGCAACCAGAACGCCAGGAAGACGCCCGCCGCCGTCCACGCCGCGGCGCGGGAGTGTTTGACCGCGTCACCGAGTCGGGGAATGACTTCCCGGCTGATCACCCACCAGCACGTCAGCGCGATGACCAGCGTTGGCAGCCGCATCCAGATGCTGGCGGTGGTGACGTGAGCCCACAGCGCCAGCAGGTCGTAATACCAGCCGAACGGCGCCTCGGGCGTGCCGAACCAGCGGTAGTAGTTGGCCATGTAGCCGGCATGTTCCGACACCCTGGCCATGGTCAGGATGTAGCCGTCGTCGGCGGTGTTGGCGCCGACGAAATGCCACCACACCAGCACCGCGGTGACCAGCACGTCCAGCCCGCTGAGCGACCACCACCGCGGAGGCAGGAAGCGGCGGTGGCGGGTACCGTCGGCGCGGTCCAGGATGTTCAGCGCGACCAGTGCGGCGACGGTCAGCACCACCCCGAGCACCATCGCGGCCAGCTTCACCCAGGTCGGCGCACTGCTGTAGCGGGTGTCGACGGTCGCCGAGAAGCTCAAGCCCGGTGGCGCCGGACCGGACAGGTCGGTGAAGACGCCGACGATCTGCGGTCGAAAGTCGTAGCCGCCACGCTCACCGCGTAACGGCGAGCCGGGATGCTCGGCGTCGGGTCCCTGGGTCAGCCCGACGAACTCGGCGGTCACCTTGTCGGCGTGCGCGACGAACGTCAACTGTCGGCAGGCCGGGCTGAGCACCTGGCTCAGCGGTGCCACCACAACTGGGACGTTGCGAACCACGACGACCAGGTCGTCGTTGGCCCGTTCGATCAGCAGGCCGCGGTCGACGGCTTTCGGCGCCTGCTTTGGCACGGTCGACAGCAGCACCGTTTTTGCGGCGCTGCGCGGTCCGGCCAGCCCGGCCGCGGCCTGGCAGGGGATGCTGATGCGTAGGTCGGTGGCGACGTAGCCGATCAGCGGCGCCTCGACGCTGGAGAACACCCCGTTCTGGGGCCAGTTCAATTCGGCGGTGGTCTGTTTGACCGGCAGCAGCGGAGTGGCGAGTGCGAGGGCCACACCGAGCAGTCCGGCGATCACGGCGACGACCCGGGCAACCCGGTAGTCGCGGCTGGTTCGGTCGTTCACCGCTCGGGCGTCGTCTCGGGCGGTCTGGGCGTTCGCCTGCGCGGCGGTCACGCTGCTAGATGGTAGTGGCCCGTCAGGTGCGGTTTCAGTGGACATCAGTCGTGTGCCGCCGGTGTGCGGATGGCCAGCACGAACGGGCCGATGGTCTGCACGTTGAACCGCGGGTCGGCGAACAGCGCGGCCTTGAGGTCCACGGTGTAGCGGCGGACGTTGGGCTGGTTGGGGTAGACGTCCTCCGCCAGCCGCAGGGTGTAAGTCTCGTTCGCGCCGCGGCGCAGCAGGAACACCGTCGGCGGCGGCCAGGGCAGCGTGTCAAGGGCCCGGACGAACTGGTCGGCGGTTTTCAGCTTGGACCAACTTCGGATCTGCGCTGCCCGCAGGTCGAACTGCGCGAGCGGATTGGCGTAGTGCGACGTCAGCCCTTGGAAGCCGAAATAAGGATAGAAGGACAAAAAGCTGTAATCGGCCGTCAGCACGATGGTCTGGTCGCGCGGTCTACCGGTAACCTGGGTGATCACCGTGTCGACGGCGGGGTAGTACTTCTCCGAGCCTGGTGGACGACGGTCGCCACGCTGGCCGTGGCCGTCGGTGTCGGTGTAGGCGATCGTGATGTCCGGTCGCAGCACCTCGGGAATGTCCTGGCTGAATCCGATTGCCCCGACCAGGCCGAGAGCCGCGGCGACCGGCAACACACCGCGGCCCCATGCCCGTTCCCGGCCACGCGCCGACAGTGCACTGGTCAATTCAATGACGCCGAACGCCCCGGCCGCGGCCAGCAGCACCGTCAGCGTCGATTGCAGCCGGAACGATAACAATGTGGTGCGCGCCAGCGTTGTGAGCATCGACAGCAGCGACCACAGGTAGACGGCCAGCACGCCGATCGCCAGGGCCGCAGCCCGCACCGCCGAGCGGGCCCGCACCACCAGCCACACCGTGCCGATCATGCACAGCACGCCGAGCAGGGTGAATTGCAGCATCGGGAACGTCAGCTGCGCCCCGTCAGCGGGCAGGTAGTGCCAGGCGCTACCGGTGTTGCTGACCGGAGCGTGGCCGGCCCGCAACAGGAACGGCAGCCAGGTGGTGGCGGCGATGGCGGCCGCGATGACGGCGACGCCGAGCAGCCGGACCAGCGGGTCCAGCGCCGCGCGAATCCCGTTCCGCCGCCACCGGAAGGCGGCCAACAGCAGCGCCATCACGACCAAGGTGAACGCGCTGTAAGCGAACAGCAGCGTGTAAAAGGTGGCGGTGAAGCCGAGGAAGATTCCTGTACCCAGCACAGCGGCCCAGCCGCCGGCCTCGGGCGCGGGCGTGACGCTGTCGTCACGTTCGGGGTCCAACGTGACGCTGGTTTCACGCTCGCGCGATCCTGCCCGCAGGCCCGACCACGCCAGTACCAGCACCGGGGGCAGCAGCACAGTGATGATCGCTGAATACGGCTCGGGCGAACTGTAGGCCAGCGTCACCGCGGTGGTCGCGGTGCTGACGATCAGCGCGACTTCGAACCGGACCATCCGCCACCACAACACCAGTGCCAGCGCGACGGCGATCGTGATCGAGGTGATGGCCCACGGCTTATAAATCTCCCAGCCAGGGGAGCCGGTCAGCGCCGCCACCCGCCCACCTATCCAGAACCAGCCCGGTGGGTAGAACGCGGGCAAGCCCTGGTAGGTCATGTCGCACAGCGCCGGGGAGTCAGTCAGCCGGGTGAGGTACTCCGTGCGGAACTGCTGATCGACAGAGATGCCGAACAGATACAGCTTGGTTGCGCCCAGCGGCATGGCCAGCGTCACGACGGAGAACGTGGACGAGAAAATCAGCGCGCCCAGCCGGGCCACCAGCTGACCGGCCGGTCTGCCGCCGCGCCACAGCCAGCCCACGGCGATCAGGCCGACGATGCAGACCACTTGCCCCACGGTGGTCAGCGCGTGCAGTTGATTCGACGACGGATAGGCCGGCCACTGCACACCGCGGATGGCGGTGAGCGAGAACACCGACAGCCCGGCGGCAATGATCGCCGCGACGGCCAGCTGGCCGGCCGTGCCCAGCGCGTTCCGCATCTAGATGGGCAGCTTGCGGAAGATCGGCCGTGGGATATGCCGCAGCACCATCATCACGTACCGGAAAGCGCCAGGCGCCCACACCAGCTCTTTGCCCTTCGCGGCCGCGGTCACCGCCAGATCGGCGACGTATTCCTTGTCGACGGTTAACGGCGCCTCTTTGATGTGGGCGCTCATCCGGGTCCGCACCTGGCCCGGTCGGATGACCAGAACGTGGACACCGCTGGGCTTCAACGCCTCACCGAGGCCGAGGTAGAAGCCGTCAAGGCCGGCCTTGGTGGAGCCGTAGACGAAGTTGGACCGTCGCACCCGCTCACCGGCCACCGTGCTCATCGCGATGATCTGACCGAAGCCCTGTGCGCGCATCTTCTCGCCCAACAGCACACCCACCGAAACCGCTGCGGTGTAGTTAATTTCGGCGATCTGGACCGCTTTGCGCTGATTCTGCCACAACTCTTCGGCATCACCGAGCAGGCCGAACGCGACGATCGCGACGTCGACATCGCCGTTGCTGAACGCCGCGTCGATCACCTGGGGATGGCTGTGGCTGTCGACGGCGTCGAAGTCGATGAGCTCCACCGACTTCGCGCCGGCGGCCTTCATCTGCGCGACGGCGTCGTCGCGGCCGGGATCGTCGGGCAGCGCAGCGAGCACGATGCGGGCGTGCGCGTTCAGCAGGTAGCGCTCGCAGATCGCCAGGCCGATCTCCGAGGTGCCGCCCAGCAGCAGGATGGTCTGCGGATTGCCCACGGCGTCGAGCACCATCTACAGCAGCTCCAAACGTCGGGCCATGTCCGAGGCGAAGACCCCGGTCGGATCGACCTTGCGGCGTAACGCGATCCATTCGTCTACGCGGGGGTACATGGCGTGGAACACGTCGGCGGTGGTGCGGTTGTCTTTGCCGGTGTAGAGCCGGCCGCCGAATTCCAGCACCCGCCGGTCGAGTTCGTTGAGGAATTCGTTGAGCCCGGGTTTGATCGGAAAGTCGACGCAGACGTTCCAGCCCGGGATCGGAAAGCTCAGCGGGGCACGGTTACCGGGCCCGAACAGCTTGAACACGTTGAGAAAAGAGTAGTGGCCGGAGCGCTGGATGTCTTTCATGATGCCTTTGAACTCGTCGACCGCCTCGGTGGGCACCACGAACTGGTATTGCCCGAAACCCGCTGAGCCGTAAGCCCTGTTCCACTCACCGAACATGTCCAGCGGGTGGTAGAACTGCGTCAGGTTCTGAACCTTCCCGCGGTAGGTGCCCGATTTGCGGTACCACAGTTCACCGATCGGAACGAAGGTCAGTTTGTTCATCAACCCGTTGGGGAAGATGTCGGGGAAGGTAAGTAATTGCGGCGCATCGAATTTCAACGGATTGCGCTGCAACTTCTCGGGCAGTTGATCCAACCGGGCCAACGATCCGCGCGAGATCGCGGCGCGGCCCAGTTTCGGCGGTGCGCTGATCGCGTCGAACCACGCGCTGGAATAGGTGTAGTCGGCTTCGCTGCCGTCGCTGTGGAAGGCGATGGTCTCGTCGAGACCGTGCGTGACGTCGCCGTCGGCGATGAAATATGCCGTCTCGGTCGGTGTCATCTCGACGGTGGCGCGCAGCACGATACCGGTCAGCCCGTTGCCGCCGACGGTGGCCCAGAACAGGTCGGCGTCCTCGCCGTCGGGGGTGATGTGGCGGATCTGACCATCGGCGGTCAACAGTTCCATCGAGCGCACATGGTCGCCGAAGCTGCCCGCGCTGTGATGATTCTTGCCGTGAATGTCCGAGGCGATGGCACCGCCGACGGTGACTTGTCGGGTGCCCGGAAGCACCGGCACCCACAAGCCGAACGGCAGCGCAGCCTTCATCAGCTGGTCGAGGCTCACCCCGCCGTCGACGTCGGCCAGTCCGGTGTCGGCGCTGACCGAGTGGATGCGGTTCAGAGCGGTCATGTCGATGACCAGTCCGCCGCCGTTCTGCGCGTTGTCGCCATAGGAGCGGCCCAGCCCGCGCGCGATGACGCCACGCCCGCTGGAGTCGGCCGCCCGCGCGACCGCCTCGGCGATGACCTCGGGGTCAGGGGTGGACAGCAGCTGCGCGACCGACGGCGCGGTGCGACTCCACCCGTGCAGCCGGGCGGTGGTGGTGGACAAATCGCTGCTCAACATCGACACAGAGGGTACCGCTTACTGCTCCCGGGTCAGCGCAGGCGAAAGATCACCGAGCGCTGCACGATGAAGTTGATCACCGACGCAGTGCCCTGCGCGATGACGAACGCGACGGGTACCGCCCACGGGTGCTCGTGGTAGTGGAAGGCGTGCAGGCAGAAATGGTTGATGCCGACCTGCGTGACGAAGGTGATCGCATACAGCGCCATGACGGCGAGGAATCGCGCGGTGCTCGGCGCAGCCTGGAAAGTCCACCGCCGGTTGATCAGATACGCGGTGATCGTGCCGGCAACGAAGCTGGTCGCTTTGGCCGCGTCGATTTGCAGGTGAGTCACCAGATCAAGGAACCGGTAGAGGCCGAAATCGACGATTGCCGACAGCGCCCCGGTGACGACGAACCGCCACGCCTGCGTCGTGAGGCTCAACGGCGCGTGAGCGGGAGCGATCTCGGCCATCGCGGGAAGTGTACGTGCTCGGACGGCCGGTATAGCGGTCGCGACCGGCGCGGCCGCTCATGAAGACGAGTTAGTCCGTCAGTGCCGAGCAGTGAGACTCGTCAGCGCCTAGTCACACTTGTCGGCGACCGCGACCGCGACCGCGACCACGGCCGCGACCACCGCGGCCGCCGAGTGCGTCCTTCACCTTTTCGCCGGCGTCTTTCAGGTCTGACTTGACCCGGTCGCCTGTTCCCTGGTTTTCGAGGCTACGGTCGCCGGTGGCGCGGCCAACGGTTTCCTTCGCCTGACCCCTTAGCTTCTGGATTTTGTTTCTGGCCTTATCGATCGCACTCATGACGGGCCCTCCTTTGCCAGCCCTTCGCATACCCGTGCTGGGCGGTGGCCAATCGGCAACCCACTAAAGCCGATGACGAACGATGCCGCCGGACTGGCGCTGCCGCGGTCGCTTCCGAAGTGATCCAGCTGCTGCTCTGCCCATGCTCGCCGATATCAAACACCCGATTACCGACCTCAGTACCTGGCTTCAGGCGTTCAACACCTTCGCTCCAGCGCGGCTTCATGCGGGTGTGAACGTCGAGCACATCTGGCAGCCGGACGACGACCCGCATTACATACTGGTCAACCTTGAAATTCGAATCTAGATCGGCCGCGGCTCGACTCGGGGCGCGCCCTGCATCGGCGCAGCGTCAGACCCAGTACGGCACTCGGGCGCGGTACTGGCGCATCGCGGCCGCGGCGAACACCCAGCCGAGGGCCGTCAGCACCAGCACCACCGTCCAGTGCCGCAGCTCCTGATGGGCGCCCAGTAACGGCGCGCGCACGATGTCGAGATAGTGCAGCAGCGGATTGAACTCGACGATCTTCGACCAGCTTCCCGCGCCCTGCTGGCGCAGCGTCTCGTCGTTCCAGATGATCGGCGTCATGAAGAACAGCAGCTGCACTACGGAGAACAGCAGCGGGCCGATGTCGCGGTACCGGGTCGCCAGGATGCCGAAGCACAGCGACACCCACACGCAGTTCAGCACGATCAGCGCCAACGCCGGAATGACCGCCAGGTCGGCCCATGACCACGGCTTCGGGAAGACGATCGCAATGACGACGTAGATGACGATGTTGTGCGCGAACAGGATCATCTGCCGCCACACCAGTCGGTAGACGTGCACCGACAGCGGGGTCGGCAACTGTTTGATCAGCCCTTCGTTGGAGACGAACACGTCGGCGCCCTCCAGGATGGCGGCGTTGATCAGATTCCAGATGATGAGCCCGAGGGTGACGTAGGGCAGGTGCACCGCCAGCTCGAGATGGAAAAGCTTGGAGTACAGGCCACCCATCGCGACCGCGGTGGTTCCGGTGGCAATCGTGATCCAGAACGGCCCGAGCACCGAGCGGCGATACCGCTGTTTGATGTCTTGCCAGCCGAGGTGCAGCCACAGCTCGCGGCGGCGGTAGCCGTCGATCAGGTCACGACGGGCCCGGCTCAGGGTTTTCGACTGGGCGGCGGCATCAACTACGGCCATCTGCGCCGCTCCTCCTCATCGCTTCGCTCTGCATCGTCGCCGGCGCGCGTCACGGCCACTCCTTTGGTCGGGCGAACCGTTCGCGACGGCCCAACCGGCGCAGCCGGAACCACTCCAGCAAACCCTTCGCGTCGCGACGCGAGACCAGGAAGAACCAGCCGAACCGCACCCATTCCTGCGGCAGGAGTTTACGCAGGCCGGGCTGCGCCAGCAGATAGCCGCGGTTGCGGTAGGTGAAGTATCGCTTGGTCGCGTCATCGGGGTACTGGGTATGCATCCGGCCGCCCAGAATCGGTTTGAATTCCGCAGTTCCGCATGGATGCAGGTAAGCGGCGTCCAGGCAGGTGCCGAACGGCAGGCCGGACCGAACCAGGCGGCGGTGCATCTCGACCTCGTCACCGCGGATGAACAGTCGTAGATCGGGCACCCCGATCGCATCGAGCGTCGACGCCCGAAACAGCGCTCCGTTGAACAGCGAGGCGATGCCGGGCAGCAGATCCTGGCCCGGCGCGGTGCGCAATTCGTCGACCCGCCTGCGCCACACCAGGCCACGCCGCAACGGGAATGCCAGCCGGGCGGGGTCGTCGGCATTACACACCATCGGCGAGACCTCGGCCAGCCCGTGCCGCTCGGCGGACGCCAGCAGGGTCTCCAGCACCCGGCTGCCCTGGGGGTGGCCGTCGTCGTCGGCCAGCCACACCCAGTCGGCGCCGTGCGCCAGGGAGTGCAGCATGCCCAGCGCGAAACCGCCGCCGCCGCCGAGGTTTCGACGCGAACCCAGGTATGTGGTCGGGATCGGCTGACCGGCCACCAGGTCGCGGACCCGCTCGTCGGCACCGTTGTCGACGACGATCAGGTGATCCGGCAGCCGGGTCTGGGTGGTCAGGACGTCGAGGGACTTGGCCAGTTCGTCGGGGCGCTGGTGGGTGACGACGACGGCGCACACTTCAGTCATGCGCCGCTCCTCCTCATCGCTGCGCTCTGCATCGTCGCCGGCGGGTCAGTCATCACCGGACGCTGTTCCCGCGAGGTGTTGACCGGTCTCGGCCAACACCTCGCGCACATGACGGGCAGCGTCCTCGCCCTCGTAGGCGCGCACGACGTCCTCGATGCCACCGGTGAGCCGCACGGTGCCGTGGTCGATCCACATCGCGGTCTTGCACAGTCTGGCCAGAAACTCGTTGGAGTGGCTGGCGAACACCAGAATGCCGGAGCGCTGCACCAGGCGCTGCAGGCGGGACTGCGCCTTTTTCAGGAAATCGGCGTCCACCGCGCCGATGCCTTCGTCGAGCAGCAAGATCTCCGGATCGATGCTGGTCACCACGCCCATCGCCAGCCGGACCCGCATCCCGGTGGAGTAGGTCCGCAGCGGCATCGCCAAGTAGTCGCCCAGCTCGGTGAATTCGGCAATCTCGTCGACTTTGGCCAGCATCTGTCGCCGGGTCTGCCCCAGGAAGAGGCCGCGGATGATGATGTTTTCATAGCCGGAGATCTCCGGGTCCATCCCGACGCCGAGATCGAACACCGGCGCTACCCGCCCGCTGACCGTGGCGGAGCCGCGCGTCGGCTCGTAGATGCCGGACAGCAGCCGCAGCAGCGTTGATTTGCCGGCGCCGTTGTGCCCGACCAGGCCGACCCGATCGCCGAGGCTCAGCGACATGGTGATGTCCCGCAACGCTTCGACGACCATCACGTTGGAGGTGTTGCGGCCGATGGTCCCGCCGGCTTTGCCCAGGAACGTCTTTTTCAGCGACCGTGACTTGGCATCGAAGATGGGAAATTCCACCCACGCGTTGCGTGTCTCGATGTAAGGCCCGCGTGTCGACACCGCTGTCTGCTTACAGGTACTGCCCGTGCCCGCCGCCGCGGCCGATGCCCGGCGGCAGCGCACCCTGGCGCATCTGCTCCAGCTGGGCGCGGGCAGCCATCTGCTGGGCGAACAACGCGGTCTGGATGCCGTGAAACAACCCTTCCAGCCAGCCGACCAGCTGCGCCTGGGCGATGCGCAGCTCGGCGTCCGACGGTGCGGCGTCCTCGCTGAACGGCAGGGTGAGACGGTCGAGTTCGTCCCGAAGCTCGGGCGCCAGGCCTTCTTCGAGTTCGCGGATACTGGTGGCGTGGATGGTGCGCAGCCGGTTGCGGCTGGCGTCGTCCAGCGGTGCGGCGCGGACCTCCTCGAGCAGTTGCTTGATCATGGTGCCGATCCGCATCACTTTCGCGGGCTGCTGAACGAGGTCGGCCAGCGACCGGTCATCGGAGTCGGAGTCGTCCCGGCCGGAAACCAGTCGGGGATCGATGTCGCCACCGATGATTTCGATGTCGTCGTCGCCGTTGCCGATACTCAATTGAGTCACTCTCCTTTTCGCCTCTTTCAGTCCATGACGCGCGAGCCGATCAACGCCTGATGTGGGAATCCGTCGCGGCCAGGCCCTCGCTGGGTCCGCGCCATTCGTAAATGGTGGCTCCACCGTTGTCGTAGATCCTTGCCCACGACTTCGACTTGTCCAGTGACCTTAGTCCGTCGGGAATGACGAATCCCCGCACTATCGGCGCGCTGAGCAGGACGTAGCGGATGTTGAGTACCCGGACGGCCTCCCGGGCACGCGGATTGGTGTCCGCATCGTCGGCGTAGGCCCAGAAGGTGAAGCGGTAATAGCCGGGGCCCTGCTGGAACGGGTAGTCGTAGTGCGTCCACAGCGGATGCAGGTCGGCCACCGCGTACATCCAGGCGGTGCCGTCGGTGTTGCCGTTGCCGATCAGGGTCTGTTTGGCTCCGGGCAGGGCGGCAAGATAGGCCATCGCGTCGAGATCTCGCCGGTCGATGATGACCGAGTCGTACTTGTCGCCGAACAGGAACCGGTGCCGCGGGAAGTAATGCCACTCGCTGAGCAGGCTGACCGCCACGATCAGCAGCACCGTGGCGG
>NZ_JBARMY010000303.1:0-1711 GCF_049802695.1 Mycobacterium sp.
GCGGTAACACCGCGTCGGCCAATATCGGCAGCGGCGCTCCGGTCTGCACCCGCACCGCCTGCCGGGGCTGCAAGCGGCTCGGCGTGCGCGAACCGGCCGCAATGGACGCCATTACCGGCAGGCTGACTCCGCCGCGTGCCGTTTCGTCGTCGGGCCCGCCGTCATCATTGCCCCGACCGTAACCGTTGACGTCACCCGCAGCGCCGAGCACATCGACGCTGCGCACCGCATAGCCGTCGATCGCCGCCTGGTCAAAACCCGGCAGGGGACGTTCGGTCACCACCTCTTCGGCGCACATCAGTCCCTGCGCCTCGGCGATCGCGACGCGCACCGGCCGTGGCGCCACCGCGGCGGCCGACACCCGGGCCTGCTGCTCCTCCACCGAACGCACAGCGCGCCTTTCTACCGTCACGGGGCCGGGCGGCCTATTCCGATGGCCCGGAATGCTAACCCTCGGGCAGGCCTAATCGGGTAACCAACCACCGCCGCAGATCCGGTCCGTAGTCGTCGCGATCCAACGCAAAGTCAACCGCAGCCTTGAGGTAGCCGCCCGGATTTCCCAAGTCGTGTCGGGACCCGTGATGCACCACCGCGTGGACTGGATGACCTTCGTCGATCAACAGCGCGATCGCGTCGGTGAGTTGCATTTCGCCGCCGGCGCCCCGTTCGATGCGGCCCAGCGCGTCGAATATGGCTCGGTCGAGCACATACCTGCCCGCCGCCGCGTACCGCGATGGAGCCTCCTGCGGCTTCGGCTTCTCGACCATGCCCTTGACCTTCAGCACGTCGAGGTTGCCGTAGTCAGGCACCACCTCGACGTCGAAGATTCCGTAGGAGCTGATCTCCTCGGCGGCGATTTCGATCGCACACAACACCGTGCCGCCCAGGTCGCAGCGCACCTTGAACATCGCCTCCAGGACCCCGGTGGGCAACACCAGGTCATCGGGCAACAGCACCGAAACGGCGTCCTCGTCGGGCGAGAGTGTCGACTCCACGCAGCTGACGGCGTGACCCAGCCCCAGCGGCTCCTTCTGTACGACGGATTCGACCTTGATCAGCTGCGGGGCGCGGCGCACCTTGGCCAGCATGTCCTTTTTCCCGCGCGCCTCCAGCGTGCCCTCGAGCACCAGGTCCTCGACGAAATGCGCGACGACGCTGTCCTTGCCCTCGGAGGTGACGATCACCAGCCGCTCGGCGCCGGCTTCCGCCGCCTCAGCGGCCACCAGCTCGATACCCGGGGTGTCGACGACGGGCAGCAGCTCCTTGGGCACGGTCTTGGTGGTCGGCAGAAAGCGCGTGCCGAGGCCGGCCGCGGGCACAACCGCCGTGCGCGGGATCGAAGCAAGTGGGCGTGACATCGTTCACACCATAATGGCAGGGCAGCGAGGAGTCCGTGTGGCGGCGCCGATGCCGGGCCTGTCATCGTTGACCAATGGCCACCGCGGGCAAGGCCGCCTTGCGCGAGCAACTGCTGGCGGCCCGGCGATCAGTTCCCGACGACGTCCGCGCCGTGGAAGCATTTGCCCTCGCTGAGCACCTGGAATCGGTGGTCGACGACGGCAGTGTGGTGTGCGCATACGTGCCGGTAGGTGCTGAGCCCGGGTCGCTCGGGCTGCTCGACGTTGTGCTGCGCCGCGCCGGGCGGGTGCTGCTGCCGATTGCCCGCACCGAAGCCGACGGCACACCGCTGCCGCTGCGCTGGGCTGAGTAC
>NZ_JBARMY010000304.1:0-4183 GCF_049802695.1 Mycobacterium sp.
ACTCAGAGGGCCCCGGCCGTGGTCAAGCAGACCGGGGAAGCCAACCTGGCCACCAAGATGATGCAGGCGCTGCGGCCTGGATCAGGACCGGCGAAGCCGGCCGGCTCATTGACGATCGGGCGCGCCAACGACAACGACATCGTCATCCAGGACGTGTTGGCCTCGCGTCATCACGCGTTCCTGGTCGAAACCCCGATCGGCACCGAGATCCGCGATGCACAAAGCATCAACGGGACGTTCGTCAACGGCGTCCGGGTGGGCTCAGCGGTCCTCAGCGAGGGCGACGTGGTCACCATCGGCAACGTCGACCTGGTCTACAGCGACGGCACCTTGATCCGTCGCACCGAAGCCGCGACCCGCTCCGGCGGTCTCGAGGTGAACTCGGTGCACTTCAAGATCGACGGCAAGGAACTGCTTGACAACATCTCGCTGACCTGCCGGCCGGGGACACTCACCGCCATCATCGGTGGATCCGGTGCGGGCAAGACCACGCTGTCCCGGCTGATCGCCGGGTATACCCGCCCCAGCTCCGGCTCGGTCACCTTCGAGGGCCATGACATTCACCGCGAGTACGCGACCATGCGCAGCAGAATCGGGATGGTTCCGCAGGACGACGTCGTGCACCGCCAGCTGACCGTCAACCAAGCGCTCGGATACGCCGCCGAGCTGCGGTTGCCCCCCGACACCAGCAAGCAGGAACGCGCCCAGGTGGTGGCGCAGGTGCTCGAGGAACTGGACCTGACCAAGCACGCCGATACCCGGGTGGACAAGCTGTCCGGTGGGCAACGCAAACGCGCCTCGGTGGCACTGGAACTGCTCACCCAACCGTCGCTGCTGCTGCTCGACGAGCCGACCTCCGGTCTGGACCCGGCGCTGGACCGTCAGGTCATGCTGATGCTGCGGCAGCTGGCCGACGCCGGCCGGGTGGTACTGGTCGTGACGCACTCGGTGTCCTACCTCGATGTCTGCGACCAGATTCTGCTGGTGGCACCCGGCGGCAAGACGGCCTTCAACAACTCGCCCGACCAGGTGGAAGCCGCTTTGGGAACCACCAACTGGGCGGACATCTTCGCCAACGTGGGCGCCGACCCCGACGAAGCCAATCGCCGCTTCATGGAAAGGAAGGGCGATAGACAACAGTCGCAAGCCGTGCGGGCTGCGGAGGCCCCGGGGGACCTGGGCGCGCCGGTGCACACCGACCTGCTGCGCCAGCTTTCCACGATTGCGCGTCGTCAGGTTCGACTCGTCGTCTCCGACCGTGGTTACTCGGTGTTCCTGGCGGTCTTGCCGTTCCTCATCGGTGCATTGTCGCTCACCGTCAAAGGCCCCATGCCCGGACTCGGTCCCGCCGACCCACTCGGTGCGGCGCCTACCGAACCCCAATACATCATGGTCCTGCTCAACATCGGGGCCGTCTTCATGGGCACCGCGCTGACGATCCGCGACCTGATCGGCGAGCGCCCGATCTTCCGCCGAGAACAGGCGGTCGGGCTATCCACCACGGGCTACCTGCTGGCCAAGATCGCCGTATTCTTCGTCTTCGCGACCATCCAGGCGGGAATCGCGACCGCAATCGTCAGACTCGGCAAAGGCGCGCCGACCGCGCATCCGCCGTTCTTCGGCAGCGCCACCTTCTCGCTGTTCGTCACCGTCGCAGGCACCTGCGTCGCCTCGGCGGTCCTCGGCCTGTTGCTGTCGGCGATAGCGCAATCCAACGAGCAGATCATGCCGCTGCTGGTGGTGTCGATCATGTCGCAGCTGGTGCTCGCCGGCGGGATGATCCCGGTGACCGGCCGGGCGGGTCTCGACCAGCTGTCGTGGCTGCTGCCCGCACGTTGGGGTTACGCCGCCGGGGCGTCGTCGATCGACTTCCCGAACCTGGTAAAAGTCAAGCAAATCCCGACGAACGATGCGCTGTGGCAGCACTCGAAGCACATCTTCCTGCTCGACATGGGGATGCTCGCCCTGCTGTCGGTGTTCTACTCGCTGTTTGTTCGCTGGCACATTCGGTTGCGGCGCTAGCGCTGGCGGCGACCCGCTTCGCCCGGCTTCCAGCCGCGCTCGCGATCGCCTAACCGGTCGCGGTCAGGCTCTGCAGCGCGTACTCGCTGATCGCGATCAACGCATCCGTCGCTGATTTGCGGTCCCGCGCGTCGATGTTGATCACCGGAATGTGATCGGGCAGGGTCAGCGCCTTGCGGACCTCGGCGACGGGAAACCTGGATGCGCCGTCGAATTCGTTGACAGCGATCAGAAACGGCAGCTTGCGGTGCTCGAAGAAGTCGACCGCGGCGAAACTGTCCTGCAGCCGCCGGCAGTCGACCAGGATGACCGCGCCGATAGCGCCGCGCACCAGGTCGTCCCACATGAACCAGAAACGGCGCTGCCCCGGGGTGCCGAAGAGGTAGAGCACCAGATCTTCGTCCAGAGTGATTCGGCCGAAGTCCATCGCGACGGTGGTGGTCCGCTTGAGCGGAGTGGCCTCGAGCATGTCGACACCGGCGGAGGCGTCGGTCACCATCGCCTCGGTGCGCAACGGCATGATTTCCGAGACCGCCCCGACGAAAGTCGTTTTCCCGGCGCCGAACCCGCCCGCGATGACGATCTTCGTCGAGGCGGCATCGCGCCTCTCAGAGTGCTCGTAAGCCACGGAGCGTCCTTCCTATCAGTTCACGGCGTTCGTCGCGGGTCGAGCGCTCGGTCAGCGTCGCCTGCACCTGAAGATAGCCGGACGTGACCAGATCACCGACCAGCACACGCGCGACACCCAGCGGCAGATCCAGCCGCGACGAGACCTCGGCGACCGACGGCCTCTCGACGCACAGTTGCACGATCTTGCCCCGCACGTCGTTAGGCGGCCACTGGTGGAACAGGGCCGACTGCAGAGTCTGCAGCGGCGCTTCCAACGGGAGGTCGACGGTGGTGTCGGTCCGTCCGGCGGTCAACGTGTAGGGACGGACCAGACTCGCCTCATGCTGGGGGTCCGGCGGCTCGGGTGCGTCCATCGCGGCTCACGAATGCAGCGGTGCGCGCCGGGACGACTGCACCACGCCGCCCACCCGTTCGACGAGGATGGCCATTTCGTAGCCGATCTGCCCGATGTCGCACGACGGCGAGGCCAGCGTCGCCAAATGCGAGCCGTCGCCGACGCGCATCAGCAGCAGATATCCGTTCTCCATTTCGACGACCGACTGCAACACCTGGCCGCCTTCGAACAGCTGCGAGGCACCCGAAGCCAAGCTGGCCAGCCCAGAGGCAACCGCCGCAAGTTGGTCGGCTCGGTCGGTTGGCAGGTGTTCGCTCGCGGCGATCAGCAGCCCGTCGACGGATACCAACACGGCATGCGCCACGCCGGAAACCTCCCGCGCGAAATTGGAGACGAGCCAGTCCAACGAGTTGTCGTGGGGCGGGTTGGTCATCGTATTTGTCATTCCGATTCAGGTCCTTGTGAGTCGCGGGTCTGCGATCGGGCCGCGCGCACGCCACCGAAATGGCTGCTGATCGAGGCACGGACCGCATCGGGGTCGCGCCCCGGGGCGTGATGCCGCCCGGGATGGTATCCGCCGTTGGAGGCCATCCCGTTGCGGTCGTCCGCCCCGCGGTGCTTAGCAGCTTCCGGTCCTTCCGGCGTCGCCGTACCCGGCACCAACCGGGCCCCGGGTTCACGCACCGGCAGACCGTGATCGGTGTGCGCCGAGATGGGCACGTTTTCGACTTCCGCCGCCGCCGACCAGCCGTGATCCCATACCGACTTCCAGTCCAGATCGGTGCTGTGCGCCAGCTCGCGCGGATCGACCAGCCACTCCGAGAGCATCCGCTGGTAGATGAGGTCGTCTTGATCCGGAAGCTCGGCCGCTACCTGCGGAAACGCGGCGACGACCGGTTCGGATTGCCTGCCGGCCGCACGCGACCGCGACGAGAAATACGCAGCGGTGTTCGAGACGGTCGCGGCGGCCGGCTCTTCGGGAGCCGGAGTTGGAACGCCGGTGATGCCGCTGGATCCGGGGCTGCGGCGCGGCAACAGTGGGATCGGCGAGGGACGCGAGGTGTTGCCTTCGGAGGAGCCGACTGGGGTCTCGACCAGGGCGGTGTCAGCCTCGGCGTACGGCGGACCCGCGTCCGGCACCGACTCCGCTGACCCGCCGGCGTCTGTTGCCGGCCGCGGCGCGGCGTCATCCTCGCC
>NZ_JBARMY010000305.1:0-24113 GCF_049802695.1 Mycobacterium sp.
GGCTTTGGCACCGGCTCGCGCTTGGGTTCCGGCGCCGGCTCAAACACCGGCTCGGCTGCCTTTGACCGCGCACTCGGCCGCGTCGGTGCGGCCACCGGCTCCGTGGCGGCCGGGATCGACATCTCCAGTCGGGTCTCGATTCGCTCGACGCGCTGCAGCAGCGCCGACTCGGCGTCGCTGGCCGACGGCAGCAGCAGTCGCGCGCAAATCACTTCCAGCAGCAGACGCGGTGCCGTCGCGCCGCGCATCTCACCGAGCCCGGCCTGGACTACTTCGGCGTATCGCGTCAGCGTCGCCGGTCCGATGCGGACCGCTTGATCGCGCATCCGATCGAGCTCGTCTTCCGGCGCGTCCACCACGCCGCGGGTTGCCGCCTCGGGAACAGCCTGCAGGATTATGAGGTCCCGAAACCGCTCCAACAGATCGGTGGCGAATCGCCGCGGGTCATGGCCGGCGTCGATCACCGACTCGACCGCAGTGAACAACGCCGCTGCATCCCCGGCGGCGAGCGCGTCGACGGCCTCATCGATCAGCGCCACGTCGGTGGCACCCAACAGGCCGAGCGCGCGCTGGTAGTTGACCCGGTTGCCGTCGGCGCCGGCCAGCAATTGGTCGAGCACTGAAAGCGTGTCGCGCGGCGAGCCGCCGCCTGCGCGAATGACCAGCGGATACACCGCGTCGTCGACGGTGACGCCCTCCTGCTCGCAGATGCGCTCGACCAGCGGACGCATCGTGCGCGGCGGCAATAACCGGAACGGGTAGTGATGGGTACGCGACCGGATCGTCGGCAACACCTTCTCCGGCTCGGTGGTGGCGAACACGAAGATGAGGTGCTCGGGCGGCTCCTCCACGATTTTCAGCAGTGCGTTGAAGCCGGCGGTGGTCACCATGTGCGCTTCGTCGATGATGAAGACCCGGTAACGCGACTGGGCCGGCGCGTAGAACGCGCGATCGCGCAGCTCGCGGGTGTCATCCACGCCGCCGTGGCTGGCAGCGTCGAGTTCGACGACGTCGATGCTGCCCGGGCCGTTGGGTGCCAGCGCGACGCAGGAGTCACATACGCCGCAGGGGGTGGCCGTCGGCCCCTGCTCACAGTTCAGCGACCGGGCCAAGATGCGCGCCGATGACGTCTTGCCGCAGCCCCGGGGCCCGGAGAAAAGGTACGCGTGGTGGATGCGGTGCGCCGTCAACGCAACCGACAGCGGTTCGGTGACGTGCTCTTGCCCCACCACGTCGGCGAAAGACGCCGGTCGATATTTGCGGTAGAGGGCCACGAAAACCCAGGCTACCGAGGCTGTCCGACGGGTGACTGGTTCAGCAGCGACTCGGTGGCGGCCAGCAGCGCGCACGTCGCCAGCCCGTCGATCGCATTGCGCAGGTCAGCGGTTGGGGGGAACGTCGGCGCTATCCGGATGTTTTTGTCGTCCCGGTCTTTCCGGTAAGGGAACGACGCACCTGCCTCGGTGACCGCGATTCCGGCATTTCTGGCCAGCGCAACGGTGCGGCGCGCGGTGCCCGGCAGCACGTCGAGGCTGATGAAGTAGCCGCCTTTGGGCTCGGTCCAAGACGCGATCTTGGCGTCGCGCAGCCGTTTCTCCAAAATCTCCAGTGCCAGGGCGAATTTCGGCGCAAGCAACTGCTGGTGGCGCAGCATCTGCAGCCGCACGCCGTCGGCGTCACCAAGGAAACGCAGGTGCCGCAGCTGGTTGATCTTGTCCGGTCCGATGGACTTCTTTCCGGCGTACTGCAGATACCAGGCGATGTTGCCCAGCGATCCGCCGAAGAAGCTGACCCCAGCGCCGGCGAAGGTGATCTTGGAGGTGGAGGCGAAAACGTACGGCCGATTCGGATTGCCGGCCTTGGCGGCCAGCCCCAGCACGTCGATCTGGCGGACAAAGTCCATCGTCAACGTGTGCACCGCGTAGGCATTGTCCCAGAATAAGCGGAAATCGTTTGCGGCGGTGCGCATTTGGACGAGCCGGCGGACGTTCTCCCAGGAGTAGGTGACTCCGGTGGGGTTGGCGAACACCGGGACCGCCCACAGGCCCTTGATCGCGGGATCGACCGCGACGAGTTCCTCGATCAAGTCGACGTCCGGGCCGTCCTCGCGCATCGGGACGGGAATCATCTCGATGCCCATCGTCTCGGTGATCGCGAAATGCCTGTCGTAGCCCGGCACCGGACAAAGGAACTTGACGACCGGCTCGTCTTTCCACGGCCGCGGCGAATCCACACCGCCGTACAACATAGAAAAGGCGACCGTGTCGTGCATCAACTCCAGGCTGGCGTTGTTGCCGGCAATCAGGTTGGGCACCGGAATGCCGAGTAGCTCGCCGAAGATGGCGCGCAGTTCCGGCAGCCCGTGCAGGCCGCCGTAATTGCGCGTGTCGGTACCGTCGGCGTCGCGGTAGTCGTCTCCGGGCAGGCTGAGCAACGCGTTGGAAAGGTCGAGTTGTTCGGCTGACGGCTTGCCGCGGGTGAGGTCGAGCGCCAGTTTGAGAGCCTGCAGGTCGGCGTAGTCCTGTTGGTTCCGGGAGTGCTGCGTGGCCAACTCAGCGGGGCTGAGTGAATGAAACGACACCATGCGCCTTTCGCCGTCATACGCCATCGGGCAGAGATTCGGTGTGTGCCGGGCCGCCACGCCAGCGGCGAATTTGGGGACCCCGCGCACCCGCCAGAGCCCGTTGACCCTTGCTGCCTTCCGGCCCTGGGGGAGTTCACAGGATGGACGCCGCACGGGGTCCACAGAGAGTGTAGTACCCGAGCAGTCGGCGGCAGACGCCAGTCACACGTCGCTATGCCTCGGTTACCATTGCCGACGGAGGATTCGCCTAGTGGCCTATGGCGCTCGCCTGGAACGCGGGTTGGGTTAACGCCCTCGCGGGTTCAAATCCCGCATCCTCCGCTCGCGGTCCAAGGCGCGACCGGCGACGACGTTCTGCGTCTGGTCGCCCTTGGGCTATCAGGTCAAGGAGGCGTATGGGACGCAAAATCGCCATTTTCTGGCACGCGTCATTCTCGATTTTGGCCGGTATCGGCTATTACCTTGCGGTTCTACCTCGCACCCCCGAGCTGATGGGCGAGATCAGCCACAGCTTCGGGACGACCAGCCGAATTGGGTGTGGCATCCTGATCGGCCTGACGGCGCTGCCGGTGGTGTTCACGCTGCTGCGGACCCGCAAGCCCGAACTGGGTACCGCGAAGCCGGCGCTCACGCTGCAGACCGTGTCGATCGTGGCGCACGTGCTGGCCGCAGTTTTGATCATCGGCACCGCGGTCAGCGAGATCTGGCTGCGGCTGGACGCCGCCGGCCAGTGGTTGTTCGGCCTATACGGGGCCGCCGCCGCCATCGCCGTACTGGGTGTCTTCGCCTTTTACCTGTCGTTCGTGGCCGAACTGCCGCCGAAGCCGCCGAAACCCAAGAAGGACAAGCGGACGAAGAAAGGCACTGACGCCGAAGCCGATCAGACCGCAGAAGCCGCTGAAATAGAAGCCGAAAAGGTCGAGGCCTTAAGCGAGACAGAAGACACCGATACCGAAGACGCCGAGACAGTTGCGGCCGAAGAAGCGGGGCCCGAGGCCGAATCCGACGACCTGCCTACCGCCGAGGACACCATTGCGGTCGAGGCACCGCGAGGCGGACTGCGCAACCGCCGCCCGAGCGGAAAGTCGGCCGGCTCCCGTCGACGCAGGCGCTCGCGCGGCGGAGTTGTTGCCGTGGACGACGACGACTAATCGACGCGGCGTGGCGGCTCGGGCCTCGACTCAGCCCGCGGGGATGTTTTGCAGCTTGTAAGCCAGATCGGGGCAGTAAGTGGTGACGGCGGTGCCGAGGAATTGGTATTGCTGCACCTGGGTGGTGCCCCGCGGCAGGTTGTGGGACAGGAACCGGGCGCTCGCCGCCGCGTCAGGATCGACGCCTTGGGCGAGGCGGTGGCACGCGACCTTGGCCAGGTACGGGTTGTAATCGTGCGGACCGTAGATCCCGTAGGTGTTGAGCTGGTGATCAAAGTCCGTGTCAGGGTCGGCGTGTGCCGGGGCGGCCAGACCGATCGCGGTGGCGATCGCGGCGACCGCCCACGTCGTTGCCTTCATGGCGTGGATCGTACCTCCGTTACCGTGTTACCGAGTGTCGCGCGGGCGGACGCCGGACTTCCGACTTGCGGCATCTATCGCAGCTGCCATTAGAGTAGCTAAGGTTGTGACAAGCTAATTATTTGGTTCTTCTTCGCCCCCGTGAAGGATGGAGGCAGCCCATGACGTTGACCGAGCAGTTGCGGCGACGCGCGGAAAAGCGTGTCGACGTACCTGAGGATGTCTCGGCCAGGCTCGCCGCGCAACGGCGGGCCAAACAACGGCGTGCCAAAAGGTTCTCGATCGCCGGCGCCGCCGGACGTGTCTGGGTGTTACTGGTGATCGCGGTGGTGGTCGCAGTCGCGGGGTTCTGTGTCTACCGGCTGCACGGCATCTTCGGTGCTCACGGCACCAACGCCGGCGGAGGTTCGACGTACGACAACATCGTTCCGTTCAACCCGAAAGTCGTGGTTCTCGAGGTGTGGGGCTCGCCGGGCAACGTGGCGACCATCAATTACCTGGATGTCAACGCCCAGCCGCAGCAAGTCCTCGACGTCCCCCTGCCGTGGTCACTCAAAATCACGACGACACTACCCGCGGTCGCCGCCAACCTCGTGGCGCAGGGCAGCGGTGATTCCATCGGCTGCCGCATCACCGTGGACGACGTAGTCAAGAACGAGAGGCAAGTCAACGAAGTGCGTGCGTACACCTTCTGCCTGGACAAGTCGGCATGAGCGAGACCGGCGACACCGAGGTCACGAAGCCAAAGCCGGTTTCCCAGCCTCTGATCCCGCCTTTTCTGCCGCATGCGATCCGTCGGCTTGCGGTGCCGATCCTGCTGGGCTGGCTGGGGCTCATGCTCGTAACGAACATTGCGGTGCCGCAGTTGGAAGAGGTCGGCAAGCAGCGTTCGGTGTCGATGAGCCCGAGCGATGCGCCGTCGCTGCAGGCGATGAAGCGCGTAGGCAAGGTGTTCAACGAGTTCAATTCCGACAGCTCGGCCATGATCGTGCTGGAAGGCGATAAGCCGCTCAGCGCCGACGCCCACCTGTTCTACAACAAGATGATCAAGCGGCTCGAGCAGGACAAGAAGCACGTACAGCACATCCAGGACTTCTGGGGGGACCCGCTGACCGCAGCGGGCTCACAGAGTACCGACGGCAAAGCGGCGTATGTACAAGTCTATATCGCCGGTAATCAGGGCGAGAGTTTAGCCAACGAATCTGTCGAATCAGTCCGCAAAATAGTGGACGACATTCCGAAGCCGCCAGGACTCCACGCTTATGTTACGGGCGGGGCGGCGCTCACGGCCGACCAAAACCACGCCGGGGATAAAGGTGTCAAAAAGGTCACCGGGATCACCTTTGTGGTGATCTTCCTCATGTTGCTTTTCGTCTACCGTTCTGTCGTCACCGTCATCATGACGCTTGTCATGGTCCTTCTCGAATTGGCCGCGGCCCGGGGAATCGTCGCTGTTCTCGGCTACTACCGGATCATCGAGCTTTCGACTTTCGCGGTGAATCTACTGGTGCTGATGGCCATTGCTGCCGGAACGGATTACGCGATATTCATTCTCGGCCGATATCAGGAGGCACGTGGGCTCGGCGAAAGCCGAGAACAGGCGTTTTACACGATGTTCCACGGAACCGCCCACGTCGTCTTGGGATCGGGTCTGACCATCGCCGGCGCGATGTATTGCTTGAGCTTCACCCGACTGAATTATTTCCAGACGCTGGGCGCGCCCTGCGCGATAGGCATGCTGGTCGCTGTTCTGGCGGCACTCACGCTGGGTCCGGCGGTTCTGACCGTGGGCAGCTTCTTTGGTCTCTTCGAACCCAAGCGCGAGATGCGGACCCGAGGTTGGCGGCGGGTCGGTACAGCAATCGTCCGCTGGCCCGCACCGATCTTGGCGGTGACGGCCGGTATCGCGCTTATCGGTCTGCTCGCCCTCCCCGGATATAAGACGAACTACGACAACCGCGTCTACTTGCCGTCCTACACGCCGGCGAATGTCGGATACGACGCCGCCGAACGGCACTTCTCCAACGCCCGCCTCAATCCCGAACTGTTGATGATCGAGACGGATCACGACATGCGTAATCCGGCCGACTTCCTGGTTCTCGACAAGGTGGCGAAAGCCGTCTTCCATATCCCCGGCATCGCCCGGGTGCAGACCATCACCAGGCCGCTGGGAACACCGCTCGATCACAGCACGCTGGCTTTCGCGATGAGCCAGTCGAACAGCAATCAGATCGAAAACATGCACTACCAGCAGGACCGGGCAAAAGACATCCTGTCGCAGGCGAACGAGATTCAGAAGACGATCGCAGTTCTACATAAGCAATTCGACGTCACGAAAGATCTCAGCGACACCACGCACCAGACCACGCTGATCACCAAAGAAACGGTTGCTATCACCGAGCAACTGCGCGACCACATCGCCGATTTCGACGACTTCTTCCGGCCGATCCGCAGCTACTTTTATTTCGAGAAACACTGTTACGACATCCCGGTGTGCTACGCGCTCAGGTCCCTGTTCGACGCTCTGGACGGCATCGACCAGCTGAGCGAAAGGTTGGAGCAACTGAGCGCGAATCTGGACCGCCTGGACCAGATTCAGCCGCAACTGCTGACGCTGATACCGCCGCAGATCGCCAGTCAGCAGACAAACCTTCAATCGACGCTGTCCAACTATGCAACGACAGCCGGGATCAACGATCAGACGTCGGCCGTAAGCGAGGGCTCGACCGCAATGGGCGAGGCCTTCGACAAAGCCAAGAATGACGACACCTTCTACCTGCCGCCGGAGGCTTTCAAGAACCCAGAGTTCAAACGGGGCCTCAAACAGTTCCTGTCAGCAGACGGCAAGGCTGTTCGATTGATCATCTCGCACGAAGGTGATCCGGCGACGCCGGAAGGAATCTCGCATGTCGATCCTATCAAGAAGGCGGTGCACGAGGCCATCAAGGGCACCCCGTGGGAAGGCGCCCGGGTGTCTCTCGGCGGCACCGCTGCGACGTATAAGGACATGCGTGACGGCTCCTCGATCGATCTCATCATCGCGGGACTGGCCGCATCGAGTTTGATCTTCATCATCATGCTGATCATCACGCGAAGTGTGGTCGCAGCGCTCGTCATCGTGGGCACCGTGCTGCTGTCGTTGGGCGCGTCGTTCGGGCTTTCGGTGCTGGTCTGGCAGTACATCCTTGGGTTCAACCTGCATTGGATGGTGCTGCCGATGTCGGTCATCTTGATGTTGGCGGTTGGCTCGGACTACAACCTTCTGCTGATCTCACGCTTCAAGGAGGAAATCGGCGCCGGCCTGAAAACCGGCATCATCCGTTCGATGGCGGGCACCGGCTCGGTGGTCACCTCCGCCGGTCTGGTGTTCGCCGCGACGATGTCGTCGTTCATCTTCAGCGATTTAAAGGTCATCGGGCAGGTGGGGACGACGATCGGTCTGGGGCTGTTGTTTGACACGTTGGTGGTGCGGTCGTTTATGACGCCGTCCATTGCCATGTTGCTGGGGCGCTGGTTCTGGTGGCCGCAACGGGTGCGCGCCCGCCCGGCCAGCCAGCTGCTGCGGCCGTATGCACCCCGGCCCGTGGCCCGAAGGCTGCTCTTGCACGACGCGCAGTGACGTCCGGATAGCCTGGATCCGATCCGATGGGTAAGTACCGGGGAGCGCCGTGAACATCGCCAAACGAATAGTGCCGAACCTTCGCGTTGCTGACCTGGACGCCGCCAAAGGCTTCTACACCGACTATCTGGGTCTGAGCACCGAGGAATTCAATCTGGGCTGGGTGGCCCGGTTCACCTCCCCGGAAAACCGGGCGAGCATCCAGCTCCTCACCCGGGATGCAGCCGCAGCAGAAGACCCCGTTATCTCCGTCCACACCGATGACGTCGAACTCGCCTACGAACAAGCGCAGACGGCGGGCTACCAGATCGTGCACCCGCTGACCACCGAGCCATGGGGCGTGCGTCGGTTCCTGGTCCGCGCACCAGACGGCAACGTCATCAACGTCGTCAGCCATCCGGACTGATCAGTGACCGTGTGGCACGTGGTGTCGCGCGGATCTCAGGGGCTTCGGAGCCGATACGTGACGCGCTCGATGTCGTCCGGCGCGGGCAACTCGTTGGTGATCCGGGTGATCGCCACGCCGATGTCAACACCGTCCACCGAGGTGGTGCCGCGAGCCGGAAGTTGCCCGGGACAAATGCGGCGGCGGCCTCGCTACTGAATCGGCCGGGACAACTCCGCGGTCACGGGTTCCTCGTCGCCGGCGCCCACGGAAGACCCGACCAGCGGACGCGGTGCGGCGGGGCCACGCAGCCCGCCGGCCGGGCGCGGCCTGACGTTGATCGGCCACCAGAACCACCGCCCAAGCAGAGCCGCGATCGACGGCGTCATGAACGAGCGCACTATCAAGGTGTCGAACAACAGACCGAGTCCGATGGTCGTGCCGACCTGACCGATGATGCGCAAATCGCTGACGACCATCGAGCCCATTGTGAAGGCGAACACAAGCCCGGCGGATGTGACGACTTTCCCGGTACTGCCCATCGCTCGGATGATGCCGGTTTTGAGCCCGGCGCCGATCTCTTGTTTGAACCGCGACACCAGCAGCAGGTTGTAGTCGGATCCGACCGCCAGCAAGACGATGACCGACATCGCCAACACCAGCCAGTGCAATTGAATGCCGAGCAGGTATTGCCACACCAGTACGGACAGTCCGAATGAGGCGCCCAATGACAACGCCACCGTGCCCACGATCACCAGCGCCGCCACGAAACTTCGCGTGATGACCAGCATGATGATGAAAATCAAACACAGCGAAGCGATTCCGGCGATCAGCAGATCGTATTTCGAACCGTCCTGCATGTCCTTGAAAGTGGCGGCAGTGCCGGCCAGATAGATTTTGGCGTCCTCGAGAGGCGTCCCCTTTAGCGACTCCTCGGCGGCCGTCTTGATCGGATTGATCCGCGAAATGCCCTCGGGCGTCGCAGGATCGCCCCGGTGCGAGATGATCATCCGGACAGCTTTACCGTCGGGCGAGAAGAACAGTTTCATGGCCCGCTTGAATTCCGCGTTCTTGAAGATCTCCGGCGGCAGGTAGAAAGAATCGTCGTTCTTCGACGCGTCGAACGCCTTGCCCATCGCGGTGGCGTCGTCGGTCATTTGGTCCATTTGATCGAACATTCCAGCCATTGTGCTGTGCATCGTCAGAAGCATCGTGCGCATGTCCTGCATCATCGCGATCATCTCCGGGAACTGCGCGATCAGCTGCGGCATCAGCGCATCGAGCGTGCTGAAGTCTTTCGTGAGATCCTTCAGCTTGTCGCTGATCTCATCGACACCGTCCAAAGTGTCGAAAATCGATCTCAGCGACCAGCAGATCGGGATGTCGTAGCAGTGCTTCTCCCAGTAGAAGTAACTGCGGATCGGCCGCCAAAAATCTTCGAAGTCCGAAATATGGTCGCGCAGCTCGTCGGTGATCTCTGCCATCTCTTTCGTTTGCGCGAGCATGTGGTGGGTCGTGTTCGTCAGCTGTTGCATCAAGCCGTACATGCGCTGCAACATCGCGGTGGTCGCTGCCAGCTCGTCGGCCTGCTTCAGCAGGTCGCTCATGCGAGATTTTTGGAAGTGGAGGTTCTGAATCTGGCCGGCGTTCTGCATGCTCATCAGAAACGGTATCGACGTGTGTTCGATCGGTGTGCCCTCCGGCCGGGTCGGTGCCTGCACCCGGGAGATACCCGGCACGGCGAAGATTCCTTTGGCGACTTTGTTGAGCACCAGGAAGTCTGTTGGATTGCGCATGTCGTGATCGGCTACCAGCATCATGATCTCTGGCTGCATTCGCGCCGCGGAAAAATGGCGTTCTGCCGCTGCGTATCCCAGGTTGGCGGTGATGTCTTTGGGGATGTACAGACGGTCGTTGTAGTTCGACTTGTATCCCGGCAACGCGATGAGGCCGATCAAAGCGATCGCGATCGTCGCGGCCAAGATAGGCACCGGCCAGCGCACGATCGCGGTACCCACCCGGCGCCATCCGCGCACGCTGACTTTGCGCTTGGGGTCGAACAGCCCAAACCGGCTTCCGATGTTGATGACTGCCGGAACCAGGGTGAGCGCCACCGCCACCGCCACGAGCATGCCGACCGAGCAGGGGACACCGAGCGTTTGGAAGTAAGGCATCCGGGTGAAGTGCAGGCAGAAAAGGGCCCCGGCGATCGTCAGACCGGACGCGAGCACGACATGAGCGACGCCGCGATAGGTGGTGTAGAAAGCGGTCTCGCGGTCCTCACCCGCCTGCCGCGCTTCCTGATATCGCCCGATGAAGAAGATTCCGTAGTCCGTTCCGGCCGCGATGCCCAGCGAGACAAGAAGGTTGACGGCGAAGGTCGAAAGTCCGATCAAGTTGTGATAGCCGAGAAATGCGACGACGCCTCGGGCAGCTGACAATTCGATCCCGACCATGACGAGCAGCAGGACCACCGTGATGATCGAGCGGTAGACGAAAAGCAGCATTGCGACGATGACTGTGACGGTGACCATGGTGATTTTGACGAGCGTCTTGTCGCCGCTGTGGTTCATGTCGGCCACCAGTGCTGCCGGCCCGGTGACGTAAGCCTTGACCCCGGCGGGTGCAGCCGTGCGCGCCACAATCCGGCGGACCCCCTCCACGGAGTCGTTGGCTTTGGCCTGGCCCTGGTTGCCGGACAGATTGATTTGGACATAGGCGGCTTTGCCGTCCGGGCTCTGCGAGCCCGCCGCGGTGAGCGGATCCCCCCAAAAGTCCTGGATGTGCTCCACATGCTCGTGGTCAGCGTTCAGCTGCCGGATGACGCTGTTGTAATACTCGTGTGCGCTGTCGCCCAGCGGCTGGTCGCCCTCCAGCACGATCATCACCACACTGTCGGAGTCGGACTCCTTGAAGAGCTTGCCCATCAGCTCCATGGCTTGCACCGACGGTGCGTCCTTGGGGCTCAATGAAACCGACCGCTCTCTGCCGATCTGATCCAGCGACGGGACGCACATACTCAGAACGACCACGATTCCGACCCAGAGCAGAATCACCGGCAGCGAAAGCTTGCGGATCGTCCGCGGGATGAACGGTCGTTTTTCGAGATCGGTGCTCCCGTGATCGGTGCTCATGCTGCCTTCAGTAAGCAGAACGTGTAGGCGTTGACTTCGTTCGAGATCCGCTCGGCTTTAACTTCGCCGTCGACCACGATGCGGCAGCCAATGCTGTTGCTGTCGCCTTGCGCGACGATATTCCCTACGATCGCCGCCTGGTTCGTAGTGAGCTTGAGTGACCATGGCAGGATCGCCTTATCGACCTGCCTCGGGTCAGCGTCGATGTCGAAATAGCTGATGTCCGCCACGGTGCCGGCAGGGCCGAAGACCTCGTAGGTCAGCTGTTTGGGATGGAAGGGCTTGCTGTCCTGGCTTCCGGCGTCGGCATACGAGGGGCGTTTCTCGGAGCCGAAGACACCATGCAGCCGTGCCACGGTATATCCCCCGCAGGCGATCACCACGATGATCACCAACGGTATCCACACCACCTTCACAACCCTGAAAATCTGAAATCCCCTCTACCCCTTAGATTTTTTCTCCAACCGGCTGACGTCGCCGCTCGCTCCGATGTACTCGGCAGCGACTTCGCGCGTCGGGACCGCCGAGGCCATTTCGATATGTACGAGCGGCGCAGCGGGCCAGCTGATCGGCGGTCACCTTGAGTGAGGCGGGCCTCAGGAAGAGCGCGACCGGATCGTGACGAGTAAACCATGCCGGTGACCGGGTTTTCTCGGCTCCTTCCGACGCGCTCCAGAGGGAACTAACGCATGTTACGTGCGTAAACGCACGGTACCGGCTTCCGCCTGAACCCGCAAATCACATCATGTGCGTTATCCTCGCCCGGTGGCGCAACTGACGTTCCAACGCGCCCGCACGGAGGAGAACAAACGCCAGCGTGCGGCGGCGCTGGTGGAGGCCGCGCGTTCGCTGGCCGTGGAAAGCGGTGTGGCGTCGGTGACGTTGACCGCAGTCGCCAGCCGTGCCGGGGTGCACTATTCGGCGGTACGCCGCTACTTCAGCTCTCACAAAGAGATGCTCCTGCAGATTGCGACCGAAGGCTGGGTGCGTTGGTCGGAGACGGTCTGCGAGAGGTTGCGTGAGCCCGGCCCGATGTCACCGGCGCGGGTCGCCGAGACGCTGGCTCAAGGGTTGGTCGCCGATCCGTTGTTCTGTGACCTGCTTGCCAACCTCCACCTTCATCTCGAGCATGAGGTCGAAGTCGAGCGGGTTCTCGGTTTCAAACAGGTCAGTACCGCTGCGGTGATGTCGATGGCGGACGGGATCGAGCAGGCACTGCCCGGACTCAGGCGTAGCGGTGCGCTCGACACCCTTCTTGCCGCCTACTCGCTGGCCGCGCCGTTATGGCAGCTGGCCCACCCGCCGAAGGGGGTGACGGACGCCTACGCCGACGAGGCGGCTGTCCCGCCGGACTGGAATGTGGACTTCGGGCCCGCACTCACCCGACTGGTCACCGCGACCTGCGTCGGGCTACTCGATCAAACCGGCTGAGGCCTTACGACCAGTTCCAGAGGGACATGTCGCCGCGGGGGTAGTTCATGCAGTTATCGGTCTCTTTCGCGACGACACCCTTGTTGTTGAAGAAAATCTTCATGTGGTTGGGCCAGGCGAACCACAGCGGATCGCCGCCGGAGCCCAGTGGGGGGTAGAAGTTCTCGGAGTACTCCCGGCGATCCGCCGCACTCAGCGAGTAGAACCAGTGCGCCTTGTCCTGAGTCGCCTGCTGGACGTTCGGGTGATTGTTGTAGTCGTTCATGTACCGCTGGTAGTACACCGGAGTGAAATCCCGTGCCGCGGCGAGGATCTGCTCGGCGTCGCAGGTGGTCGCGATCATCCTGCGCGGAATCGGGAAGTCATCGGTGGAGTCTGCCGCGGCAAACTGGGGGAAAGCCACCGCGGCGGTGCCGAGTGCGAGCGCGAAGGCGCCCGCGTGGAAGATTTTGCGGAGATGTGGTGCGCGCATAGCAGTTACTATAACGCCCTCGTAACGGCTTGGCTCGGGGTCGGACAGCCCCAATAATCCGGGACAAACGTCGTCGCCGGAGCCGTGCTCAGGCGGCCACTCTGGCGGCGATCTGGTTGGCGATGGTCACCGCGGTGTCCCCCGGGTTCGGGCTGCAGGTGTTGACGTCGACGACGACGTTGTTCTTGGCCAACAAGGCTCGTCCGCAAGCCCATCCGGGCGCTTTGGCGTCCTTTTCAGTCGTGATGACGCTCAAGACGCCGTTGGTGTCCGAGATCGGGCCCGCGTCCCACTGTGACCTGGTCTGGATATGGCTGTAGTGGTGGCACGCCGGCCACTGTTTAGCCGAATTGGTGACGAACGCGGCCGCTTGCTTGGCAGTGGGAAACAGCACCACCGCCTGGTCGACGTAGTGCGTGAAGTTGTCGCCGTCCTGAAGCGACGTATTACGCTCGGCGGTGAAGCCGCTGCCCGCATAGACCTGGGCCTGCGCGGAGCCGTCCACGGCAAGGCACTCCTTCGGCTCCATCGTTGCACTGTCGTCGGACATCGAGTTGTGCGTTTTGGTCACCGTCATCTCTTTGGCGCCCATGGCGGCGTTGATCTGCTCGGGATTCAGCAGCAAGCCGTCCAGTGCCCGCTCCTGTATCGGGGGCGCGATGAAAGCGGGGGTAGTCGTCGTGGTCGACGTTTTGCCGGCGTGATTGCCGCTGCCGCAGCCGAGTGTGAGCGTGCACAACGCGCCCACGACGAACGCGGCCGTTAATTGACGCATTCGCTCATCCCGCTTTGCCGCCTTTCCCGTCGCCCCATCGAACCCGTCAGCATGGTTCGCTCCCTCAACCACTGCCGATACAACAAGGGTTCATTCATATGAAGTATGTCGCCCCATTCGAGGCTGTCCTGCCTTTCAACCGCTTACTTTGAATTACTGGTGCCGACTTCCCGCGATCGGGCCCACTCATTCGGGCGGCTCGGGAGGTTTCGGCAGTTCTACGGGAGGCACCTTGTTCAGCCACCTCCTGAGCCAGAAAAGCCGGTCGATAAGGATGCCGACGCCTAACAGCGTCAGCGTTACCACAACTGCGGCGGTCATACAGTCCATGGTGGCAGGCGAAGCTGTGTTACGCCGTCGTCTGCCCGCGCGAATACCCACTGCGGGCAAAAGCCATACCGCCCGACGCTAAGGACAGTTACTGGGCGGCTTCGATCTCCAGGCCGACGTGCACTTTGTCGATGCCGCCGCGCACCAGCGTGTGCGCGTAGAACCACCATGCGTGGTACCAGTATCGCTTGAGCACGGCGCCGTAAACCCGGTGCGTCTCGGACTTCGGCAGCACCCGTGCCACCGCTTCAACCTCTTCACTCTTGGGCTTGCCCAGCGAGCCACTTTTGGCGATCGTCACCCGGGGCGTGTTGCGGATGCGTTTGACTTTCCATGAATTGTCGTCGGTGATGAGGAGTAGCCGGTCACCATCGGGCACACCCCATATCGGTGTCGGCTTAGGGCGGCCATCCTTGGTGAACGTCGTCAGCAGCAGATATTTGGATGCAATGACGTCCGCGAAACTGAGGGCCACGCTTTTTCCTTCCTCGGTGGGGTCGCAAGATTATCCGATGGTTACTGATGTCGACGGACGATGTCGGCCGGTTCGCTGGGTATCGCCTCGAATCCCGCTTAGTCTGGCGTCTAAGCGCGGCGAGCACCCGAGCAGTCGTGCGGTGGCGGAACGAAGATGAGCACAAATGACCTCTGACGACGAATCCGTGACAACGCTGGACGACCTCAGAAGCGATCTGGCGCTGCGGTACAAATGGAGCCCGAGCAGCGGCAACTCGGTCGACCCAGTAGTCGTGGAAGCCGACATGGCGGCCCTCGACCGCAACGGCTACGTCATCTTCGAGAACCTGCTGACCGTCGAGGAGTGCGAACACATCCGCGACGTTGTGCGGCCATGGTTGGGGCATACCGGACGCAACTCTTTCGAGGGGCGACGAACCCAGCGGGTGTACAGCCTGCTGAGTAGAACGCGGGTGTGCGACCGGCTCGTCGACCATCCGCGGGTGCTGGCGGTGCTCGATCGGTTGCTGTTGCCCAACTATCTGCTATCGGCATTGCAGGCCATCAACATTCAGCCCGGAGAGTCCGCGCAGCTGGCCCACCACGACGACGGCTTCTACCCGGTTCCGCGGCCACGGGAGCCGTTGGCGGCCGCGACGATCTGGGCGATCGACGATTTCACCGCCGACAACGGCGCGACGGTCCTGTTGCCCGGCAGCCACCGCTGGGGCAAGCGTCGGCCCGACCCGGACGACCAGACACTTCCGGTCGTGATGCCGGCCGGCTCCTGCGTCTTCTTCGTCGGCACCCTGTGGCACGGCGGAGGCGCCAACACCACCGACCGCGATCGCCTTGCCGTCACTGCGCAGTACTGCCAACCGTGGCTGCGCCCGATGGAGCCCTTCACGCTCTCGATACCGCGGGAGACCGCTCGAGCCGTCTCCGACGACATCTGCCGCATGCTCGGCTACAGCGTCCACCCGCCTTTCATCGGCGCGATCGACGGTCTGCACCCGCTGCGGCTTTTAGACGAGCCGTAACCGACGATCGGTCAGGAGCGCTCGGTTCTATTTTGCCGATCGGTGTCCCGGCTCGGCTGCACCCGCTTCGGCTCGCCCGGCATCTTGGGATAGTTCGGCGGGTAAGGCAGATCTCCCAGCCCGCGTTCCTCGTCGGCCTCGACCATCTCCAGCAACGGAGCAATCGACTGATGTACGTCGTCCATTCCTGCCCACGGGTCGTCGCGGCGCTGCGCCAGAGCCGGCACGGTGGCAATGGTGTAGTCGTCGGGATCCGCATCGGTCAACTCATCCCACGTCAGCGGTGTCGAGACCGTTGCGATCGGGGTGCGCCGCACCGAATAGGCCGACGCGAACGTGCGGTCGCGGGCGTTCTGGTTGAAGTCGAGAAAAACCCGCGTGCCCCTCCTTTCCTTCCACCACTCCGTCGTCACCGCATCCGGCGCGCGGCGCTCCACCTCACGGGCCAGCGCGATACCCGCCCGTCGCACCGCGATGAAATCCCAGTCGGTCGCGATCCGCAGGAACACATGAATCCCACGGCCGCCCGAGGTTTTCGGGTAGCCGACCAGCCCGAGTTCGTCGAGCAGGGGACGCAGCACTTCGACCGCCACCGCACGGGCCTGCCGGAAACCGGTTCCCGGCTGCGGGTCCAGATCGACGCGCAGCTCGTCGGGATGGTCGGTGTCCGGGCAGCGCACCTGCCATGGATGCAGCGTGACCGTGCCCATCTGCGCGGCCCACACAATCGCGGCCGGATGCGTCACTTTGAGCGCATCGGCGGTGCGGCCGGAGGGAAACGTGATCCGGCAGGTTTCCAGATAGTCGGGACGATGCTGCGGAATCCGCTTCTGGTAGATCTCTTCGCCGTCGACGCCGTCAGGGAAGCGCTGCAGATGGACGGGGCGGTCGCGCAAGGTCGTCAGCATCGGCCCACCGGCCACCGCCAGGTAGTACTCGACGAGCTTGCGTTTGGTGCCCTTCGCGCCGAGGTCGGGAAAGAACACCTTGTCCGGGTTGGTGAAGCGGACCGCGATCCCGTCGACGTCGAGCTCTTCTGCTGCAGCAGCCATGCCCTGATTCCAGCACGCCCCGACAGGCTGCGGCCGGCACTGACACTCCGAGACGCCAGAATGTGCCCATGGACCTGCCTGTCATGCCGCCGGTGTCTCCGATGCTGGCAAAATCGGTTCCTGCCATTCCGCCGGGCGCGTCATATGAGCCCAAGTGGGATGGTTTCCGGTCGATTTGTTTCCGCGATGCCGACGAAGTGGAACTGGGCAGCCGCAACGAGCGGCCCATGACCCGGTACTTTCCCGAACTGGTCGCAGCGGTCAAAGGAGAGTTGCCGCAGCGCTGTGTGGTGGACGGCGAGATCATCGTGCCGACCGATCACGGCCTGGACTTCGAAGCATTGCAGCAGCGCATCCATCCCGCCGACTCGCGGGTCCGGCTGCTCGCCGAGAAGACACCGGCGTCGTTCATCGCGTTCGACTTGCTCGCCCTCGGTGACGACGACTACACCAGCCGACCGTTCGACCAGCGACGCGCCGCCCTCGTCGACGCGTTGAAAGGGTCGGGCCCCTCGATCCATGTCACGCCGGCGACCACCGATCTGCCGACCGCGTTGCGGTGGTTCGACGACTTCGAAGGAGCCGGCCTGGACGGGGTCGTGGCCAAGCCGCTGACGATCACCTATCAGCCGGACAAGCGGATCATGTTCAAGATCAAGCATCAGCGCACCGCCGACTGCGTGGTGGCGGGGTACCGAGTGCACAAGGCCGACGCGGAGGCGATCGGTTCGCTGCTGTTGGGCCTGTACAAGGACGACGGCACGCTCGCGTCGGTCGGCGTGATCGGCGCCTTGCCGATGGCCGAGCGTCGACGACTTTTCGCCGATCTTGCACCGCTCGTCACCGGCTTCGACGGCCACCCCTGGAATTGGGCGGCGCACGAAGCAGGCGAACGTACTCCCCGCAAGAACGAGTTCTCGCGCTGGAACACCGGTAAGGATCTTTCTTTCGTGCCGCTGCGCCCGGAGCGGGTGGTCGAAGTCCGATACGACCATATGGAAGGCGAAAGATTCCGCCACACTGCGCAATTCAACCGCTGGCGGCCCGACCGCGAGCCCCGCTCCTGCACCTACGCGCAACTGGAGAGCCCGGTGACGTTCAGCCTCGGCGACATCGTGCCGGGGCTGACGTCACAGACCGGACGAAGTCGCCCGCTCGACGGCCACCGGTAGCGTCGAGAGTCCGCGCAGCGTCACATTCGGTTTGTACTGCGGCTCGCCGGCCAGCTGCGCGTCCGGAAACCGTGCCGTCAAAGCCGTTAGCGCCACACCGGCTTCCAGCCGTGCCAGCGGCGCGCCGAGGCAGAAGTGCGGTCCCCGGCCGAAGCCCAGATGGCGCGGCTGTCCTCGGTCCGGGTCGAAGGTCTCGGGCCGGTCGAACTGTGCGGGGTCACGATGGGCCGCAGCGACCAAGAGCATCATCGAGTCGCCTTTGACGACCGTGGTGTCCCGAATCAGCATGTCTTCTGAAGCATTACGACCGACCAGTTGAACCGGCGGATCGTAACGCAGGGTCTCTTCGATCACCGCCGGTGCACGGCCGGCGTCGGCACTCAGTGCGGCCCACTGACCGGGGGTACGCAACATCGCCAAGACTGCGTTGGCGATCAGGTTCACCGTCGTCTCGTGGCCGGCGATCAGCAGCAAGTTGCAGGTCGAGACGATCTCGTCCTCGGTGAGCTGATCGCCGGACTCCTCGACGGCGATCAGCAGGGACATCAGATCCTCGCCGGGGCGTGATCGCCGTTGCTCGATCAGGCCGCGAAGGTAGCCTCGCAGCCATCGACCCGCTTGCATGCGTTCCTCGACGATCGCTGGTCGCTCGTCGTCCGACGCGACGAACGGATCCAACGCCTGCGCCAACAGCGCCGAGGCCCGACTGAACTGTGGCTCGTCGTCCAGCGGCACCCCCAGCAACCGGCAGATGACGGCCACCGGAAGCGGGTAGGCGAGGTCGGTGATGACGTCGAACCGGCCCTCTTCGGCGGCCCGGTCGAGCAATCCGTTGACCAGCGCGATGATGTCGGGCTGCAGGGCGTTGACCACTTTCGGCAGGAATGCCTTACTCACCAGTCTGCGCAGCCGGGTGTGGTCGGGCGGGTCGAGGAACAGAAATCCCGGCGGACCGAGCGGGCGGGGGGTGGCACCGTCGGCGATCTGCCGTTGCGCCACCGTGGATTTGAGCCGGTCACTGGACGACGACGGGTGCCGTAGCACTTCGTCACACTCCTGATAGGTCGAGAAGACGGTGAGGTTGGCCTGCGGCAGCTGAACCGGTCCGCGCTCGCGCAACCGCCTGTACAGCGGGTAGGGGTCGGCCCTGTTGGCCGGATCCATGAGTTCGAGTACCAGTCTTTGCGACTCAGCGATTCCCGACATAGTCGTCATGTTCATATTGTGCACGCGGCGAATTTGTGCAGTCTGGTTCCGACGGCGCCTCGCGGCTCAGGTCAGCGCAGGAATTCGACGATGTGGTTGGCCAGTTCCTCGCCGGCGTCCTCCTGCAGGAAATGTCCCGCGTCACCGATCACCGGGTGGTGTACGCCCCGAGCTCCCGGCATCTGCCGCTGAAAGATCGGAGCCATCGCACCGGTGACGGGATCTCCGTCGCTGAACGCAACGAGCATCGGTGTCGTGCTCGCCGACAACGCAGCCCATGCCGCGCGGTTGGCCGGCGCGGCGGGGTCGTCCGACGCCGTCGGTACCAGGCCGGGCATGGCACGTGGTCCGGCGCAGTAGCTGTCGTCCGGGAAGGGCGCGTCATACGCCGCGCGCACTGCTTCGCTCATCGGTCGCCGACAACCCGACTGCACGAACCGGCCGACGTCGATGCTGGGCTGGCCCTGAATCGCCTCACGGAACCGCCACCAAATTTCGGGCATCGGGATGTCACCGGTCGGCAGCCCGGTGTTGGCGACGACCAGCCGGCTGAAGCGATCGGGATGCTCGGCGGCCAGCCGCAAGCCGATCAGTCCGCCCCAGTCCTGTCCAACCAGCGTCACCGCGCGCAGATCCAAGACGTCGAATGCCAACGCGCGCATCCACTCGACGTGGCGGGCATAGCTGTGGTCCATGATTCGCGTCGGTTTATCAGAGCGACCGAACCCGACCAGATCCGGGCAGATGACGCGGTGACCGGCGCCGGCCAGGACCGGAATCATCTTGCGGTACAGAAACGACCATGAAGGCTCGCCGTGCAGCATGAGCACCGGGTCGGCGTCCGCCGGACCGTCTTGCACCCATGCAATGCGCAATGTGCCGCCGTCACCGTCCGCAACCTCGCAGTACTGCGGCGGGTAGGGGAATTCCGGGAAAGCGGCGAATCTGTCGTCAGGTGTCCGCAGCGTCTGCATGCACGCGAAGATACCGTCGTCGCGTAAACAGATATTCGGTAATCGTTTGAATTGAATTCCGCACCGCCGTCATACTTCCGTTGTTTGTGAACTTCCGCTGCCAATGCCGCCATACTGCTGATGCGATCTGTCAATCGCGACAATGGCAACAACGAGAAAGGGGAACAGGTGAGGCTTAAAGCAATAGTCGCCGTCGCCGGAGCAGCGATGATTGTCGCAGGTCTGTCGGGGTGTTAGAGCAGTAAATCCAGCACCGTCGCCTGCAACACGGTCGGCGGGAAGGTCGACATTGCGATCGGAGATAAGGGGACCGGAATCGGCGCGGTTCCCAGCGATGGCAATCCACCGCAAGTGGAGTCGGTCGGGCTCGGCAACGTGAACGGCGCTACGCTCGCCTGCACGGCCGGAACAGGGCAAGGCAATGGCCAGGCCACCACGGACGGCGGCAAGTACAAGTTCAGCGGCAGTGCGACCGGGGTCGACATTCCCGAGCCGATGCAACCGTTGACCAAGCCGTTCGAGATTGACGTGACTTATCCCTAGGTCACAGGTCAGCAGCAGCAGCGGTGCCCGTCGGGCACCGCCTACAGGTGCTCGAGCAATCGGTCGACGAACGGTAGCTGGCCTTTCAACAGTTTCGTCCTCGCCTCTGCCAGCGAAAACCACTCGACGCGGTCGACTTCCGGGAATGTCCGGATTCGGCCCGACCCCTTGGGCCATTCGAGTTCGAAGGTGTTGCTGTGTACATCGGTGACGTCGAGATCGCCGTGGACTGCGAAGACGGTGACGACCTTGCCGCTGGGCTGTGTGACCGCACCCATATCGATTCGGTGTCCGGCCGGCGCCGGCAGACCGATTTCCTCACTGAATTCGCGCAGCGCGACGGCCCAGGGATCCTCCCCGGTTGTGTACTCGCCCTTCGGGATTGACCAGGCCCCGTCGTCCTTCTTGACCCAGAACGGGCCGCCGGGATGGACCAACAACATTTCGATCAGGTCGTTTCCGACCCGGTACAGCAGCAGACCCGCGCTGGACTTCGGCACTAGACGCCGACCGCGCGTTCCAATTCTTTGAGCGCAACCTCCAGAAACACCAACAATCGCTGCAGATGCGGCACGCTGCGCCGGCATCCGACCAGACCGAAGTCGAGATTGCCTGCGTTGTTGACCACGGTCATGTTCAACGCCAGCCAATCTGTGACGATCGACATTGGATAGTTGCCGTCCAGCCGCGCGCCGCCCCAGTACAGCGGCTCGGTCGGGCCCGGGACGTTCGATATGACAACGTTGAACGGAGGCGGCGCAGACGATACCAACCCCGGCACCGGCGTCAAGGCCAGCGGCGCAATGTTGAACGCCGACAACGCCAGTGCCTGCAGCCGGGGCAGTTCGGCGAACACCTTCTTGTTGTCACGCATGGAGGCGCTGATCGTCTCCAGCCGTGTGGCTGCGTCGTCGACATCGGTGGCAAGGTTGCACAGAATGCTCCCTACCTGATTGCCCCCGCTGTCGGATTCCTCTTTGCTGCGTAGGCTCACCGGAACCATCGCGACCAATGGAGTGTCCGGCAGCGCGTTCTGCTCGACGAGGTAGTAGCGCAGCGCGCCGGCACACATCGCGAGGACGACGTCGTTGATGGTGACACCGGTGGCCTGCTTGATGCCTTTGACGCGATCCAGCGACCAGGACTGAGCCGCGCAGCGGCGCGCGCCGCCGATGCGAACGTTCAGCATGGTGCGCGGCGCGGCGAACGGCAAGGTCAGTTGCTGCTCCAAGATTGCGGCCCGAGCCAGCGCAACCGTCGAAACACCCAACGTGGCGACCGATCCCGCGACCTGGGTCAGTGCCTGCAGCCGCGAGCGGCCAGCCGAGTGCCGTCGCCGGGGCAGACTCCACACCGCCTTCACGTCCTGATCGTGCGGATCAGTGGACAACGACCGCTGCGTCAGCTTGAGCGCCGAGACGCCATCGACCAACGAATGGTGGAACTTGGTGTAAACAGCGAACCGGCCGTCGTTCAGACCCTCGACGAAGTGCGCTTCCCACAACGGGCGGTGCCGATCCAGCAGGCTGCCGTGTAGCCGCGAGGTGAGCTCGAGCAGTTCGCGAACCCGTCCCGGCCCGGGCAGCGCCGAGCGCCGCACGTGGTATCCGATGTCGATCTCATCGTCGTAGGACCAGCCCAGATTGGCTATTCCGCCCAGCAACCTCGCCGGCCGCTTACGAAACGTCGGCTGGAAGTCCTGGTTCGAGATCAGCGTCTCGTAGAGCTCCGGCATGAACGCCGAGTCGGCGTCCTCCGGCGGTTGGTACAACTGCAAGCCGCCCACGTGCATCGGGTGCTCGCGCGATTCAGCCAGCAAGAACACCGAATCGGTGGGCGACATCAGATCCATCAACCCATTAAAGCGCCAACCGCGTCGTGCCATCCGGCGGTCTTCTCCCGCCGGAACGGTGGGAACTAAACGGCGCGCTGACGGTCAGGTCAGCGACGCTTTGTAGATCTCGTCGACGTTCGACGCGACTTGCTCGTTGAACTCCGCATCGCTCTGCTCTGCGCTCAGTCCTTCGGTCAATGCTCGGGAGAAGCTGGCGATGAGGTGATGGCACCGGGCCAGGATCGTGACACTTTCCGCCAGGCTGTAGCCGCCGGACAAGGCGACTACACGCAGCACCCGGGGATGCTCCATCAACGGCGCGTACAAGTCGTTTTCGTCGGGCAGTGTCAGTTTGAGCATGACCTGCCGGTCCTCGGGGAGTTCGTCGAGCTTGGCGCTCAGCGCCGCCACCAGCAGACTGTCGGCTTTCGGCTTGTCCGGGCTCTTGATGCTGACCTCAGGCTCGAGGATCGGCATGAGTCCGCGCTGAGAAATCTTATCGGCGTACTCGAATTGCTGGTCGACGATGGCCTTGATGCCCTGCTCGTTCGGCTCCTCGATGAACGAGCGCATCTTGGTGCCGAAAACGCCCTTCTCGACGGCGCGCTCCAACAAGGAGTCCAGCTCGGACATCGGCTTCATCAATTGCACACCGTTTTCGGCGTCGCTGAGCCCCTGGTCGACTTTCACGAATGGCACGATGTGCTTTTGCTTCCACAGATACGCCGCAGTGTCCTCGCCGTTGATGGTGCGGTCCATGGTCTGCTCGAAGAGGATGGTGGCCAGCACCTTGTCGCCGGTGAAACTCGGGCTGGAGATGAGGCGCTCGCGCATTTCGTGGATGAGGTCGAACATTTCCTTATCGTTGCTATAAGCGTCCTCGGGAACGCCATACAGTTTCAAGGCTTTCGGGGTGCTGCCACCGCTTTGGTCCAGTGCGGCGATGAAGCCGCGCCCTGACGCCATCACGCTGCGTTGTTCTTCGGTCACTGCGATTCTCCCGTCAGTTGTCTATCGGGTCTGTTGTCGGTCACCGGTTGCAAGGGCTCCGCGGCGACGCCTCCGCCATCGCGCACCGCCACCTTCATCGGGGTGCCGATTCGCGTTGACGTTCCCGGCATCGGTATGGGCCAAACGCCCGACGCCCAACAACGGGGTAACCAAAGCGCTCACCGTCTGGAATCGGCACCCCGGCTGCCAGTGGGAGGGTGTCAGTGCCCCTCGATAGGGTCGGGCGGATGCCGCTTCTCCATGTCGGCGCGCGAAGGGCAAGCACCCTGGCCGCCGCGACGTCCGTCGCGCTGATCGCGACGTGCTGCGTGCAGGCCGGTCTGCTGGCATCGGCGATGCCGCGCGCCCGCGCGGCCGACGCGGACTACCAACTGATCCAGGAGCCCGACGCCGGTTACTCGCCCATCATCGACCTGATCAGCGGGGCGACCCGTTCGGTGCGCATCACCATGTACGAACTCACTGATCCGGCCGCCGTCGAGGCACTCATCGACGCACACCGCCGCGGCGTGGACACCAGAGTCATCCTGGATGCCGCATTTCACGGTCGCGCCACCAACGCGGCGGCCTTCGCAGCACTCAGC
>NZ_JBARMY010000306.1:0-1746 GCF_049802695.1 Mycobacterium sp.
CGACGGCGGCAGGCTGGAGTTGTCCGGCGTCTTCGCCGGCGCCCCGAGCTTCGCTTCCAGCGCCTGCACTTGCGCCCACAGCGCGAGGATCAGCGCGTCCTTCTCCGCAGGCGTCAGACAGCTGAGATCAGGAAGCTCGCTCATCCCGACCTTCAATCGCAGCCGCCAGGGTCACGTCAACCGCTCTCTTTGCCTCACCTAACCATCCACCCGGACCCGGGGGGATGAGCAGAAACCCATAACGAAGAGCGTTTTTAGCTTGGCGGCGCGGCGCACAAGCGTTGCCGTGGGCGCTATCTGGTGGGAGCCGCGCCGGTGAGCCAAAAACGTGTTGGACTGAACCGTCACGCCGGACGGCTATGGGGATTGTTGTCGCCGGTCCCTGGTGGAGGGCGCGCCGGACCTCTTGGTTCCTCGCCTATGCGCAGGCGCTGTGGCGGATATGCTGGGGTGTTCAGTGACGTTGGCCGCCGATTGTTTGGCGAGCTGACGCGGATTGCAGGGGTCCGCAGGCATTCCGGCGGGCGATGAAGTGCCTTGCGGCACGCGCCGGCTGCCGCCGGGGTCGGCGTTGCCTGGTGGGACCGAGTGGATCAGGGTCGGCTGGGGCGGCATCATGAGCTGTCGCACCACATGGGTGGCCGCGGCGGCGGTTGCGGCCGGATCGTACCGCAGGTCAGCATCCGTCCCCCGCAGCACGGGCAGGCCTCGATGTCCTGGCCGGTGAGGTCACGCAGGCGGTCCTGCCAGCGACGCGGCGGACGCGGCTCTGGCGGCGACGCGACGAGCAGCTCGCGGCAGAGGGCCAGCTTCCTGGTGCGATGGCGGTTGGCGAGGAAGCCGATGTGGCGGATGCGATGGAAGCCGTCGGGCACGGTGTGCTGGAGGAAGCGGCGAATGAACTCGTCGGCTGCCAGCGTCATCACCTTGGTCGTGCCGCCCTGGCGGTAGTCCTTCCAGGTGAAGCTGACCTGGCCGTCATCGAGCCCGACCAGACGGGTGTTGGCGAGGGCGACGCGATGGGTATAGCGGCCGAGGTAGCCGAGCACCTGCTCGGGCCCGGCGAAGGGCGGCTTGGCGTAGACGACCCAGTCAATCTGGCCCAGCTGATCGAGTTGGGCGGCGAATGCAGTGGGGTCAGCGAGGGCGGCGAGCGCACCGGGGAAGCGCAACGTGCCGTCGGCGAAGGCGGTGCGCAACTGGCGCACGAACCCGTCGCGGAAGCGGCGGGAGAGCACGCACACGGGCAGGAAGAAGCCGGGTGGGCATGCGATCCAGCGGCTCTGGTCGGGCGCGAGGCCGCCGCCGGGGACGATGCAGTGCAGGTGCGGGTGGTGGTGCAGCGCCTGGCCCCAGGTGTGCAGCACGGCAATGGCGCCCACCTCGGCGCCGAGATAGCGGGGATCGGCGGCGACGTCGCGCAGAGCCTCCGCCGCAGCATGGAACAGGATGCCGTAGACGGCTGCCTTGTTGTGGAAGGCGAGATCGGCGACAGGCGCGGGGACGGTGAACACGACGTGGAAGTAGGGCACCGGCAGCAGCTCGGCCTGGCGCGCCTCCAGCCATTCGGTACGCACCAGGCCCTGGCACTTCGGGCAGTGCCGGTCGCGACAGGAATTGTAGGCGTGGCGAGAGAACCCGCAGTCGGCACAGTGCTCGACATGCCCGCCCAGCGCCGGCGTCCGGCACGCCTCGATGGCCGCCATGACGCGACGCTCGGTGCGGCCGAGGTGATCAGCGTGGGCC
>NZ_JBARMY010000307.1:0-2432 GCF_049802695.1 Mycobacterium sp.
GATGACACGGCACGGCGCACGGAGGAACGCCAGCCCGACAACCACGACCGCGCCGACGGTGACGATGTCACTGCTGGCGCGCACCCGCAGCCCGGCGCCGCGCTGCATCCCCCACCGCATGACCGCATTGGCGGCCTGGTCGAAGCGTTGCCGCCCGGCGCCTATCCGGCGGGCGAAGCTGAGGTGGTCGTAGCCGACGGGCAGCGGTCCAGCGGTGGCACCCACTTCCGAATACGTCAGCGGCAACTCGGTCAGCGCCTGCAAGTCCACCGGCTCAGCTTGCCATGCCGGCAGGCCCCGAAACAGCTGGTTCGCGTACGGTCGGCCAGGTGACTACCTCAGCGCCTGCCCAAGCATCCGGAACATTCACTCTCGGCGGTGATCTCACCATCAACCGGCTCGGTTACGGCGCCATGCGCCTGACCGGCAAGGGTGTTTGGGGGCCGCCGGCGGACCGGGACGAAGCCGTCCGGGTGTTGCGGCGCGCGGTGGAACTCGGCGTGAACTTCATCGACACCGCCGATTCCTACGGCCCCTACTTCGCCGAGGAGATCATCCGCGAGGCGCTGCATCCCTACGACGGGTTGGTCATCGCGACCAAGGCCGGGCTGCTGCGCCCCGGTCCCGACGTGTGGATTCCGATGGGTTACCCGGCGTACTTGCGCCAGGAATGCGAGTTGAGTCTGCGGCGGCTGGGCGTGGAGACCATCGACCTTTTCCAATTACACCGCATCGACGACAAATTCCCGCTGGAGGACCAGATCGTCGAGCTGAACAAGCTGCAGACCGAGGGCAAGATCCGCCACATCGGCTTGTCCGAGGTCGACGTCGACCAATTCGCCGCCGCCCAGAACATCGTGCCGATCGTGTCGGTGCAGAACAGGTACAACCTGACGGCCCGCACCGCGGAGCCGCTGCTGGAGGAAGCCACCAAGCAGGGGATCGGCTTCATCCCGTGGTTCCCGCTGGCCGCCGGACCGCTGGCCGCTCCGGACGGTCCGCTGGCCGAGTTCGGCAGCGAGCACGACAATGCGACGCCGTCGCAGATTGCACTGGCCTGGCTACTGAAGCGCTCACCGGTCGTGCTGCCGATTCCGGGCACGTCGAGTGTGGCGCACCTGGAGGAGAACGTCGCCGCTGCCGAGATCGAACTCAGCGACGACGAGTTCGAGAAGTTGACCGCCCTCGGCGAGCAGAACGCCTAGCCCAACGACATTCGGCCGCGCCGGGCAATACGGTAGTCCGGTGACAGCTGAGCACGTGCGGCATCTGGGTGGTGGATTCAATCCGCCTGAACCGACCACACAAGGCGGACCCGACTACGGCCGGTTCATCGACGGCGTCCGTAAGTTGCAGGACCATGCCCGCGCCGCCGACGCGCCGGACGAGGTGATCACCGAGGCCGCCGACCTGCTGGAGAAGGTGTCCGCGCTGCTGACGCCGTTCGACACCGACGAATGGCGCTCACCCTCGGGGCGCCGGATGGACCTGCCGGTTCGCGGCAACATCCTGACCGTGCCGATGTCGGCCCACAAGACTGACGACGGCCGCATCCAAGGTTGGGCGAGGTTCGCGCGCTTCCACCTGGGCCGCAACGGCGCGGTGCACGGCGGGTCGATCGGCATGCTATTCGACACGGTGCTGGGGTTGACGTCCTCAGTGATCACCGGCGGCCCCCGGCAGCGCACCGCATATCTGCACATCAATTACCGCCAGATCGTGCCGATCGAGAAGAAACTGCAGATCGACGCCGCAGTCGACCGGGTCGAGGGCCGCAAAATCTTCGTGTCGGGCCGGCTGACCGACGGCGACACCCTGCTCACCGATGCCGAGGCGTTGTTCATCCTGCTCAAACCGGACCAGCCCTAAGGGTCGGCCCGTCGGCAGCAGGCGCCCCGATAGCATGGTCGTCACCGCCTTGAGAAGCCAGAATCCTGTCACAACATGGGAGATCACCCTGTGAGCGCCGCCGAGCACCCCGTCCCAGGAGCCGATGGCGGCGACCCGCTGCACCCGGCTGCGCAGGGCTTGCGATCGCCGCAAGCCCTGATCCGGGTTCCTGCCGGGTCGACCGCGGCCGCGGCGGTCCGTGACGCCGGGCTGCCGAGCCGGGGCGCTCCCGACGCTGTCGTGGTGGTGCGGGACGCCGACGACAGACTGCACGACCTCAGTTGGGTTCCCGACCACGACGTGGATGTCGCGCCGGTCGCGGCCAACACCGGCGACGGCCGCAGCGTGATCCGGCATTCCTGCGCCCACGTGTTGGCCCAGGCCGTGCAAGACCTGTTCCCCCAAACCAAACTGGGGATCGGGCCACCGATCACCGACGGTTTCTATTACGACTTCGATGTGGCCGAGCCGTTCACCCCGGATGACTTGGCGGCGCTGGAAAAGCGGATGCGCCAGCTCGTCAAGGACGGCCAGCTGTTTTC
>NZ_JBARMY010000308.1:0-10151 GCF_049802695.1 Mycobacterium sp.
CACTCCTTCGAACGTGCTGCGCAGTTCGGTCAGAGGGACGGAGAACAAGTCTTGCACCTCGAGCACTTTCGAGCTTTGGTCGACGACACCGATGCGCACGACCGGCAATCCGCGGGCGGCGCACAGAGCCAGGAATCGGCTCTCGTCCTCGCGCGGCGCGGCCACCAAAACCCGGCCCGACGATTCGGAGAATAATGTGACGAACGGGTCGCTGCGATCGGGAAGGACGATGCGACAACCTATTCCGCCTGCGAGCGCCGACTCGACGATCGCCTGCGCCAGGCCGCCCTCCGACAGATCGTGCGCCGCGGACACCAGGCCCTCTTTCGCTGCCGCGCTCAGAACCTCAGCCAGCAGGCGTTCGCGGACCAAGTCGACGGCCGGCGGTTGCCCACCGAGATGCCCGGCGCTCACCTGTGCCCACACCGAGCCGTCGAAATCGTCTTGCGTGTCACCAAGCAGCAGCAGCGTTTCACCTGACCGGGTGCCGAAGGACGTCGACAGACGTCGGCTCACATCGTCTATGACGCCGAGCACCCCGACGACCGGGGTGGGGTGAATCGCGGCCGACCCGGTCTGGTTGTAGAAGCTGACGTTGCCCCCGGTCACCGGAATACCAAGGGTCGCACAACCATCGGCCAGTCCGCGGACCGCCTGGGCGAACTGCCACATCACTGCCGGGTCTTCCGGCGAACCGAAGTTGAGGCAGTTGGTGACGGCGACCGGGGTGGCGCCGGTGGCGGCTACGTTGCGGTACGCCTCGGCCAGTGCGAGCTGGGCGCCGGTGTAAGGATCCAGCAGGGTGTAGCGCCCGGACGCGTCGGTCGACACCGCTATGCCGCGGCCGGTCGACTCGTCGATGCGCAGCATCCCGCTGTCGGCGTACTCGGCCAGCACGGTGTTGCCGCGCACGTAGCGGTCATATTGTTGGGTGATGAATGCGCGGCTGCAGAGGTGCGGACTGCCCAGCAGCGCAAGCAAAGTCGCGCGCAGCTCCGCACCGGTCGCGGGCCGCGGCAGCTTGTGTGAATGGTCGGCGTTCAGCTCGTCCTGCCAGTCGGGGCGGGCCACCGGGCGCTGATAGACCGGCCCCTGGTGGGCCACGCTGCGCGGTGGCACGTCGACGACCGTTTCACCGTGCCAGGTGATCTGCAGCCGGTCGCCGCCGGTGACCTCTCCGATCACGGTGGCCAGCACGTCCCACCTGCGGCACACCGCCAGGAAGGCCTCCACGTGCTGCGGTGTGACCACCGCGCACATCCGTTCCTGCGACTCGCTGCACAGCACTTCGGCAGGCGTCATGCTTTGGGTGCGCAGCGGTACGGTGCTCAGTTCGACCGCCATGCCGCCGTCGCCAGCGGCCGCCAACTCCGATGTGGCACAGGCCAATCCGGCGCCGCCGAGATCCTGGATGCCGACCACCAGGTCGGCGGCGTACAGCTCCAGGCAGCACTCGATGAGCACCTTCTCCATGAACGGGTCACCGACCTGAACCGAAGGCAACTTCTTCCGAGATCCGCTTTTGGGATCGAGCGTCGATCCCGTCCCGGATCCTTCTTCATCAGCGGCGAATGTCTCTGAGGCCAGCACCGAAACCCCGCCGATGCCGTCCAAACCGGTTCGCGCGCCGAACAAGATGATCTTGTTGCCGGTGCCCGAAGCGAACGCCAGGTGCAGGTCCTCCTTGCGCAGCACCCCGACACACAACGCGTTGACCAACGGGTTGCCGGCGTAGCAGGCGTCGAAAATGGTCTCGCCGCCGATGTTGGGCAAGCCCAGCGAGTTGCCGTAACCGCCGATACCGCGCACCACCCCGTCGAGCACGCGGCGGGTGTCCGGGGCGTCGGCCGCACCGAAGCGAAGCTGGTCCATCACCGCAACCGGTCGGGCACCCATCGCCATGATGTCGCGCACGATCCCACCGACACCGGTGGCCGCGCCCTGGTAGGGCTCGACGTAGGACGGGTGATTGTGCGACTCCACCTTGAAGGTGACCGCCCATCCGTCACCGATGTCGACAACGCCGGCGTTCTCACCGATGCCGGCCAGCATCCCCGCGCGCATCTGCTCGGTGGTGGTCTCACCGAAGTAGCGCAGGTGAACCTTGGAGGATTTGTACGAGCAGTGCTCGCTCCACATCACGGAATACATGGCCAGTTCGGCGTCGGTGGGCCGGCGGCCGAGGATCTCGCGGATGCGCTGGTATTCGTCGTCTTTCAGGCCCAGTTCGCGGTACGGCTGGGGTTGATCGGGGGTGGCTGTAGCCAATTCAAGGGTGTCGACTGCCTGAGTGAGCCCGAACGTCACGAAGACAGTCTAGATTCCGCCTGTCACCACGCACGTGAACCGCCCGGTGACGACGACTACCGGCGCTCGGCTCAGTCGGGCGACAGGAACGCCTGCAGGGCCGCGGCGTAGGCAGCGACGTCGTCGGCGCCCATCAGTTCTCGCGCGGAGTGCATGGCCAGTTGGGGGGCACCGACGTCGACGGTCGGGATGCCGGTGCGCGCCGCGGTCAACGGGCCGATCGTCGAGCCGCACGGCAGGTCAGCGCGGTGTTCGTAGCGTTGCAGCGCGACGCCGGCCTGCCGGCACGCCAGCGCGAACGCCGCGGCTGTGCGACCGTCGGTGGCGTAGCGCAGGTTGGGCTGCACCTTGAGCACCGGTCCACCGTTGATCGCGATGAGGTGACCGGGTTCATGCCGTTCCGGATAGTTGGGATGCGTCGCGTGTGCCATGTCTGCCGATGCCACCGTAGAACCGGCCAGCCGGCGCAGGAAGTCTTCCCGGTTTCCACCGGCGGTCAGCACGATGCGCTCGAGGATGGTCAGCAGCAATTCGGACTGGGCGCCGTGATCGGACGTGGAACCGACTTCCTCGTGGTCGAACAGCGCCAGCACCGGCAGGTATCGGCGCGGCTCAGCGGCCAGCAAGGCGTGCAGCCCCGCGTAGCAGCTGGCCTGGTTGTCCAGTCGCGGCGCGCTGACGAACTCGCCGTGCGCCCCGGACATCGTGGCCGCCGCCAGGTCATGAGTCATCAGATCCGCGCCCAGCACGTCGCCGGCGTCGACTCCGGCCTGCCCGGCGACGTAGTCCAGGAAAAAGCCCGAAGTGTCCCCGGCTCCCCACACGGCGTTGACGTGGCGTTGGGGGTCCAATGTCAGCGATTTGCGGTCCTCGGCCAAGTGAATGGCCAACTGCGGCACCCGCAGGATCGGCGCGTCGACGCGGACGAGCAGGTGAGCGATGCCGTTCTCGTTGCTCTCGTCGCGCACCGACAGTCGGCCGCTGATGCCGAGGTCGCGGTCCAGCCAGGAGTTCAGCCATGCACCGCCGTACGGCTCCAGCGCGACCACCTGCCACCCTGCGACCACTCGGTCGGGATGCTGTTTGACCCGCAGATTGGGGCTGTCGGTGTGCGCTCCGATGACCCGGAACGGCCGCCCGGTGTCGCCGCCGCTGTCCCACGCCACCACCGAACCGGCCCGCACGACGAAGTATTTGCCCGCACCAGGCCACCCGTCGGCCTCGGACAGCTCGGTGTAGCCGGCGGCGCCCAGCGCCTGAGCCACCGTCGCACACGTGTGGAAAGGCGAGGGGGACGCGTCGATGAAGTCACACAGGCCCGCTGCCGAAGCCGCCATGTTCCCATCTTTTCATCACAGTGTCGCCAGGAACGTTAGGGTCAGTGCGTGCCCGCTGTGCAGCCACAACCGGTTCTGGAGCCGTTGACGCCGGCGGCGATCTTCCTGGTGGCCACCATCGACGGCGGCGGCGAGGCGATCGTGCATGACGCTCTGCCCGACATCTCCGGGCTGGTGCGAGCTGTCGGCTTCCGCGACCCGGCGAAGCGCTTGTCTGCGGTCGCCTCGATCGGGTCGCAGGCATGGGACCGGTTGTTCGCCGGTCCGCGGCCTGCTGAACTGCATCCGTTCGTCGAACTGCGCGGCCCGCGGCACACCGCCCCGGCCACCCCGGGCGATCTGTTGTTTCACATTCGCGCCGAGACGTTGGACTTCTGCTTCGAGCTGGCCACCCGGCTGGCCGAGGTAATGGCCGAGGGAATCACCATCGTCGACGAAGTTCACGGGTTCCGGTTCTTCGACAACCGCGACCTCCTCGGATTCGTCGACGGCACCGAGAATCCCGACGGGCCGCTGGCGGTCAGTTCGACCCGGGTCGGCGACGAGGATCCCGCATTCGCCGGCTCCTGTTATGTGCACGTACAGAAGTACCTGCACGACATGGCCGGCTGGAACTCGTTGTCGGTCACCGAGCAGCAGCAGGCCATGGGGCGGACCAAGCTGGACAACATCGAGTTGGACGAGGCGGAGCAGCCGGCCGATTCGCATGTGGCCTTGAACGTCATTGAAGACGCCGACGGCAACGAGCTCAAGATCGTGCGGCACAACATGCCGTTCGGCGATATCGGTAAGGGCGAATACGGCACCTATTACATCGGTTACTCGCGCACGCCGGCCGTCACCGAGAGGATGCTGCGTAACATGTTCATCGGTGACCCGCCTGGCAACACCGACCGCATTCTGGATTTCTCCACCGCCGTGACCGGCGGTTTGTTCTTCTCCCCCACCGTCGATTTCCTCGACGATCCACCGCCGCTGCCCGGTTCGCAGGCGACGGTTTCGGCAGCGGAATCAACAACAGGGGCAGGGTCTTTGGCGATCGGCAGCCTGAAAGGAACACGTCAATGAACAATCTCTACCGGGAGCTGGCTCCGGTCACCGAACAAGCGTGGGTCGAGATCGAATTGGAGGCGACCCGCACCTTCAAACGCCACATCGCGGGGCGCCGCGTGGTCGACGTCAGCGAACCGGGCGGCCCCGTCGTCGCAGCGGTCAGCACCGGTCGGCTCATCGATGCGGATGCGCCGACCGACGGAGTAGTCACACATCTGCGGGCAAGCAAACCGCTTGTGCGACTCCGCGTCCCGTTCACTCTGTCGCGCGGTGAAATCGACGACGTGGAACGCGGCTCCCAGGACTCTGACTGGGATCCGGTCAAAGAGGCCGCCAAGAAGCTGGCGTTCGTCGAGGACCGGACCGTCTTCGAGGGCTATGCGGCTGCCTCGATCGAAGGCATCCGCAGGTCCAGCTCCAATCCGCCGCTCACCCTGCCTGCAGATGCCCGCGACATTCCCGACGTGATCAGCCAGGCGCTTTCCGGGCTGCGGCTGGCCGGTGTCGACGGCCCTTACTCGGTGTTGCTGTCCGCTGACGTCTACACCAAAGTCAGCGAGACCACCGAACACGGTTACCCGATCCGCGAACATCTGCGCCGGTTGGTCGACGGCGACATCATCTGGGCGCCTGCAATCGACGGCGCCTTCGTGTTGACCACCCGCGGCGGCGATTTCGACCTGCAGCTCGGCACCGACGTCTCGATCGGTTACCTGAGCCACGACGCCGAGACTGTGCAGTTGTATCTGCAGGAGACGCTGACTTTCCTCGCCTACACCGCGGAAGCGTCAGTCTGCCTGAGCGCGTGAACTCAGGCCGAGCCCGGAGGATAGTCGCTGATGGCCACCTCGGACGGATTCCATCCGGACTTCGACGCAACGCATCAACGCCCGAATCAGGCGCGGGTGCATCACATCAAAGCGGCGGAGATCGATTCGGACACCGCGCAGAGCGACAGTATGCGGCGCTTCGCCGCGCTCAGCGGCCGATCGGTCGGTTCGGAAAAACTGTGGATGGGCGAAACCCATGTCGCGCCCGGAACCGTCTCGGCCAGTCACCATCACGGCGAGTCTGAAACCGCGATCTACGTCCGAAGCGGCAACCCCGAGTTTGTGTTTCACGACGGAGTACAAGAGATCCGCATCGCAACCGAACCCGGTGACTACGTCTTCGTCCCGCCGTATCTGCCACACCGCGAAGAGAATCCGGATCCCACCACACCCGCCGAAGTCGTGATCGCCCGCAGCACCCAGGAAGCCATCGTGGTCAACCTGCCGGGGCTGTATCCGGTTTGAGCCTCAGGCCGCCAGGACGGAGTCCAACGCAGAATAGAACAGGCCGAGTCCGTCGTCCGAGGGACCGGTCAGGCCTTCGATGGCATGCTCCGGATGCGGCATCAGACCCACGACGCGGCCGTTGGCCGAACTGACTCCGGCGATGTCGCGTAACGACCCGTTGGGATTACCGGCGTAGCGAAACACCACTCGGCCCTCGGCTTCCAGTTCGTCGAGCACATTGTGCGGCGCGACGTAGCGACCCTCACCAGACTTCAGCGGCACCAACAGGTCCGCACCCTGCTCGAAGCGCGAAGTCCACGCCGTCGACGTCGACGCCACCTGCAGCCACACGTCCCGGCAGATGAAATGCAAACCGGCATTGCGGGTCAGCGCACCCGGTAGCAGGCCTGCCTCACAGAGCACTTGAAAGCCGTTGCAGATTCCCAACACCGGCAGCCCATGCTCCGCGGCGGTAACCACTTCACCCATCACTGGGGCGAACCGGGCGATCGCACCCGCACGCAGGTAGTCACCGTAAGAGAACCCGCCGGGCACGACGACTGCGTCGACGCCCTTGAGGTCGGCGTCGGCGTGCCACAGGCCAACCGGCTCAGCACCGACGAAACGCGCGGCCCGGGCGGCGTCGACGTCATCGAGTGTCCCGGGAAAGGTGATGATGCCGATCCGCGCCGTCACTGCGCCTCCCGGGTAACTGTCCAGTCTTCGATGACGGTGTTCGCCAACAGCGATTCCGCGATCTCGGCGAGCTGCGAATCGTCGATGGTGTCATCGACGTCCAGCTCGAAGCGCTTGCCTTGCCTGACGTTTGAGACGCCGGCGTGACCCAGTCGGCCCAGCGCCCCAACGATAGCCTGACCCTGCGGATCGAGAATCTCGGCCTTGGGCATCACATGCACAACCACCCGGGCCACGGGCGCTCCTCGCTGTCGGAAAGTTGATTGCTTGTCGCCGATTCTACCGGGCCGGCGGCTACCGTTGCCGCTGCGCGCACAATCGTAGCTATGCAACTGACACACTTCGGTCATTCCTGTTTGCTCGCCGACTTCGGCCACACCACGATCCTGTTCGACCCGGGCAACTTCTCGCACGGATTCGAGGGCGTCACCGGGCTGTCGGCCATTCTGATCACCCACCAGCACCCCGACCACGTCGACATCGAACGGCTGCCTGCGCTGCGCGACGCCAATCCCAACGCCCCGGTGTACGCCGACCCGCAGACCGCCGCACAGCTCGGCGACCCGGTCCTGCCGGTGCACGTCGGCGACGAGCTACAGGTAGGGCAGTTGACCATCCGGGCGGTCGGCGGGAAGCACGCCGTGATACACCCGGAACTGCCTGTCATCGAGAACATTTCGTTTCTGGTCGGCGACGGTGAACATCCGGCACGACTGATGCATCCCGGTGACGCCTTGTTCGTTCCCGACGAGCCGGTGGATGTGCTGGCCACCCCAGCGGCCGCTCCATGGATGAAGATCTCCGAGGCCGTCGACTATCTACGGGCGGTGGCTCCTGAGCGCGCCGTGCCCATCCACCAAGCGGTCATCAGCCCCGACGCCCGGGGCATCTATTATGGGCGGCTCAGCGAGATGACCAACGCCGACTTCCACGTGCTGCCTGAAGAGACCGGGGTCACCTTCTAATTCCTAGCGCGAGCGTGCGGCTGGCTTCACGCTGGGCGACGAACGTGCGGCTGGCTTCACGTTCGGCGACGCACCGTCAGGCGATGTCGGCGGCGGCTCCTCGACCGGCGGCCCGCCCGGAGAAGATGCAGCCGCCCAGGAAGGTGCCCTCCAGGGCCCGGTAACCGTGCACGCCACCGCCGCCGAAGCCGGCCACCTCGCCGGCCGCGTACAACCCGTCGAATGGCGTGCCGTCGGCCTTGAGCACGCGTGCGTCGAGGTCGGTCTCCAGACCACCCAGCGTCTTTCGGGTCAGAATGTGCAATTTCACCGCGATCAGCGGTCCGGCTTTGGGGTCGGTCAACCGGTGCGGCGCGACCACCCGACCCAGCCGGTCGCCGAGGTAATTGCGCGCGGCCCGGATCGAATTGATCTGACTGTCCTTGCTGAACCGGTTGACGACCTCGCGATCCCGCGCCGTTACCTCGGCGGCCACCGTCGCAAAGTTCAGCGGCGAAACGTCGGGCAGCTTGTTCATCGCGCACACCAGCTCGCGCAGCGAGTCGGCGCTGACGAAGTCGATACCGCGGTCGACGAAGGCCTGCACCGGCCCGGGCGGACCGGATCGGGCACGCGACGACAGCAGTTGGCGCACACTGCGTCCGGTCAGGTCGGGGTTCTGCTCCTGGCCCGACAGGGCGAACTCTTTCTCGATGATCCTGGCGTTCAAAACAAACCAGGTGTAGTCATAGCCGGAACGAGCGATGTATTCCAGTGTGCCGAGCGTGTCGAAGCCCGGATACAGTGGAGCGGGCAGCCGGCGGCCGCTGGCGTCCAGCCACAGCGACGACGGTCCCGGGATGATCCGGATGCCATGCGTCGGCCACACCGGGTCATAGTTGGTGATGCCCTCGACGTAGTGCCACATGCGGTCGCGGTTGATCACCCGGGCGCCGGCCTTCTCGGTGATGCCGATCATCCGGCCGTCGACGTGGGCGGGCACCCCGCTCAACAGTTGCCCGGGAACCCGGCCCATCCGCTTCGGCCAGTTCTGCCGCACCAGGTCATGGTTGCCTCCAATGCCACCGCTGGTCACGATCACCGCCGAAGCATGAAAGTCGAACTCGGCGACGACGTTTCGTGACGACGCCACACCACGGGCCGCGTCCGTCGGCTCCAGCACGCTGCCCCGCACGCCGGTGACCGATTCGCCTTCGACGATCAGCTCGTCGACGCGGTGGCGATGCGCGAACCGCACTTTCGGCCGACCCCGCAGCTGGCGCGCGAAGATCTCGACCAGCGCCGGACCCGTTCCCCAGGTGATGTGAAACCGCGGCACCGAATTGCCGCACCCGCGGGCGTCGTACCCGCCCCGTTCGGCCCAGCCCACCAGCGGGAAGATTCGCAGGCCGCGCTCACGCAGCCAGCTGCGTTTCTCGTCGGTAGCGAAATCGACGTAAGCCTGTGCCCACTGACGGGGCCAGTAGTCCTCGGGCCGGTCGAAGCCGGCGGTGTCCAGCCAGTCCTGCAACGCCAGTTCGCAGCTGTCCCGGACCCCCAGCCGGCGCTGCTCGGGGCTGTTGACGAAGAACAGGCCGCCGAATGACCAGAACGCCTGTCCGCCGAGGTTGCCGGAGTTTTCTTGGTCGAGGATCAGCACTTGCAGACCGCGGTCGGCCGCCTCGCAGGCGGCCACCAGACCGGCCAGCCCCGCTCCGACGATGATGACGTCAGCGGCCTGTCCGGCCCGGGTATCGCTCATGCCGCTACAGGGTAACGACCCGCGCGGTCAAGCTGCGTCCAACACCGCCCGACGGGCTCGCCACTGGTACACGGTCGGCGCGGCGTCGTGCAGCAAGGCCAGGTCCACGGCGTCGAGCATCGCCTGCAGCGGGCCCGTCTTGCGCAGCTGCGGTGCGGCGACCGCGACCCGCACGACCCCGCCCCGGCGCGCGGTTCGCTCAGCAGACAGCACCAGCATCCGGCACCACCACGGCTCCGCCAGGAAGCCTTCGCCGATGCCCAGCACCCGGGCCCGCACGGTGGTTTGCCGGACCAGGTCGGTCATCCCGTGCAAGGCCGCCAGCAGACGGAATCCGTTTCGCGGCAATGCTTTCACTGTTCCCGACGACACCGTCCAGCCCGGCGCGGCGAACAGCCGGGTACGCAGGCCGAGATGCTCAAGCACCCGGTCGGCGGCCATCAGCCGCAGATTAGCCTCGTGGGTCGGCAGCGCCGCGAACTCGCCGCGCCGCTTCTTGGTCGCCGCATCGTCGTAGCCGTGCAACAACACCGTGTCACCCCCGGCGCGCCGGGCGGCCAACCACTCCACGGTGGCCGGGTCCTGATCAAGGCGGTATCCGCCCTTGAGTCGCGGCGCAACCAACAGTGACACCGGCACCCCGCGGGTGTCCATCTGTCCGCAGAAGGCGTCGACATCGGCGAGGGTGCGCTCGCTGATCCCCGACACGGAGACGATCAAGCTTCCTGACATACCTCCATTCTGGCGATGGCAGGTTTCCGGACAGTGAAATCTG
>NZ_JBARMY010000309.1:0-3709 GCF_049802695.1 Mycobacterium sp.
CGGACTGCGCGTGACGGCTGGCCGTCACGCGCAGTCTCATGTCCGGGCCGCGACGGCCTCGCCGAACCTGGTAGCTGCTGCCGGCAGCGGCGTGCCTGCGGCCTGCGACCTCACCGCGGGTGGGGCAACCGGTCGGTGATGTCGGACCAGGCGGTGGTGTCGTTGCGGTGGTCGTTCATGTTGCGGCATTGGCCGTAGAGGCGCAGGACACCGACGCCTGGGATGTCGCTGTCGCGATAGACGATTGCGGTCACCTCGCCCCGGTACAGCGTGGCACCATAGGCGTACCGGCTCGGCGGTATGCCTTCCCGCCAGCCATGCCCGACCATCGCGTCCGCGATGCCGCGGAAATAGGTGTCGGCGCGGATATCGGCAGGTACTGCGAAGTTCAGGTAGATCGCGCCTTGATAGGGCGGATCGCTGACGTCCTTGCAGGACATCAGCAGATACCCCGCAGTTGGCTGCTGCAGCCTGGCGATCGTGACGATCTGCTTGGCCGGCTCGAGCACCTGGTCTTCGCTCTGATCGTCGGAGACCGGCTGGGCGGGATGATCGAGCGAATCGGCCGGTGACGAATGCAGCTTGCCGACCAGCAGGAACGAACCACTCAGGAGCAGCGACATGGTCAGCGCGGCGGCGAGCAGCGTCCGGGCAGCCGTCGAGCGATACCATTTCCGGCGGTTGCCGTTGTCTGTGGAGCGGTCAAGGGTCATGTGCGTCAACACCTTCAAGGCGAACCGCGCTGTTCGGGGCGGACAATCGCCCGTCAAGGCTAACCGGAAACATTAGTCCCAGGCCGCTACCACACCGGCTGCGCGCAGAGCCGGCACCTCGACACGCTCTACCGGCAGGCGTTTGTCGTCGCGTCACGTTCTACTGCCGGCCCCCGGCGGTGCGATAACTGTGTTCTGGCCGTCGACGTGACCCCTGCGTGCTTGGATCAGGCCATGCAAGGGTCGGCGACAGTTCACATGGCGGCACCGGCAGACAAAATCTGGGATCTGATCGCCGACGTTCGCAACACCGGGCGGTTCTCTCCGGAAACCTTTGAGGCCGAATGGTTGGACGGAGCCACCGGGCCGGCGCTGGGCGCCCGTTTCCGGGGCCACGTGCGGCGCAACGAAATCGGGCCGGTGTACTGGACGACGTGCCGGGTGACCGCATGCGAGCCCGGTCGGGAATTCGGGTTCGCAGTGCTCCTCGGTCACCGGACCGTCAACAATTGGCTGTATCAATTGACCCCGGCCGACGGCGGCACTGACGTGACCGAGTCATTCCGGATGAACGAGTCGACGTTCACTACCCTGTACCACTGGGTATTCGGCGGCTTACTGCGCAAGCGGCGCAATATCCGAGACATGACCAAGACGCTGCAGCGGATCAAGGACGTGGCCGAGGCCGGCTGAGCGCTGGTCCCTCAGCCTGTCCGCTGCGAGATACGAGGTCAGCAGAAACCGGTCAGCCTTCTGGACGGGGTCGGCCGCATACCATTGGACAAATTCAACCGACCCTGGGAGGCGCGCTCTTGAAGCAGAGGCTGCACTGGCTGACGCTGCACGGCTTCGTGCGGGTCATCGCCTCGTATGGCGCCCGGCGCGGTGATCCGCAGGGGCGGTTAATCGCCGATCCCCTGGTCAAAGCTGATCCGGTGCCCTTCTACGAGGAAATGCGCGCCGGCGGACCGCTGGTGCGGGGCGGCATCAGTTACGTCACCACCGACTACAGGGTCGCCCATGAGGTGTTGCGGTCCGACGACTTCCGGACGATGGCGCTGGGATCCGGTTTGCCGGCGCCGCTGCGTTGGCTGGAGCGGCGCGCCCGCGATCCCTTCCTTCATCCGCTGCGCCCGCCGTCGCTGCTGGCCGTCGAGCCGCCGGAACACACCCGGTACCGCAAGACGGTGTCATCGGTGTTCACATCGAGGGCGGTGGCCGCGTTGCGGGACCGGGTGGAGGAGACGGCTGCGGTGCTGCTCGATCAGCTTGCCCACGAGCAGGGCGTCGTAGACATCGTCGAGCGGTATTGCGCACTGCTTCCGGTTGCCATCATCAGCGACATTCTGGGCGTCCCCGAGAATGACAGGAGCCACATCCTGGAATTCGGGGAGCTCGCGGCGCCCAGTCTCGATGTCGGCTTGACCTGGCGGCAGTACCAACGCGTGCAGCGCGGCATCGCCGGCTTCCATTCGTGGCTTGCTGATCACCTCCGGCACTTGCGGCGCTCGCCCGGCGACGATCTGATGAGTCAGTTGATCCAGGCGGGCGGCGAAGACGACACCCGCCTCGACGAGACCGAACTCGAAGGAATCGCCGGGCTGGTCTTGGCCGCAGGGTTCGAGACCACGGTGAATCTGCTCGGAAGCGCAATTCGTCTGCTGTTGGATAACCCCGAACAACTGAAGAAATTGAACGACCGCCCACAGCTGTGGCCCAACGCAGTCGAGGAGATTCTGCGGCTGGAATCACCCGTGCAGCTCACGGCACGGGTAGCCCGCACCGACACCGTGGTCGCGGGTACCCCGGTCAAACAAGGACAGATGGTGGTGATCTATCTGGCTGCCGCTAACCGTGACCCGGCGATATTCCACGATCCGCACCGCTTCGACGTCGAACGCGAGAACGCCGGCCGGCATCTCGCGTTCTCCGGTGGGCGGCATTTCTGCTTAGGCGCGGCGCTGGCCCGTGCCGAGGGCGAAGTGGGTCTGCGCGCCTTCTTCGACTCCTTTCCCGACGTGCGGTCCGCCGGCGCCGGCAGCAGGCGGGACACCCGCGTGCTGCGCGGCTGGTCTTCGTTGCCGGTGGCGCTGGGACCGGCGCGATCGTTGGCCACCCGCTGACCCCGAAGTCCCGTCAACCGCGAAGCAGCGACTACGGCCGTGGATTTTCGGCTGATCGCAGCCGTCGCCTCTGTTTCGCGAGTGGCGACTAAGCGAGGTAGCGGCCGAGCCAATCCAGCACTCGGCGCCAGGCGTCATTCGCCGCGGCCGCGTTGTAGCGGGGTCCGGTGTCGTTGAAGAAAGCGTGATCGGCGTCTGGTTCGACGACCACCTCGTTGACGAGACCGGCGTGATCCAGAGCCACCTTGGCCGCTGACTGCGTTGCGGTGACGCGGGTGTCGAGCGCGGCGTAGATGGCCAGCACCGCCGCCTTGGAACCGCTGAAGTCGGGATCGTCGGGCAACGGCCCGTAGAAGGGAACCGCGGCCGACAGCTGCGGTTCAGCGGAGCCCAGCAGTTGCCACACCAGTCCCCCGCCGAAGCAGAATCCCACCGCGGCCAGCTTCCGGCCGGGCGCCCGCCGCTGCAGTTCTGCGACAGCGGATTTCATGTTCGCAGTCAACCGCTGCGGGGCTATCCGCGCCAAGGCAGCGGTGGCTTGCGCCGGATCGGCGAAGTGGCCGCTGCCACCGCACTCGGATAGCAAGTCGACGGCCAGCGCCGAGTAGCCGGCGCCGGCGAAGCGACCCGTTACTGACCGCACCCAGTCGTTCAGCCCTTTATTCTCATGGATCACCAGCACGCCGCCTCGGGCAGTAGGCGCCGGCGCCCAGGCGCCCTGCAACTGCCCCGGCGGACCGGTCCAGGTTATCGGCGCCGTCGGCAGCGCAGCGGCCAGACCGGGGGGCTGACCCGAGGGCGGCTGGCTCGGGCCGGTTGCCTTGTGTTCGCCGCAAGCCGCGATGAGGCTTGCCGCGGCGGCGGTCCCGAGAC
>NZ_JBARMY010000310.1:0-3162 GCF_049802695.1 Mycobacterium sp.
GTCACTCGGTTGAGTGAGCATGCGGCGCGCGGAGTCGAGCCGCACGTTGCGCAAGTGGGTCACCGGTGTGGTCCGCCAGTGCCGGCGAAATGCGCTCTCCAGACAGCGCGTACTGACGCCGGCCGCATCGGCGATGTCCGCCAGGACGATCCCGCGCGCAAGGTTGTGGCGGATGAACCGGTCCGCCCGGGACAGACAGTCCGGCAGGTCATTCGCGGGCGCGACCATGCTGGCCGAGTTGGGCAGCAGGTGAAGCACCGCTCGCACCAGATGTCTGCTCGCACTTCGGTCGATGACTGGCGAGCGCCTACGTCCGTCGGTGGTGATATCCCGCCAGATGAAGTCGATGAGATCCCGCAACGCACCCGGCATCGGCCGGGCTGACTGGTCGAAAAGGACTGGATTAGCGCCGCTTTCAGCGCTGGCCAGCTGTTCGACAGTCCGACGCGGCAGCCTGATCATCAACTGCCGGGCGTCGCTGCTCGATCGCTTACGATAGGTGGTTCTGGGATTGATGACCACGAACGACCCGGGACCCGCCTGCACAGTGACTGAGCCGGTGCTGATCTCGCAGTGCCCGGCAAGCGTTAGTTGTACCTGGTAGCAGTCGCCGGGGATGGAAGCGACGAGTTTGGTGGCCATCGCGTAGGAGACTTCGGAGAAGCCGACGCGGTCGAGTTGGGCTCGGCGCAGCGTGCAAGCGGCTGTCTCCGAAAAATCGCTGGTAGCCTGGGCCGTCAGCATGTCACCTGACCTCGGCGCTTTCGTTGAGAATTCCGGTCGTTGCCGGCCACTTCTCTTCGATGCGGCCGTAGCGCCAGACCAGCAGCGCGACAGCCCAGGTGACGATGAACATGCCGACGATCAGAAAGCCGATGGCGTTCAGGTCGACGCCGCCGAGCCGATCCCACAGTGCTCCACGCAAGTTAAATTGCTCGGCCAGCAAGCCGAGCAACTCGACGCTGCCGATGAGCAACGCGACTGCCACCGACAATCCGGTGATGACGATGTTGTAGTAGACCTTGCGGACCGGGTTCGAAAAGGCCCATCCGTAAGCGAAATTCATGAATGAGCCGTCGATGGTGTCCAGTAGGCACATGCCGGCGGCGAACAGCACAGGCAGGCACAAGATCGCATACCACGGCAAGCCGGCCGCTGCGCTGGTGCCGGCCAGGACGAGCAGGGCCACCTCGGTGGCGGTGTCGAAGCCGAGTCCGAACAACACGCCTACCGGGTAGACGTGCCATGACTTTGCGACCGATCTGGTGAAGCGCCCGAGGACCCGGTTCATGAATCCGCGGCTGTTCAATTGACTTTCGAGTTCGGCCTCGTCGTAGACGCCGCGCCGCATCCGCGCGAATACCGCGAGGATGCCGACCAGGGTGACGACGTTGATGGCGGCGATGAGATAAAGGAAAACTCCCGAGACGCCGGTGCCGATCAAACCGGTGTAGTGATGCAACGCTGAATTCTGTTGCCTGACCGGTCCGATGACGGCCTTCAGCCCGAACGCCAGCAACAGTGCCAGCCCGAAGACGACCGAGGAGTGGCCGAGCGAGAAGAAGAATCCGACCGCCAGCGGGCGTTGACCGTCGTTCATCAGTTTGCGGGTGGTGTTGTCGATCGCTGCGATGTGGTCGGCGTCGAACGCGTGACGCAGACCGAGCGTGTAGGCAGTCAACCCGACGCCGATGCCGAACGCCTTTCCGCCAACCGTTAAGTGGGCCGGCTCGACGACGCCCACCAGGGTGATCCAACCGATCAAGTGCAGCGCGACGATCACCGCGACCATGGCGCCAAGACGCAGCCACTCGTCCGGTATCAGAGCGCCCCGCAGCGTCGACCACCAGAACGGGCGGTCGGCACCATGGTTCACGTCTGCCCCTTCGGCTTAAGGGGACGAGCAGGTTACCGCGATGTTAACGATCCGGTAGTTCTTCTTGCAAGGACTTCGCAGAAACTCTTGCGACTTTGTCGCAGTAACGCAGTCAGGTAGGCCGGGCCGTCAATCGAGACTCAGCAGGGCGTTCTCGATCACCTCGGGCAGCGCGGGGTGAATCCAGTATTGGCCGCGAGCCATGTCATGGGCGGTCAGTCCGAAGGTCATCGCCTGGATCAGCGGCTGGATCAGCGACGATGCTTGGTAGCCCATGATGTGTGCCCCGAGCAGGCGGCCACTGCCGCGTTCGGCGACGATCTTGGCGATGCCGGTGGTGTCTTCCATCGCCCAGCCGTACGCGACGTCACCGTAGTTCTGCACTGCGCAGGAAACGTCGAATCCCTTCGCCACCGCCTGATTCTCGGTCAGGCCGACGGTGGCGACGGGGGGCTCGGTGAACACCGCCGACGGCACATACCGGTGGTCGGTGATTCTCATATCGCCGGTGTCGTCCCAGTCGCGCAGCAGGTTGTGCCGCACTACCCGGGCTTCATGGTTGGCGACGTGCTTGAGCTGGTAGGGGGACGAGATGTCACCAAGGGCGAAAATGTTACGGGCTGAGGTTCGTTGAAATTCGTCGACCACCACTTGGCCGTCCTGGACGTCGACGCCGGCTTGCTCGGCGTCCAGCAGATCGCCGTTGGGTGTGCGGCCGGTGGCCACCAGCACCAGGTCGGTGGCCACCGTCGACCCGTTGTCGAGTTCCAGCACGGTGGTGGAGCCGTCCTGGTGGGCGCCGACGACGTTGCGGTGCGTCCGCAGCTCCCAATTCCGGGCTGCGATGCGGGTGAACCGTTCGCAGATGGTGTCGTCGCAGTGGCGCAGCAACGTGCCGTCCCGGATCACCAAGGTGATCCGGACACCGAGCGCGGAGAAGATGTGCGCGAACTCGGATGCGACATAACCGCCGCCGACGATTACCAGATGCTCGGGCAGTTCGGCGATGCGCATCACCGTGTCACTGGTGTGGTACTCGACCCCGCACTGCAGGATGGCCGGCGGAACCAGTGGGCGCGAACCCGCCGCGATGACCACTTGGTCGGCGGTGAACTCGTCGCCGGCGTCGGTGCGCAGCAGATAGCGTCCGTCCGGCTGGACCGGTCCGAATCGGGTGTGCCGGTTGTACACGTCGACGTTCGGTGAGGCGCGCCGGTAGTCTTCGCCGCTGATCCCGATCGGGTCGATCCGCCCGAAGATGCGCGAGACGATGTCGTCCCAGCGCA
>NZ_JBARMY010000311.1:0-11476 GCF_049802695.1 Mycobacterium sp.
GTGCGGGACACCACGATTCGCACCGGCCCCGGGTTGGCCGGTGGTGGCGCGACGTCCGGCGTGGCCAGCGTCAGACCTTGCGCGGGCAGGGCGACCGCACCCGCGACGAGCTCGCCGGCTTCCCACAACGCCACGTGCACCGCCCAATCGGGACGGCCGAGCTCGGAGAACTCCCGGGTGCCATCCAATGGGTCGACGATCCACACCCGCTCGGCTTGCAGCCGTCGCCGGTCGTCGGCACCTTCCTCGGAAAGCACCGCGTCAGCCGGCCTGGCATCCGTCAGCGCTTTCATCAAAAAATCGTGAGACCGGCTGTCTCCCGCGGACTTTCGCTCCGCTTCTGTCGCCTGAGCCAGCTCGTCGCGCACGGCAAGTAGCAGGTCACCAGCTTGCGTCGCCAGCCGGGCGGCCAGTTGGTGGTCACTCATTCGCGCGAATCGAGCAGGTCGATGACCTGCTGCGCCAGTTCGTCGAGACTGTGGTCCGCGATGAGCCGCAGGTCCGGATGCTCGGGTCGCTGGTAAGGACTGCCGATTCCGGTGAAATCCACGATCTCACCGGCACGCGCTTTGGCGTAAAGCCCCTTGGGATCCCGCTTCTCGCATTCCTCGATCGGCGTGTCGCAGAACACTTCGAAGAACTCCAAACCCGCGTCGGCGTGCACTCGGCGAGCCAGGTCGCGGTGCTCGACCAGCGGACTGATCGCCGGCACCAGCACCGTTTGGCCGGAATCGGCGAGTAATGCCGCGACGTGTGCGAGTCGGCGCAGATTCTCGGCGCGGTCCTCCAGGCTGAACCCCAGATCGGCGTTGAGGCCGTGCCGCAGGTTATCCCCATCGAGAACGTAAGCGGCAACGCCCTTTTCGAGCAGTTTCTGCTCGACGAGCATCGCCACCGATGACTTTCCGGATCCCGACAGTCCGGTGAACCACAAGGTGCGGCCGTGTGAGAGCCGGTCCTCGGCGGTGACCAGGGATTCGTGTCGCACGGTGTTCGGGCTTGCGGCACGAACAGAGACCTCGTGCAGCACCATCCCGGCGGCCACCGTGCCGTTGGTGTTCGGGTCGATGAGGATGAACGAGCCCGTGCTGGGATTGCGGACGTACTCGTCCAGCAGCAACGGCACCTGGGTTCGCAGTGAAATGCGCCCCAATTCATTGAGGTTCAGCGCCGTTGCGTCGTTGTCGTGTTCCAGTGTGTTGACGTCCAGGCGGTAGTCCAGCGCCGTGACCCGCGCACGGGTGGTGCGAGTCGTGTGCTTGATGATGTAGTCGCGGCCGGGCTCGAGCGCGGCCGAGTCGGCCATCCAGCAGACTGTCGCGTCGAAATCCTGGGAAGCCCGCGGCGGATTGTCGGTGTAGGCGAACATGTCGCCCCGCGAGATGTCGATGTCGTCGCCAAGTCGCACCGAGACCGCCATCGGCGGAAACGCCTCGTCCACTGGCCCGTTCGGCCCGTCGATCGCCGTGATCCGCGAGCTCTTACCAGTCGGCAGCACGACGACCTCGTCACCGGGGCGCATCACTCCGCTGGACACCGTCCCGGCGTAACTGCGGTGGTCTTGATGCTCGCGGCTGTGCGGGCGGATGACGTATTGAACGGGGAAGCGCACGTCGGCAAGATTGCGGTCGCCGGTGATGTCCACCTCTTCCAGATGTGCCAGCAGCGCCGGCCCGTCGTACCACGGGCTGCGATCGGATTTGGTGACGACGTTGTCCCCGTCCAGCGCCGAGATCGGGATGGGGGTCACGTCGGGCACGTCGAGGCGAGCGGCGAACGACCGGAAGTCGTCGCGGATCTCTTGAAATCTTGAGGCCTCCCAGTCGACGAGATCCATCTTGTTGATCGCCAGCACGATGTGGCGGATGCCGAGCAGCGAGGTCAGGAAGGCGTGTCTGCGAGTCTGCTCCTGCACTCCGTGGCGGGCATCGACCAGCACGATCGCCAAGTGGGCGGTGGACGCCCCGGTCACCATGTTGCGGGTGTACTGAACGTGGCCCGGGGTGTCGGCGATGATGAACTTCCGCTTGGGAGTCTCGAAGTAGCGGTAGGCGACGTCGATCGTGATGCCCTGTTCACGTTCAGCACGTAGGCCGTCGGTGACCAGGGCCAGGTCGGTGTAGTCGTGGCCGCGCTCCTTGGACCGGAGTTCGACCGACGCCCACTGGTCTTCCATGACCGCCTTGGAGTCATAGAGCAGCCGGCCGATCAGCGTGGACTTGCCGTCGTCGACGGAGCCGGCGGTCGCCAGGCGCAGCAACGTTGCCATCAGAAGTACCCCTGTCGCTTCCGGTCTTCCATGCCGGCTTCCGAGATGCGGTCGTCGGCCCGCGTCGCGCCCCGCTCCGTCAGCCGTGACACCGCCGTCTCGGCGATCACCTCGTCCACGGTGGTGGCATGGGATTCCACGCAGCCGGTGCACGTGACGTCACCGACGGTGCGGAACCGCACCGAGGTCTCGAAAACTTCCTCGTCGGCTTTCGGCTGCAGATACCGGTGCACCGCCAACAGCATGCCGTCCCGGCTGAAGACCTTCCGGCGGTGCGCGTAGTAGATCGACGGCAGGGTGATCTGTTCGGCGCCGGTGTAGGACCAGATGTCGAACTCGGTCCAGTTGGACAGTGGGAAAACCCGGATGTGTTCGCCTTTGTGGTGCCGGCCGTTGTAGAGGTTCCACAGCTCGGGCCGTTGCGCCTTCGGGTCCCACTGGCCGAACTCGTCACGGAAGCTGAAGACGCGTTCCTTGGCGCGCGCCCGCTCTTCGTCGCGCCGCGCGCCGCCGAACGCCGCGTCGAAGTTGTTCTCCCGGATGCCGCGCAGCAGGGTCACCGTCTGCAGCGGATTGCGCGACGGACCGGTGTCCTTGACATGTCCGGCGTCGATGTCGTCTTGCACGGAGGCGACCACCAACCGCACGCCGGTCTCGTCGACGAGCCGGTCGCGCGTTTCGATGACCTCGTCGAAGTTGTGGCCGGTGTCCACGTGCATCACCGGGAACGGCAAGCGCCCTGGCCGGAACGCTTTGACGGCCAGATGCAGCATCACGATGGAGTCCTTGCCGCCGGAGAACAGCAGCACCGGCCGCTCGAACTCCGCAGCGACCTCTCGGATGATGTGAATCGCTTCGGCCTCCAGCGAGCGCAGATGGCTCAACTCGTACTGCCCGGCTGCTGGGGCAACCGTGGTGTAAGTGGTCATGGATCCCTAACGTTAAAGTTGGTAGATCTGGTCAACTTTGTAAGCATTACCAGGTATGTAACCAGCCGCTTACGGCGGTGTCAACGCAGGGTCGGTCTGCGGTGAGCAGTCGGCGGGCACGATGAGTAGGCCGCGGTGCCGGCCGATTCGTCTAAAGGGTGACTTCTTCGAGCTTTCCGGTCGCGACGTCGAAGACGAAACCGCGCAAGGATTCGTGCTGGGTGACGAACGGACTGTTCTCGATGCGACGCAGTGACTGGCGCACGTCCTCCGCGAGGTCCGGGAATGCTTCGGCCGACCACGGCGGTTTGACACCGGTTTCTTCCTGAATCGAGCGCTTGAAGTCGTCGTCGGTGAACGTGAGCATTCCGCAGTCGGTGTGGTGGATGAGGATGACCTCTTTGGTGCCCAGCAGCCGTTGGCTGATGGCGAGCGAACGGATCGCGTCGTCGGTGACGACTCCGCCGGCGTTGCGGATGACGTGGGCCTCGCCCTCGTTGATGCCGAGCAGTCGGTAGACGTCCAGCCGGGCGTCCATGCAGGCTACGACGGCGACGTGCTTGCTCGGCGGGAGTGGCAGCGGTCCGTTGAAACTACTCGCGTAAGTTGCGTTGTTTGCCAGGTAGTCATCGGTAACTGTCACACCAGTCTCCTCAAAATCGCAGCATGTCGTTCGCTGACTCACAACCCAAACGGCTGATGGTAACAATCGGCGGCCCACCTCACACCGGTCCGAATCACTCCGATTGCAGCGGTTTGAGATTTGCCAGCTGTCGCTGGGGGTTGTCATGGAGGTCGCAAAGGCGGGCGGGGCCGCCGCGTCTCCGCGCGCTGAGCGACCCGGCATCTCTTACTCTGTGGCCATGCGACATTGTGGAGGCCTGCGCGCGTGATCCGCTTCCTGGCGCGTCGCTTCCTCAATTACCTCCTGCTGCTGGCGCTGGCGTCGTTCCTCATCTTCTGCCTGACATCGATAACATTTCATCCGCTGGACAGCTTCGTGCAGCGTCACCCGAAGCCACCGCCGGAGGCCATTCACGCCAAAGCCGTCCAGCTCAACCTCGACCGGCCCATACCGGTCCGGTATGCCAAGTGGATCTCCGGCACGGTCCGCGGCAATTTCGGCGCCACGGTGACCGGTCACCCGGTATCCGAGGAGCTCGGCCGGCGCGTCGGGGTCACGCTGCGACTGGTGGTCATCGGATCGGTACTCGGCACGGTGATCGGCGTGGTCGTCGGCGCCTGGGGGGCGGTCCGTCAATACCAGCTCAGCGACCGCGTGATCACCGTGCTGTCGTTGATCACCCTCAGCGTCCCGTCGTTCGTGCTGGCTAACCTGCTCATCCTGGCGGGGCTGCGGATGAACATGCTCAGCGGAATCCGGCTTTTCCTGTACACCGGTGAAACTTCACCGCTACCGCCCGGCCGGATATGGGATCAGCTCGTCGACCGCGCGCAGCACATCGTGTTGCCGACGCTGACGCTGGCTCTGACGTCGATCGCGAGCTTCAGCCGCTACCAGCGCAACGCGATGCTCGACGTGCTGAGCGAGGACTTCATCCGGACGGCGCGCGCCAAAGGCCTGACCCGCCGGCGCGCGTTGTTCAAACACGGTCTGCGCACGGCGCTGATTCCGATGGCCACGCTGTTCGCCTACGCGGTCAGCGGCCTGGTGGTGGGCGCGGTGTTCGTCGAAAGGATCTTCGGCTGGCACGGTATGGGCGAATGGGTGGTTCAGGGCATCTCCACCCAGGACACCAACGTCGTCGCGGCGATCACCGTGTTCACCGGCGCCACAGTGCTACTCGCAGGATTGCTCTCCGACGTCTTCTATGCCCTGCTGGATCCAAGGGTGCGGGTGTCATGACTCAACAGTCGACTGTCGAGACCCCGCCACCTCGATCCGCGGTGACTCCGGGCGTATTCGCGTCGCGGCGAAGTTTGGTTGCGCGCAGGTTCCTTCGTAACCGGCCCGCCGTCGTGGCGTTGATCCTGCTGATCCTGCTGTTCATCGGCTGCTATGCGCTGCCGCCGTTACTCCCCTACGACTACACCACGCTCGACTATGACGCGCTGCTGCAGCCACCGTCGTTCAGGCACTGGTTCGGCACCAACCCGCTCGGGCAGGATTTGCTCGCCCGGACTCTGCGCGGCATGCAGAAGTCCATGCTGATCGGCTTCTGGGTGGCGTTGATCTCGACAAGTATCGCCGCCACCGTCGGGTCGGTCGCCGGCTATTTCGGCGGCTGGCGCGATCGGGCACTGATGTGGCTGGTCGACCTGTTGCTGGTGGTGCCCGGATTCATTCTGATCGCCATCGTCACTCCGCGGATCAAGGGATCGAGCAGCATATTGTGGCTGATCGGCCTGCTCGCTGTGTTCAGCTGGATGGTCAGCTCGCGCATGGTGCGCGGCCTGACGATGAGCCTGCGCGAACGGGAATTTGTCAGTGCGGCAAGATATATGGGTGTGTCGAGTCGCCGGGTCATCACGCATCACATCCTGCCGAACGTCGCCTCGATCCTGATCATCGACGCGACGCTCAACGTCGGATTCGCCATCCTCGCCGAGACCGGCCTGAGCTTCCTGGGTTTCGGTGTGCAACCACCCGACGTGTCGTTGGGCACGCTGATCTCCGACGGCACCCCGTCGGTCACTACTTTCCCTTGGGTGTTCCTGTTCCCCGCCGGAGCCCTGGTGCTGACGGTGTTGTGCGCCAACCTGACCGGCGACGGCCTGCGTGACGCGCTGGATCCAGGCAGTAAAACGGCACGCCGCAAAACGCGACGACCGCGATGACGGCGCTTCTGGAGGTAAGGAATCTCAACGTCACCTTCGAGACCGACGAGGTCCGGGTGCCAGCCGTGCGCGGCACGAGTTACCACATTGATCCTGGTGACGTGGTGGCGATTGTCGGGGAATCCGGTTCGGGTAAGACCACTGCCGCGATGGCCGTGGTCGGATTGCTGCCCGAACACGCCAACGTCTCAGGGTCGGTTCGGTTGCACGGCAGGGAGTTACTCGGTCTGTCCGATGAGGAGATGTCGCCGGTTCGGGGTAAGACGATCGGCACGGTGTTCCAAGATCCGATGTCGGCGCTGACGCCGGTTTACACGGTCGGCGACCAGATTGCCGAAGCTGTCCGGGTGCACAACCAGGACATCGGCCGCGCCGATGCCCGCAAGCGTGCTCTGGAACTTCTGGATTTGGTCGGCATCGCACAGCCCGAGCGCCGCGCGAAAGCATTTCCGCACGAGCTGTCCGGCGGTGTGGTTCAGCGGGTGGTGATCGCGATCGCGATCGCCAATGATCCCGATCTGCTGATCTGCGACGAACCCACCACAGCGCTCGACGTCACCGTGCAGGCGCAGATCCTCGATCTGCTGCGCACCGCACGCGACGTCACCGGTGCCGGTGTGTTGATCATCACCCACGACTTGGGGGTGGTGTCGGAGTTCGCCAATCGGGCACTGGTCATGTACGCCGGACGGGCCGTCGAGATCGCCGACGTCGACGAACTGCACCGGAACCGGCGCATGCCCTACACGGTCGGGCTGCTGGGTTCGGTGCCGCGACTGGACGCCCCACAGGGCACCCGGCTCATTCCGATACCGGGCGCCCCGCCGGTGATGTCGTCGTTGATCGCCGACGCCTGCCCGTTCGCCCCGCGCTGCCCCCTGGTGATCGACGAATGTTGGTCGGCGGAACCGGATCTCGTCACCATCCGAGAGGGCCACGAGGCGGCGTGCATCCGCACCGACGACGTCGCCGGGCGCAGTGCCGCCGATATCTTCGGGGTGTCGACGCAGCCTCAGCGGATCGATGCCCCCGCCGGCGGCACTCCGGCGGTGCTGCAGGTCAGTGACCTGGCCAAGACCTATCCGCTCACCAAAGGCGTGGTGATTCGCCGGCGGGTCGGTGAAGTGCGGGCGGTCGACGGCGTGAGCTTCACCTTGGAACAAGGCCGGACTCTGGCCATCGTCGGCGAATCCGGGTCGGGCAAATCGACGACCCTGCGCCAGATTCTGGAGCTGCAGACACCCCAGGCCGGCTCCATCGAAATACTCGGCAACGACGTCGCGAACCTCGACGCAACCGGCCGTCGTCGGCTGCGCACCGAATTGCAGGTGGTGTTCCAGGATCCGGTGGCGTCGCTGGACCCACGTCTTCCGGTCTTCGACGTCATCGCTGAACCCTTGGTGGCCAATGGGTTCGATAAGCAGCGATGCGAAGACCGGGTCGCCGAATTGCTGAGCACCGTCGGCTTGACTCACGCCGACGCCAATCGGTATCCCGCCGAATTCTCCGGAGGCCAGAAGCAGCGGATCGGTATCGCCCGGGCGTTGGCGCTGCAGCCGAAGATCCTCGCGCTCGACGAGCCGGTGTCGGCGCTCGACGTGTCGATTCAGGCGGGCATCATCAACCTGCTGTTGGACCTGCAGCGCACCTTCGAGTTGTCCTACTTGTTTGTCTCGCACGATCTTTCGGTGGTCAAACACCTCGCACACCGGGTCGCGGTGATGTACCGGGGAACCATTGTCGAGCAAGGTGACAGCGAGCAGGTGTTGACTGACCCGCAGCACGACTACACCCGTCGGCTGCTGGCCGCCGTCCCGCGGGCGCACTCCGATGTCAATTAGCATCGTCCGGGTGACGCGCCCGCCGGTCATTCGCAGGCTTGCGCTGCTGGCGACAGTTATGTGTTTGATCGTCAGCGGCTGCTCAGCAGGGTACCGGGAACTGTCCGACCTGGGCGCCACGAAAGTCGGCACGACCAGCGACGTGAACCCGCACGATCCGGCCACGCTGCGCCACGGCGGCAGCCTGCGACTCGCCCTGACGTCTTTTCCCGCCAACTTCAACGAGTTGAACATCGACGGCAATACGGACGACTTGGCGAGAATCGTCACGCCGACGCTGCCGGGTGCGTTCATCACCCAGTCCACTGGGACGCTGGAACTCAACACCGATTACTTCACCGGCGCCGAACTCACCAGCACCAATCCGCAGGTCGTCACCTACACGATCAACCCGAAAGCGGTGTGGAGCGACGGCACTCCGATGACGTGGGAGGACCTCAAATCCGAGGTCGACGCGTGCAGCGGTCGGGACAAGCGCTACCTGATCGCCAGCAGGGCCGGCTTCGAGCGGGTGAAGTCGGTGACCCGCGGCGTCGACGACCGTCAGGCGGTAGTCACCTTCGCCAAGCCGTACGCGGAATGGCGTGCAATGTTCGCCGGCGGCATCCAACCGCGCAGCATGACGGCGAACCCGGACGTGTTCAACACCGGCCAACTCGACGCCCCGGGGCCGTCGTCTGGACCGTTCATCGTTTCCGGCATCGACCGGACCGCGCAGCGAATCATATTGACCCGCAACCCTCGCTGGTGGGGTGCCCAGGCGCTGCTGGACTCGATTACCTTCCTGGTCCTGGACCCCACGGCCGTCATCCCCGCCTTGCAGAACAACGCCATCGACGCCGCCGGCATCAGCACTTTCGACGACATGGTTACCGCCGAGCGCACAGCCGGGGTCCTCATCAGGCACGCGCCGGCACCCGTCTGGTACCACTTCACCTTCAACGGTGCGCGCGGCTCCATCCTGGCCGATGAGAGGCTGCGCCGGGCGATCTGCAAAGGCATCGACCGACGCGCCATCGTCGACGTCGTCGAGCACGGCTTGACCGGCCATCCGGTGCCGCTGGACAACCATGTCTACGTCGCCGGGCAGGTGGGCTACGAAAACAACAGCGCACCAGCCGCTTACAACCTCGATGAGGCCGGCCGGGAACTCGACGCGCTGGGCTGGAAGCTGCATGGGAAGGTGCGCGAGAAAGACGGCAAACAGCTGAGGATTCGCGACGTGTTCTTCGAGGCGCAATCAAACAAGCAGATCGCCTTGGTCGCCCAACAGAATCTGGCTCAGCTCGGCGTCAAACTGGTCCTGGACCCCAAGCCGGGCACCGGTTTCTTCAGCCAGTACGTCGGTGTGGGCGACTTCGACATCACTCAGTTCGGTTGGGTCGGCAACGCTTTCCCGCTGTCCGCGTTGCCGCAGATCTACACCTCAGACGGCGACAGCAACTTCGGCAAGATCGGCGATGCGAGCATCGACGCCAAGATCGACGAGACACTCTCCGAGCTCGACGAGGGCAAGGCCCGCGCACTGGCCAATGAGGTCGACCGAATGATCTGGCGGGAAGGGTTCAACCTGCCGCTGTTTCAATCGTCGGGCGACATCGCGGTGCGTAGCGATGTGGCCAACTACGGCGCGTTCGGGCTGGCCGACGTCGTCTACTCCGAGATCGGTTTCACCCGAGACTGAGCTACCGGCAACAGCTTTCGCGGTGTCGACAATATTGCGGGCAGCGCACCTTCGACGGCAGCCGCAGCGCCGATCGTCATGGTGAGCAGACGCAGAGCGGGCCGCCCCGGCAGCGCGTCCAATGCCGACGTGCGCTGGGCCAACCCTCGGACGCGTCCGCTACTGACGGCTGTGACGATCTGCAAGGCGGCGTTTTCGCGGCCGTCCAGTGCGCTGTGCGCCATGGTCGGCAGCCGAATCAGCACCGCGTCGGGGATCAGCGAGACGATGCGCTCGGCGACCGCGACCGGGGTGGTGAGGTCACGGCCGCCGGAGATCACCACCGTGGGCCAGGCGAACTTCGGCATCGCGGCGACCAAGTCATAGGGCTCTGCCTCGAAAGGGGGCCCTGCGGGAGCCTTCTCGCGCATTGCAACGGCCGGGTCCAGCGGAAGGCGATCTGGTTCACCGGCGTAATCCAGCTCACGGAAAGCGATGCGACTGACCAGGTCCATCTCGAAACGGAAGGGCACCGTGCGGGTGACCAGCTTGTCGATTCTGCGCAACGCACGCCACAAATTCGTGCGACCGTGCAGCAGCAGATCGAGCTGACGCTCGAGCAACGGTGCGCCGCCGAAGCCGTACACCGTTGCCGCGACCTGCGCGCCCGCCGGTGTCATGACGCCGGCAGCGACGAGCCTACGCACCTTGGGTGCCAGCGCTGCGGCCTCCGGACTGTCGCCGTCCCACAGCAGGCCGCGAAGGGCGTCACGTACCGAGGCCATGTCATGCCGGCACAGCAGCGGAGAATCCAAGATCATGGCGTGCACCCGGCCGGGATGGCGCACGCCCACGCCCGCGGCGATGTAGGTGCCGTACGACGTGCCGTAGATGACGGCAGTGTCCACCTGCGCGTGATCGAGTACCGCGGCGACGTCATCGACCACCTGGTCGACCGTCAACGCCTGCGGCGGCAGGTCGTCGCCAGAGTCGTCGTGGCGCGACATTCCGACGCCCCGGTGCTCGATCATGATCACGTCGAGTCCCGCAGCGGCGGCGCGGCGCCGAAAACCCTTGTAAAGCAGCACCGAAGCCACTCCTGGACCGCCGGTCAGGATGACCAACGGGTGGGCGGACATGCGCCCGGTGCGAACGTAGTAAAGGTTGAATTGCTCAGTGGCGCCCGGCGACACCGGCCGGCGCACTGCCCGCACTCCCGGCAGCGCCGCCAGTTTTTTCTGCACGCGTCGTCGTCGTGCGGTCATCATCATTCGCGTCGCTACGCGCTGAGATTGATGCGGTGCGCGCCCTCGACACCGTCGTAGCGGGCGGGTGTGCAAGTCAGCACGATCACCTGTCCCTGGGCGCCCATGCTGCCGAACACCTCGCTCATCTTGGCCAACCGGTCCGGGTCGGTGAAGCCCAGCGCATCGTCGATCAGCACCGGGACGGAATCCTCTTTGGCGACCAGCGACGTCCCGGCGAGGCGGGCCAGGATACCGAGCTGTTCTTTGGCCCCGCCTGACAACGATTCGTAGGGCACGGTGCGGCCATCGAGGGTGCGGCTGCAGATCCTGAGGTCGCTATCGACGTCGACTTCGAAGCTGGGCCCGAACACCGGGCGGCCGAGGCGCTGGAGTTCGGTGCGGAACGGCTCGACGTAACGCAGGCGGGTGGTGTCTCGGTGTCTTGCCATCACCGACCGCAACAACTCGGCGGCCCGCGCCCGGCGCCCCACCCTCACGTGTTCGGCCTTCGCATGCTCCCAGTCGATCTGCGCGGCATCGAGTTTGCCCTGACGGCCTTCGGTGCCGAACACCGCGAGCTCCACATTGACCTCACGCAGCGCGCGGTCGGTCTCCTCGCAGCGGGCGCGCAGCGCTTCGGCCGCTGCGGCGGCGTCAGCCAGTTCGGTGGCCACCGCGTCCGGGCCCGCTGCGTTCAATCGTTCGGTCAGCTCGGCGACCCGCTGGCC